>JBDKLP010000041.1:0-27247 GCA_039795575.1 Bacteroidota bacterium | reverse complement strand
GTTGCCGCCTTTTTGCGGCTGTGCTGCTGTTTTTGATGCAGCGGTTGCAGTTGGTTTAGTCTCAGCCATGATTCAATTGATTTTTGGTTTTAAATAAAAATTTATAAAAGAATAAAATCCTCTTCACTATTGGTTAGAATTCGCTCGAATCTTTACACACTAGTTTCTAAGGGGATACAAAATAAGTAATTATTTGATTGAAACAATTTTCGACCCTATTTTTTATTTAAAATTTAATATAGCTAACTAGTGTTGGTAGAAAATAATATATTTATAAATATTATCAACAAAACAATAATTATTAATATGAAGAAGATCCTAGTTTTTACTAGTCTTTGTGTCGTTTTGACATTAAGTTCAAATGCACAAAAAGCAGACACTGCTTCTGCCCAAAATGGAGCGAAAAAAGAAGCCCCTGCTAAGCCCGGCCCAAAGGCATTTGGCGAGTTGATCACCAAGAAGGCTGTAAGCCAAAAAGGGGTATTTACCGTTCATTTTCAGGACGATAAATACTATTTTGAGATCCCAGACAGCTTATTGGGACGTGAATTATTAGCAGTAACCCGTTTTGCTAAAGTGGCAGGAGGGGCAAGACGTTACGGAGGGGAAGAAGTAAACGAACAAAGCCTTGTATTTGAGAAAGGACCAGGACAACGCTTGTTCATGCGAGTTGTAACCTTAATTTCTAAGGCAGATTCTACCCAAACCATTGCTAAAGCGGTTAAAAACTCTTATTTAGACCCAATTGTAGCTGCATTTGACATTAAAGCCTTAGGAAAAGATTCTACGTCGAACATTATCGATGTGACAGAGTTCTTCAAAGGTGATAATCAAGCAGTTAGCTTAACAAGTGGGGAAAAAAGAAGTTTTAACTTATCAAGTTTGGCACCAGACAGATCCTATATTGAAAGTATAAAGTCTTATCCTATCAATATGGAAATTAGAACGGTAAAAACTTATGGCGCAAGCGCTCCTACCCCAGGCAGCCCCATGGGTGGCACAGCAATCCCAGCAGCAATTAATGCAGGTGCTGTGACATTTGAATTGAATACCTCTATTAGATTATTACCTAAGGTTCCAATGAATACCCGTTTCTTTGATCCAAGAGTAGGTTATTTTGCTGACAACTTTGTGGAGTTTGCAGATGACCAACACAAGGTAGAGAATCAAGTATTTGCAGTTAGATACAAATTAGAACCTAAGCCTGAAGATTTAGAAAAATATAAAAATGGAGAATTGGTAGAACCAATAAAGCCAATTGTTTATTATATCGATCCAGCTACTCCTAAAAAATGGGTGCCTTATTTAATTGCTGGAGTGAACGACTGGAATGCAGCATTTGAAAAAGCAGGTTGGAAAAATGCTATTCAAGGAAAAGAGTGGCCCAATGATAGTACGATGAGTTTGGAAGACGCCCGTTTTTCTGTGATTCGCTATTTCGCATCTGATATTGAAAATGCATACGGTCCACAAGTACATGATCCACGCAGTGGGGAAATTTTAGAAAGCCATATTGGTTGGTACCACAATGTGATGAACTTAGTACATGATTGGTATATGATTCAAACTGCAGCAGTAGATCCTGCAGCAAGAAAAATGAAATTTGATGATACTTTAATGGGTAATTTAATTCGCTTTGTTTCTTCACACGAAGTTGGACATACTTTAGGATTGAGACACAATATGGGAAGCAGTAGTAAAACACCTGTTGAAAAATTAAGAGACGCAAAATGGTTAGAAGCCAATGGCCACACTGCAAGTATTATGGACTATGCTCGTTTTAACTATGTTGCACAACCCGAAGACCATGTTACTGAAATGGGATTGTTTCCACGCATTGGCGACTATGACAAATGGGCTATCAAATGGGGTTATACCTACACAGGTGTAGGTGGCGAGACCGATAAAAAATTAAACAACAAATGGATTGTAGAATCATTAAGTAAAAACGATCGCTTATGGTTTGGTGGCGAAGGCTACAATGCCGATCCACGTGCACAAACTGAAGACCTAGGAGACAATTCAGTTTTAGCAAGTGAATATGCTATCAAGAATTTGAAGCGTATTATTGTTAAATTACCAGAATGGACAAAAGAAGAAGGAGATCGTTACCAAAACTTAAACGATGTATACACTCAATTAGTGATTCAATACAATCGCTATATGGGTCATGTGTTGAAAAATGTTGGTGGCGTTTATGAGACTTTCAAAAGTGTAGAAGAAAAAGGAGACGTTTATACAGCAACACCTGTTGCAATGCAAAAATCTGCAATGAACTTTTTACAAACACAATTATTTGCAACACCAAAATGGTTATTAGATAACAATATCTTAAATAAAATCTCTAGCCCTGTAGCGAATGAGCGTTTGCAATCTGTTCAAACCAATATATTAAAAAGCTTGTTAGACAAAGGACGTCTTTATCGCTTAACTACAAGTAGTACACGTTTTAACAATGCATCTTATTCTTTACACGACATGATGGAAGATACACGAAAAGGTATTTTTGCTGAATTAAGCAGCCATCAAGCAACCGATGTGTTCCGTCGTAATTTACAAAAGACCTATGTTACACAATTGGGAGATTTAATTAACCCAAGTACAAGCAGTTCAACTGCTGCTCCAGCATTGAGAATGGGCCCTGCAGTTGATGTTGAAAATACCGATGTGGTTTCTGAAGCAAAAGCACAGTTGAAAAAATTGGCTGCTAGCATTCAAGCCAACAAGGCAAGTATCAATGATGCAAGCTCTGTAAATCACTTTGATGACTTACAAGATCGCATTAAACATATCTTAGATCCTAAATAAGATTTTTATTTACTGATCTAAAAAGGGCCCATTCATTGGGCCCTTTTTTATTGCTGCTACATTTTTGATATAGTGATATTTCGAATCTACATCGAGCACGCTATCAATGGTTAAAAACTTATTTTTCGACTCCGTCTGCGCGTGGCTCGAAACTTCGTCTCAAAATAGTTTTAAACTATTGAATCTGTTGCTTCCTTTTAATTATTTTATTAATCCTGTGCCAAATAATAAATGAATGGTATGAAGAATGCTCTAGTAATAATAATCCGAGACGAGGATTAATTATTACAAAGCAAGTAATAGTATCTTCTTTTACTCGTAACGCAATGCGTTAATTGGATTCAAAGAAGCAGCTTTCATGGCAGGATAAATACCGGCAACCAGTCCAACCACTGAACATATCAAAATACCAATTCCCACCCACATCCATGGCACTACAAATCCTGTATGTAAGATTAAGCTAAATAAATTGCCAACTGCAACACCTAATATAATGCCAAATACGGCCCCTAATATACTAATGCAAACGCTTTCAAATAAAAACTGTCTGCGCACATCTTTTTTCTTGCCACCCAATGCTTTAATCAAACCTACTTCTCGTGTTCTTTCACTTACCGCCACTAACATGATATTCATCAAGCCAATCGCAGCTCCAATTAAAGTAATCATGCCAATGGCGCCAGCAGCGCCACTAATGCCTGCTAAAAATCCAATAAACATTTCAGCAAACTTATCGCTCTTGTCAATTACAAAATTATCCGTCTCCGTAGGGATCAATCTTCTTGCTTTACGCATTTGATCGGTAGCCTCACCAATAGCTGGCTCTAATTCTGTAACATTGTTCACCATTACGCCAATTGCATATGAAGGATTGCTATTGGCATATTGACGCACATTTTTAATAGAAGTAATAACAATGTCATCCATCCTCATCATCGCACTTGAACCCTTTGATTTTAATAAACCAATTACTCGATAAGGTTTGCCTTGGAGTAAAATAATTTTATCAATACAGGTGGTTGGCTTGGAAGGGAATAATTTTGCAGCTACATTGCTTCCTATTACACAAACACTTCTTCCGCTTTCAACATCAACATTGTTTAAATTGCGCCCATTAGTTAAAGTATACCCATTCACTGCAAGGTAGTTTTCATCACCACCCATTAAAGAAATTTGAGGATTGGTTTTCTTATCTTTATAATGCAGTTCATTGTTGCCTCCCGATCTTCTTGAAATACTAACAATCGCACGTCCAAAACCATAATGTGTTTTAAAATAATTGGCTTCTTCAATTCGAATAGGCTTGTCAAGATTAGATTTTTTCTCTTTTAATCCTTTTTTAGATTTCGCAAATTCATCGCCCCCGTTTCCTCCCCCACCCATTCTTGCATTGATTTCTTTATAACGTACACTAAATGCATTCGCACCCATAAAAGAAAAATTCTCCTTTAAGCTTTGATTCATGGCAGAAATAGCAGTAATAATACCAATTAAGGCCATGATACCAAAAGCAATAATAGCTACAGTAATGCCTGTACGCAATTTATTGCTTTTCACAGTACGCCATGCCAACACGAAAGAATCCTGTAAAGTCATATAGGTGGTTTTCAAAATAAAGGTAGGACAGTTTCAACAAACCACCCATAATAAGCCTTTATATGGCCTTAGGAAAGGAAGAACGGCTAAAAGTATAGATAATTGAACAAGAGATTTGGGAAAATGCCTAGTACAATTAAAATGATAGCAAGTACCCATAACTTATATTGATACTTATTGTCCAATTCCTGAATAGCTGGCTCCCCTGTTTTAAAATACATGGCTTGCACTAATTTGAAATAATAAAAAACACTTACTGCTGCAAAAAGAATCGCTACAATTAAAAGCCATATTCCAGCACCTGCTGTGAGTAAAGCGCTTAGCATTAAATATT
Source organism: Bacteroidota bacterium (assembly GCA_039795575.1). Classification (GTDB taxonomy): domain Bacteria; phylum Bacteroidota; class Bacteroidia; order Chitinophagales; family Chitinophagaceae; genus Sediminibacterium. The sequence goes on along the minus strand of JBDKLP010000041.1, from coordinate 22,509 downwards.
TTGCAAAAAAGCCTGCTGTCAATGGAATGCCTGCCAATGAGAATAAAAATATAGTAGTTACAAAAGCCAATCCCGGATATTGCTTCGCTAATCCATTGAATGAATCAAAGCTATAGTCCTTCATTTTTACCAACACCGCAAATAAGCCAATCGTTGCTACTGAATAGGCTACGATATATAACAAAATGGCTTCGTTATTAAATAAGGATCTGCCATATAAGGCGAATAACATAAAGCCTGCTTGTGCAATACTCGAATAAGAAAGCATTCTTTTTACACTTCTTTGAAATACCGCTGTGATATTACCAATTAATAAGGTACATACAATCACAAATGGCAAAATGATAAACCAAGAAAAACTCAATGCGTCTCTTTGAGACTCAAATACTCTAATGAATGCAACAAAGCCTGCTGCTTTTACGATGGTAGCCATGAAAGAAGTAAATACTGTGGGGGCTCCATCATATACGTCGGGTGTCCAAAAATGAAATGGAGCAGCTGATACTTTAAAATTCAAGGCAACAAATAATAAAATCAATCCAGCAGACATAAGCAATTGTTCAGTAACTCTATTAGTTATAGTATTAATGACTGGTGCAGACAAATGAAAACTACCCGTAGCGCCATAAATAAATGCAATGCCTAATAATAAAATGCCTGTAGAAAAAGAGCCCATTAAAAAATACTTCAAAGAAGCTTCATTGCTGAATAAATTCTTTTTGTCCGATCCAGTTAAAATATACAATGGAATGGATAATATCTCAATGCCAATAAACAACATCAATAAATTATTGAAAGAAGTAATTACACTAATACCGCAAAGTATAAAAAAGAAAATAGCATAAAAATCGGCAGTATGGTTGCCAATTTTGCCAATTTCTTCGCCGTTGATCCACAAATAAATAAAGGTCAATATGAATAAAATGGCATTAGCAAAAAGACCAATTTTATTAAACACAAGCATATCCTTGGTGTCCAAGTTAATCGAATAGGCGCCATTCATTTGTAAAAAATTGGCAGCAATTAACAAAAGCATCCCTACTAAGCCAATGTTTCTTTGCAGTTTTGCCGATGTTGTAAGCCAAGAGCTAAACATCATCACTACACCCATAAAAGCAGCTATAATTATCGCGTTCATTACTAATTCATTTAATTATTTGACAAACAATTGTTGTAAGGTATCGGCCGTTAAATTGAATAAAGGCTGAGGATAGATTCCTGTGAAAAATACAATTACCAATAAAACTATTAATACCGCTTGCGCATTTTTGTTGGGTGCTTGCATCGTATTAACAGCTGTACTTATTTCACCATAAGCCACTTTTTGCACCATATTTAAAGTATAAATGGCAGCCAATACTACGCTTACGCCAGCTGCTGCGGCCATCCAAGGATTAAACTGGAACAGTCCATTGAACATTAGGAATTCACCTACAAATGCATTGGTTAATGGCAATGCGATATTTGCAAAAGCAAATCCCACTAATAAGATTGTTAGTGTGGGTTGTTTTTTAGCAAGTCCCCCCAAGGCCTTCATAGATCGAGTGCCTGTTTGTTGTTCAATAATGTCCGCAATAATCCAAAGTCCTAATACATTAATTCCATGTGAAAACAATTGAGTCAATACGCCCTGCACGCCAACTTGCATCTTTGCAAATAATGCTGCATTCATTAAACCAATATGCGCAATGGAAGAATAAGCTATTAATCTTTTAAGATCGTCTTGACGAATCGCAATAAAAGAAGCATATAAAATGCCAATAACAGATAAAATGGTAATGATATGTGCATGCGCTAAAAATGCTGCTGGATACAAAGGCATCAACCATCTTACAACACCATACAAACCCATTTTAACCATCACCGCACTTAATACCATGGTCACAGCAGTTGGTGATTGCTCATAAGCATCGGGCTGCCAAGTATGTAAAGGAAAAATAGGCATTTTAATTGCAAATGCTATGAAGAACAAAGCAAATACAGTCGCTTGCATGCCGCCAGCGAATTGTACATGTTTAAAAGATTCAATGGCAAAGCTGTGATCGGTTGTATTGATATACATTAAAATAATGCCAATCAACATAAATAAAGAACCTAAGAAAGTATAAATGAAAAACTTAAATGTAATGGCAATACGTTTTTCTCCTCCCCAAATTGAACATAAAAAATAGACAGGTATTAATGCCAATTCCCAGAAAAAATAAAACAACAAAGCATCCGCAGCTAAGAATACACCCATCAACCCGGCTTGCGTAAACAAAAGCAGGGCTAAGAAAGTATTTTTTTGAGCAACTTTGTTTTTTTGAGTGGCAATAAAAATTGCAGGAAAACTGATGGCAGTTAATAAAATCAAAATTTTAGCTAATCCATCTGCCTTTAATGTAAAGCGGCTATTCAACATCGCAAGCCATTGCGCATCAAAGCTTTCTGTTTTGTTGATTGTCAAATAAATGGCTCCCATCAATGTTAAGACACCTGCCCCTATTGCTATGGTATTGGCATATTGATCTTTCTTAACCAACAATAACAATATTGCTGCAAGAATAGGAATGAATAAAAAAGAAAGTAATAACATGATAGCTTATGATTTATGAGTCAATTTGAATAATAAACGAAGGATGGCAATATCATTAAACCAAATAATAAAAAGTAATACAATACTTAATACCATCAATAATATATAATAGCCTACCTGTCCACTTTGAAGCAAGCGAATTTGTCTTGCGCCATATTGCACTAATTTTCCGGTTCCATTAACCGCACCGTCGATAATATTTTTCTCTACTACATTTTTTAAGAAACCAGCAAATTGATTTAAAGGTTGCACAATTGCTTTATTGTATAATTCATCTACATACCATTTGTTGTAAAAGAATTTACCCAAAGCAGTTTGTGGTTCACCATCTGCTTGACGTTTATATCTGTAAACTGCTATCAATAATGCAGTAACCGCGATCGCTACTGAAATACCCATCAAAGCCCACTCAGTAGAATGACTTAAAGCTGCTTCATGTGCCTCACCTACAATAGGCACTAATTGATGTGACAACCAATGATGTCCTCCCATTAATTCAGGAACACCAATCGCCCCAGCAATTGCACTTGCAACTGCTAATAAAATAAGTGGCAAAGTCATTGCAAATGGACTCTCATGCAAATGATGCTCCTGATCTGGTGTGCCTCTAAACTGTCCTAGGAAAGTAGTAGCATATAAACGGAACATATAAAATGCAGTCATAGCAGCGCCAATTACACCCAAGCCCCAATAAATTGGATTTTTAGCAAAAGCGGCCGCTAAAATTTCATCTTTTGAAAAGAACCCGCTGAACGGAGGCACTCCTGCAATAGCAATACATCCAATCAAGAAAGTAAGATGTGTAATTGGTAATTTAGATTTTAAGCCGCCCATTTTACGAATGTCTTGCTCATGGTGCATGGCATGAATTACAGAACCAGCACCTAAGAATAATAAGGCTTTGAAAAAAGCATGTGTAATTACATGGAATACGGCACCTGAATAAGCGCCTACCCCTAAACCTAAAAACATATATCCCAATTGACTCACTGTTGAATAAGCCAATACTTTTTTAATGTCATTTTGTTTAATAGCAATAGTGGCTGCAAGTAATGCAGTACTAATCCCCACAATCGCAATCACATTTTGCGTACAAGCGCTTGCACTAAACAAAATATTGGAACGCGTAATCATATAAATACCTGCTGTTACCATGGTAGCAGCATGTATCAATGCGGAAACAGGAGTAGGACCCGCCATTGCATCAGGCAACCAAGTATACAAAGGTATTTGTGCACTCTTACCCATTGCACCTACAAATAATAATAAAGTGATCGCAGTAATATCGGTAGTAGATAATTTAGCCAAGCTTTCGGCAGTTAACACTGTGCCATAACTAATGGTTCCTAATTTTACAATCAACCAAAAAATCGCTAATAGAAAACCTAAGTCACCAATTCGGTTCATGATAAAAGCTTTCTTGGCAGCATAATTATAAGTGGAATTAGTAAACCAATATCCTATTAATAAATAAGAACAAAGCCCTACCCCTTCCCAACCAATAAACATAATTACATAGTTGTCTCCTAATACTAACAAAAGCATAGAGAAAACAAATAAATTCAAATAAGCAAAGTAGCGTGCATAATGAGGTGCTTCTTCATCCTTCATATATGCAGTAGAATACAAATGAATCAAAGTACCTACTCCAGTAATCACTAATAGAAATAAACTAGATAATGCATCGACCTTTAAATCAAATGGTATTTTAAAACTAGCCGTATTGATGAAATCAAAATAATGCGCCGTTATTGGCCCCTGTTCTTGCACTGTCACAAATGCAATGATGCTCATTACAAATGAAACTAAAATGTAACTAGTTGCTTTGGTAGCAATGATTGTTTTGCTCCAAAAATTACGTCCCAGTCCATTAAACAAAAAACCAATGAATGGGAAAAGAACGATAAATCCTATTATTATTTTCATGCGAAATGAATTAATTCTTTAATCTATTTAAGAAATTGATATCTACCGAATGCGTGTTTCTAAACATCATCACAATAATGGCCAAGCCTACACTTACTTCGGCAGCAGCTACTACCATAATAAAGAAAACAAAAATTTGTGCATCAATCCCTGCAGTAGTTCCTGGAATAGTTTGCAAAGCAGCACCATGATACATTTTAGAAAAAGCAACCAATAATAAGTTTACTGCATTCAACATCAACTCAATGCACATAAATACAATAATGGCATTGCGACGCGTTAGTACCCCTGTCACGCCAATGCTAAATAAGGTTAAACATAAAAAGATATAATACTGTATAGGCATATCAACTATTTTAATTTTTTATTCGAAATTTCAATTTATTTTTTACCAATAATTACAGCACCTACCATTGCACTTAAAAATAGAACGCTGCTAATTTCAAATGGCAAAACATAGTCGCTAAACAATGCCTTACCCAATGGGTGTATTAAACCAATGGTTCCATCTTTCATTAACACTTGCTTTCCTTGCAATTGTGTAGTTTGTTTTACCACGGCAATCAATAAGGTTAACAAGCTACCTCCTGACAATACTCCAATAAATTTTATGAGTAGTTTCTTCTGAGGCTCGTTGTCCACTTTAACATTCATCAACATGATCACAAAAAGGAACAATACCATAATAGCCCCGGCATATACAATGATATTTACGATGGCTAAAAATTGCGCGTTCAGTAAAATATAATGTCCCGAAATGGCAAAGAATACCAATATCAACCACAATACACTGTGAATTGGATTTTTGCTAACCAATACCATTATGGCACTTATTACTGCAAATGCAGAAAGGGCATAAAATAAAATTTCTAATGTACTCATATCAATTAAGCTTCTCCTTTAGCCGCTGCAAAAGCTGTTGCTTCTGTTTTGGGATTTGGAATTAATAAATCATTTTTTGCATAAATGAACCCTTTTCGTGTAAAGTTCGCTGGAGCAAAAGTTTCACTTAAATAAATGGCGTCTTTTGGACAAGCATCCTCACATAATCCACAGAAAATACAACGCAACATATTGATTTCATATTTTGCTGCATATTTTTCTTCACGGTATAAATTTTCTTCGCCTTCTACACGCTCAGCAGCCTCCATAGTAATCGCTTCTGCAGGACAAGCCACTGCACACAATCCGCAAGCAGTACAACGCTCTCGACCTTCCTCGTCACGATTTAAAACATGTAATCCGCGAAACACCGGACTAAACTCACGCTTCTCTTCGGGGTAGTGAATAGTGGGTTGTTTTTTAAACATGTGACTAAATGTAATCATCATGCCCTTGATAATATTAATCAAATACAGGCGCTCCAAAAACGTCATGGGTTTTCGGTTCACTGCTTGTACTCTGTTGGTTAATGCTTGCATGGTATATTAAAAAATATTTTTAGAATTATAATTTAGCTAGGATAACGGCACCTGTTAGTAACATATTAAATAAAGCCAGTGGAATTAATGTTTTCCATCCCAATCCCATCAATTGATCGTATCTGAATCTTGGAATGGTCCAACGAATCCACATAAATAAGAATATAAACAATACAATCTTAATTAATAAAGTACCAACGCCAATCAATGCTGCAATATTGGGTGCTACAGAAGCTTCATTAAAGAAGGGCAAATCATAACCTCCAAAATACATTGAAGCCATAATGGCACTGCTCATAATCATGTTAATATATTCGGCAAATAAATAAAATCCTAGTTTCATAGAAGAATACTCTTGGTGGTATCCAAAGTTCAATTCATTTTCAGCTTCGGGTAAATCAAAAGGAGTTCTATTACACTCTGCCATGGCAGTAATAAAAAATATTAAAAAGCCTAAGGGTTGATAGACAATATTCCACCAATGTCCTTGTACTTGTTGCTCTACAATAGTTTTTAAACTCAAGCTACCTGTAGTCATTAATAAAGCAATCAATGCCAATCCCATTGCCAACTCGTAACTAATAGCTTGTGATGCAGCACGCAATGCAGACATCAATGAGAATTTATTATTCGAAGCCCAACCTCCAATCATTATACCATACACACCCATACTCACCACTGCAAAAACATATAAAATGCCAATATTTACATCTGCAATTTGTAAATCAATATGGCGACCAAAAACATCCACTGCACTTCCCCAAGGAATTACAGCGCAGGTCATTAAGCTTGCTGTCATAGCTAAGCCTGGCCCCAAAATAAACAACCACTTATTGGCATGATTGGGAATGATTTCTTCTTTCATGATTAATTTTAAACCATCGGCCAAGGGTTGTAGCAAACCAAAAGGACCCACACGGCTTGGGCCTGGACGATCTTGTAAAATAGCCGCCACTTTTCGTTCAGCAAATGTGGTATATAAGGCAATACCCAAACTAGCGAAAACAACAATGGCAATCATTATTAATTTTTCGATGATAAAGCCTAGGTCTAGTGCAAGAATAGTCATGCTATAAAAAATTAGTTATGTTATAAAGTAGCGCGCTTATGCGTTTTCTTTTTTGTTATTAAAAGTGTCACCATGTGAAGGTCCATGAATTTGTCCCAAATGAATATTGGGTTGATTCACTTCACTCTCATCATGTATGTCCATTAGTAAATGTGGTGTTCTGCCGCCATTCACCGCTTTAAAGGTCTCAGTAGGTTTTGTCATTCCAACATTGCCTGCATAATGCCCTTGAGAAATTACAGAAGCACGGCTAATAGCACGCGGCCCTTCAATTACCCAGTCACTTGCATTTTTCTTATCAAAGCGGCAAGTATTACAAATCCAACCTGGCTTTCCTTCTGGAGTATCTTCAATTTCACCCCATTCGTCCTTGCGTGCAGTTACACGATACACTTCATCTCCTCTGTTCCACAAAGTAACTCTGCCTGAACAAGTAGGACAATCACGGTGTGCATCCATTGGCTTTAAGAACCAAACACGATTTTTAAAACGGAATGTTTTATCGGTTAATGCACCAACTGGACAAACGTCAATCACATTGCCAATAAATTCATTGTCTAAACTCTTTTCAATATGCGTTGCAATTTCAGCATGATCCCCTCTATCTAACACACCATGTACACGCTTATTGGTTAATTGGTCTGCAGTAAATACACAACGGTAACATAATATACAACGCGTCATATGCAATTGAATATTTTCACCTAGGTCGTGCTTTTTAAAAGTTCTTTTTTGAAACTCAAATCTTGTTTTGGATTTTCCATGATCAAAACTCAAATCTTGCAAATGACATTCTCCAGCTTGGTCACAAATAGGACAATCCAAAGGATGATTTAACAATAAAAATTCTACCACACCCGCACGTGCATCTACTACTTTTTCGCTGGTAATATTTTTTACTTCCATACCATCCATTACCGTAGTTCTACAAGATGCGACCAATTTTGGCATCGGTCTTGGATCCTTTTCAGAACCTTTTGATACCTCTACTAAACAGGTACGACATTTACCACCACTTCCTTTCAATTTGCTATAATAACACATTGCAGGAGGGGCTACTTCACCACCAATTTGACGTGCAGCTTGCAAGATCGTTGTGCCTGCTGGTACTTCGATAGTGATGCCGTCTACGGTTACTTTAAATAATGTTTGTTCGCTCATAGTTTATCTTTCTATGTTATGCAGGTACATGAATTGGATCTGCATAGTGTTGTAAACCAAAATTGCTTGTTTGTGATAATTCAGGATTGTTCACATGCCATTCAAACTCGTCACGGAAATGACGAATCGCAGCGGCTACTGGCCATGAAGCCGCATCGCCTAATGGACAAATGGTATTCCCTTCTATCTTTCTTTGAATATCCCACAGTAAATCAATATCACTCATCTCTCCTTTACCGCTTTCAATTTTTTGTAAAATCTTTTCCATCCAACCTGTTCCCTCACGGCATGGTGAACATTGTCCACAGCTTTCGTGACGATAAAATCTGGCCAAAGTCATTGTGTTTTTTACAATACATTGATCCTCGTCTAAAACAATAAAACCTCCAGATCCTAACATAGATCCTGTTGCAAAACCACCGTCACTTAAACTCTCATAGTTCATGTAACGTGTTTCTCCTTTTGCCGTTTTCAATAATAAATTTGCTGGCAAAATAGGCACAGAAGATCCACCAGGAATACAAGCTTTTAAGCGCTTGCCCCCTTTTATGCCTCCACAATATTCATCACTATAAATAAATTCTTCAACTGAAATAGTCATATCAATTTCATAAACACCTGGCTTATTGATATTGCCACATGCAGAAATCAGTTTAGTACCTGTAGATTTACCAACTCCAATTTTAGCATACTCATCACCGCCTATATTAATGATTGGAACAATCGCAGCCAAAGTTTCTACATTGTTCACTACTGTTGGACGCATCCACAATCCTTGAATCGCTGGGAACGGAGGTTTAATTCTTGGGTTTCCTCTCTTACCTTCTAAGGATTCAATTAAGGCAGTTTCTTCACCACAGATATAAGCACCTCCACCACGTTGCACATGAATATTACAATCAAAGCCTGTGCCTAAAATATTTTTTCCTAGCCAGCCCGCAGCTTTGGCTTCATTAATTGCTTCTTCTAAAATATCAGGAATCCATGCATACTCTCCTCTGATATAGATATACGTGTCATTTGATCCTAGTGCGAAACTTGAAATAATCAATCCCTCAATTAATAAGTGAGGTAAAAATTCCATCAAATATCGATCCTTAAAAGTGCCGGGCTCAGATTCATCTGCATTACAAACCAAGTGACGAGGCACACCCTCTGGCTTGGCAATAAAGCTCCACTTCATACCCGTTGGAAAACCTGCACCGCCTCTACCTCTTAATCCACTTTTCTTAACCTCTTCTACAATGGCATCGGTGGTCATTTCCTTCAAAGCTTTTTCTACTGCACGGTAACCTCCCTCACGACGATAAACTTCATAAGTTCGTATGCCAGGTACATTCGCTTTGTCTAATAATAATTTTACGCCCATTTTAATATATTTAATTCAGGTCTTTATTAATTGTTTGCAGCTTGAGCACGATATTCGGCAATAATGGAATCCACTTTCTCTTTTGTCAAATGCTCTTTATAAATTTTTCCTACTTGCATCATAGGTGCATAACCACAAGCGCCTAAACATTCTACCAATTTCAAAGTAAATAAACCATCTTTTGTGGTTTCACCTGGTTTAATGTCAAGTACTTTTTTAATGTAGTCAATAATATTGTCTGAACCACTAATCATACATGGTCCTGTTTGACAAACTTCGAAAACAAATTTTCCAACAGGTTTTAAATTATACATACTATAGAAAGTAGCCACTTCATACACTTCGATAGGTTCGATACTCAATAAGCTAGCTATATAATCCAGTGCTTCGGTGGACAACCAGCCGCCAAAACTTTCTTGTGCCAAATGCAATGCAGGAAGCAATGCACTTTTTTGTTTTCCTTCGGGATACCTAGCTACCAAGCGTTTAAACTCGGTCATTTGTGTATCGTTAAAAATAGTTGCCATATTCTAAAATTTCTTTTTTCAATTATTCAAATGCTACGCAGCCCAGAAGCTACGCGTCTAATTCACCTGCAATCAAATTCAAACTACTCATTGTTACTACTGCATCACTTAACATGCCTCCTGTAATTAATTCAGGATAGGCTTGATAGTAAATAAAACAAGGGCGACGGAAATGTAAACGGAATGGAGTACGTCCACCATCACTCACTAAATAAAATCCTAATTCACCGTTCGCTGCTTCAATGGAATTGTAAATTTGACCTTTAGGTAAATCAACCTCGCCCATAATAATTTTGAAATGCCATATTAAAGCCTCCATATTATTATAAACATCTTCTTTTTTAGGAAGATAATATTCAGGTACATCTGCATGGAAAACTTCCGCTTCAGCACCTTTAAATGCTTGCACTTTTTCGTATGCTTGCTTGATAATAGAAATACTTTGCCACATTTCGGCATTACGTACTAAGAAACGATCGTAGTTGTCGCCAGTAGTGCCCACTGGAATGGTAAATTCAAAATCCTGATAGCTACTATAGGGATTTGAAACACGTACATCATAATCTACACCCGCTGCGCGCAAATTAGGACCTGTAAATCCATAATTCATTGCACGTGCAGCACTAATACCACCTGTGCCATGTGTACGTTCCATGAAAATACGGTTACGCGTAAATAAGCTTTCGAACTCTTTTAATACTTTTGGATATTCATTTAAGAATTTCTCGAGTTTCGTAAATGCTGTATTTGTGAAATTCCTTTCAAAACCGCCAATACGCCCAATATTAGTAGTAAGGCGGGACCCACATACTTCTTCATATATTTCATAAATTAATTCACGGTATTGCATCACATACAAGAAGCCAGTGTAGGCACCTGTATCCACACCCACAATCGAATTACAAATTAAGTGGTCGGCAATACGCGCTAATTCCATGATAATGATTCTTAAATAATCTACACGCTTTGGTGTTTCAATATTTAAAAACTTTTCACAAGTTAAATGCCAACCCATATTGTTCAAGGGGCTACTACAATAGTTCAAACGATCGGTAATAGGTGTAATTTGATATAGGTTACGACGTTCAGCCAATTTCTCAAATGCACGATGAATAAAACCAACCGACTGCTCTGTTGAAACTACGCGCTCTCCATCAATTTCCATTATATTTTGAAATACACCATGCGTAGCAGGATGCGTAGGACCAAAATTTAAAGTAGTGGTCTTTTTTTCAATAGATCCTTCTGGTAATTTGATATTATGTTGTGCTTCCATATTGTATGAGTTGCTCAATGCTTAAATTAATTTTTGAAATGATTACCCTCTTCCAAACATTTCATCGTCTTTGTCAATTCTTGTTTGATCTTCCAATGGAAATTCTTTTCTCAATGGGAAATAATCCATCTCTTCTACATTCAGAATGCGTTTTAAATTAGGGTGTCCTACAAAATTGATTCCGAAAAAATCATAAGTTTCACGTTCCATCCAATTGGCAGTTGAAAATAGCTGTGTTGCAGTAAACACATCAGGCTTAGCCAAAGGCACGGCCACTGAATAACGCAAACGAATATTGTCAACCAAATTGTGCAAATGGTATACCACTACCAATTCAGCATCCTTATTGTCGGGGTAGTTCACTCCACATAAATCAGTTAAAAAAGTAAAGCCTAATTCATCAAATAAAAATTGCATTACTTTTAAGTTCAACGCAGCAGCAGATTCAAAAGAAAGCATCCCCGATGCATCTGAAAAAGAATATACTTCTTCTCCAAATTTTGCAGTCAAAGATGTTTGAATCGATTCGTTATTTAAAGCCATAGATTTAAAATATAAAATGGAAAATGGGATTATTGTATGCCATAGCTATTTAGCAATTCCTTGTATTGATCACTGTTACGACGACGAATACTTTCTTGTCCCACTAAGTCTTGTATTTTCATGAAGCCATCAATGATCGCTTCTGGTCTTGGAGGGCAGCCAGGCACATACACATCTACAGGAATCACTTGGTCAATTCCTTGCAACACACTGTAAGTATCAAAAATTCCACCACTTGACGCACAAGCGCCTACTGCTATTACCCAGCGTGGCTCAGCCATTTGCAAATATACTTGTCTTAATACGGGAGCCATTTTTTTAGCGATGGTTCCCATTACCATTAGCAAATCACACTGACGTGGTGAGAAACCAACACGCTCCGATCCAAATCTTGCTAAGTCATAATGCGAAGCCATGGTAGCCATGAATTCAATGCCACAACAAGAAGTAGCAAATGGCAAAGGCCATAAAGAATTTTTACGCGCTAAGCCAACCACTGAACTCAATTGAGTCGCAAAAAATCCATCCCCTGAAACACCATCTGGTGCTGCAGCCATTGAAATTGCATCGGCAATTTCAGCTTCTTTTGGATGCACATTAAATCTTACTGGACGCATAGTATATGCTTTGAATTTTTATAAAATTAATCTTCCCATTTAAGGGCACCTTTTTTAATGATGTACACAAAACCCACCAAGAAAAAAGCAACAAATAAAATCACTTCCCCTAATCCACTCCAGCCCAAACTTTTGAAATTGACTGCATAAGGATAAAAGAAAATAACCTCCACGTCAAACAACACAAATAAAATAGCAATTAAAAAATACTTAATCGCCATTGGAGAACGTGCATCACCATGGGTAGCAATACCACTAGTAAAAGTGGCTAATTTATCGTCGGTTTTGCGCTTTGGTCCTAACAAACTGGAAACCAAAATCATAAAGGCAACAAATCCACCAGCAAACACCAATTGAATGGCAATGGGCAGATAATTGTTTGCATTATTTGTTTCGTTTGCTGACAGCAAAAACTGCATCAAATTCATACAATTGTTTTAAGTGCCGCAAAAATACACAAAGGATAGCACCTACCACAAAAAACTCCCCATAAATGGGGAGTTTTTTTGAATTATTTTAATCTGTCTAAGGCTTATCCTTAAATCACAGTAAAAGCTTAATTTTTCTTAGCAGCTGCTGGCTCTTCGGAACCAGCTTTGGCAGTCGGTTTAGCGTTTGCTCTGTCCTTCATGATTTTAGCATTTTTCTCAAATTGTGCTTTAGCACCCAAGGTTGTTGGATCATTAGGCACCAACTCTAATACTTTATCACACATTAACACAGCATTATCATAAGCCTTAGTTTCATTGTAATAACCAATCAGTGTGTAGTAGTTATTAATCAAAGCTTGCTTATTTTTTTCTGTATCCTTTACCAGGAAGCTGTTTTGAAGATTTATTGCTTCAAATAAAATACCTAAATTATTGGCAGTATCAAGCAATTTAGCTGCTTTTACATTGTATAAATAACCGTTTGACTTATCTGGGAAAGCTGCAATGTATTCCTTAGCTGCTGCTGCTGCAGTAGCACCATCTTTTGCATTAATAGCAATGCTTGCTGTTTTGTAATAATAAGTTTCATCTTTAATGCCTCTTAAGGCAGAATAGCTCGCATACCATTTAGAAGCATCACTATACATATTAGATTTTTCAAACATTTCATACCCTAATTTGTATAAAGCTTGTGCGTTTTTCTTATTTGCTGGATCTGCAGCAATGGCTTTTTCCAAGATACCAGCTACCGCTGTTTGGGTGCCAGGGAATTTAGAAATTACTTTTACTGCTAAATTATAATCGGTTGGTAACACTTTATCGGCAGGAGTGTTAGCAATAAATTGCTCAATATTGGCTTTTGCAGCAACAGAATCTCCTTTACGGTCATAGTTGTAAGCCAACAATACCGCAATACGAGGATATGTACTAACACCAATGGTAGCTTCTAAATTTTTTGCTTTCGCTAAAGACGCGTCGTACTGTCCAACTTGGAATAAGTAGTCGGCATATAAATAATCGAAAGCAGGGTCTTTATCTGCATTTTTCAAGAACAAGTCTAAGTTCATTCTTGCTTTTGTAGTATCAATTGCTGCATAATATGAATACAAGGATACATATACAGGTGCGATGCTAGGGTCAATGGCTACTGCTTTATTGTAGTTGTCTTCAAAAATTTCTCTATTGTTTTGGCTTTGGTATACTTTACCAATACGGTAATAAGCATAAGCGTTTTTAGGATCACGGTCAATTGCTTTAGTAAAAGCACTAACTGCTTCACCTCCATTTTCACCACCTAGTTTCAAATAGTTGATGCCTAAGTTTAAATATAAATTAGGATTGATAGTAGTTTCGTCATAAGAAGAGACCACTTCTTTTAATTTATCTACCGCATAATGATGATCTCCTAGTTGAATTGGCAATTCTGCAAAAATTCTACCAATCGCATTGATAATTTCAGGATTGTTTTTGCCCTTGTTTTTTCCTTTTTCAATTTTTGAGCTTGTGATGGCTAACTCAAGATTATTTTTGATCATCGCCGCATCGCCACCTTCTAAATATTGAATATGAGCCATACCAATCAATAACCAAGCATCGTTTCCTTTTGCTTGTAAAGCTTGTTGGTAAAGGCTTTTAGCTTTTTGAATAAATTCTGGGGTAGGAATTCCATTGTAGTTTTGCGCCAACAATGCCTGTCCATACCAAAATGTAGTTTCAGGGTCGGAAGGGTTTTTATCTAAAGCACTTTTAAAGAAATCAAGTGCAGATTTATTTTTTTCATAGTTCAATAACTTTACCCCCTCTGCCAATGCCGAAGAAGTTCCTTGTGCACGTAATCCACCCACTACAAATGCAACACCCATAATCAATAAAGCCAATTTTTTCATCAGTACAGTTTTTTACTTTTTACAATTACTACGCTAAAACAACTCAATCAAGGAAATAATAATGTCCGATTGACACAATCAGCTCCTCATCTCAAAAAATTGAATTTTGAGAAGTCTAAAATTATTAATTTTTTCGGAAGAATTCGATTTTAATTTTATTAAAAAAGTACTAAAATCTGTTAGTATTCTGCCATCATTAATGAACTGAGCCATTCCTTTTCTGAAAACTCATTTTCGCAGGTACCAAGAAAGAACGTTTAAAAATGAGTTGACCACGCTCCAGACTCATAAAATTAAGCAGGCCCGATCCTAAACCAGGGGCGTTTTCTTTTAACAAATAATATACAGGCAAGGACATTGAATATTGCCCTCTTCCAATGGTAGCTTGGGAAGGTTGTGCAAACAAGCCTTTTTCGGCACATAAAGTACATTCTAATAGTGCAGTTTTTACATGTTTTCTAAAGGCATCTTGCTTGGGATCATAAGTATCCCCAATCCAATTCATGGCTACAAAACCCATCGCATTAGGATGTGTTTTAATATATTCGATTACCGCATCACTGCCCTCTGCAGCGGTTACATTGTTGCCAAATGGCTGGTTTTTAAGCAAGCTATCCTTCAAAAAACGAACAATTCCAGTTAAATGACTGCCATCCATGACTACTTGTTGGGGATTTTTGCCACTTAAGCGGGACTGCAGATCGGCTAATGTGTATAAAGAATCCTTTGATTGCTTGTTAACCAAAATTGACACTGCATTGTAAGCAAGAATGCCAAAAGTAGGCGCATAGCCTAAATGTGCCCTAAAACTAGCTTCTTCTTTTTTATCCAAGCCTCTGGTAATAAATATCATTCGTGTGCTATCACTGGCAAAATCCTTTAAACATTCAATTTCCGACTTATACTCCACCACTAATTCTGCATTGGGATTGCTGGATTTAAACACTTTGAATTGCTCTTCTAAAAAAGGCTTAAAGCTTTCTTCGGCCGAAATACGAATCCTGCCCGAGGTTAAAGTGTCCTGGGGACCAGTTTTAGGCGCATTATTACAAGCCGCCAAAATACATACTGTGATAAAGCCTAAGAATTTGCGCATAAATATGAAATTAAATGATAGATGAGCACCCAAACTAATAATCTGTTTGAAAACCTCTATAAAGTCTAAAACCACCATAAGCAAGGCACATACAGCCAAAAATAATCCTCCATTCATTGTCCAAATTAATGATTTGATCCAAATGAAAATATTTGGCAGTAAACATCACTATTCCACAGCCAATAATCAATGCAGCCATGGTAAAATCATAAATACTTCTAAATATGCGATAGGTTTTTTCAGACCTTTCTCTTCCTGGATTCGTCTCGGCCATATCCTTATAATTTGAAGGCAAATTAAACAATTATATAGGATGAATTTAAAAATTTATCTTTACGGCCAAATTCGACAGCATGAGCAAACCTTCTTTACCGCAAGGCACCCGCGATTTTAATGCCGCTACGGTTCAAAAACGTCAATATATTTTCCAAACCATTCGATGGGTATTTGAAACCTATGGATTTCAACCCTTGGAAACCCCTTCAATGGAAAACTTGGAAACCCTAATGGGTAAATATGGCGAGGAGGGTGATAAATTGATATTTAAAATTTTAAATAACGGGCTGGACAATCCACAAAAAAGAACACAAATTGAGGAAGGATGGGAAAAAGTATTGACTGGTAAAAATAGTACCATTATTACAGAACGTGCATTAAGATACGATTTAACCATTCCATTTGCACGTTATGTAGCGATGAACCATGGTCAATTGACCTTCCCTTTTAAACGCTATCAAATTCAACCTGTTTGGAGAGCAGACCGCCCTCAAAAAGGAAGGTATCGCGAGTTTTATCAATGTGACGCCGATGTAGTTGGAAGTGATAGTTTAATTAACGAAGTGGACTTGCTGGCGATTTATGTAACTGCATTTGAAAAATTACAATTGCCTGTTGAAATCAAAATAAACAATCGAAAAATTTTATTGGGACTAGCGCAAGTATGTGGTGGCGAAGATAAATTAATTGATTTAACTATTGCGATAGATAAACTTGATAAAATTGGTTGGGAAAAAGTAAAAGAAGAGTTGAACCAAAAAGGATTTAGCAATACACAGCAGGATTTAGTGGAGCGCTATTTAACAATTAGCGGAAGCAATGCAGAAAAAATAAATCAACTTGCGCAATTATTGGGCGACAATGAAAATGGCAGGAAAGGAATTGAAGAATTAAATTACGTTTTGTCCTATCACCAAACAACTGGAATGGACAAACATTTAGTAGCCGATTTTACATTAGCTAGGGGTTTAAACTATTATACAGGATTGATATTTGAAGTAAAAGCAATTGATGCGCAAATGGGCAGCATTGGCGGCGGTGGCCGTTATAACGACTTAACCAGCTTGTTTGGCGTGCCTAATATTCCTGGCGTGGGCATTAGTTTTGGCGTAGATAGAATTTATGATGTAATGGAAGAAAAAAAACTATTCCCGGCTAGTATCGATCAGACTACACAGGCTCTTTTTTTTAACTTAGGTGAGGAGGAAGCAAAAGTTGCTTACCAACAAATGATGCAATTGCGCAACAAAAAAATTGCTTGTGAAATGTACCCTGAGAAGAGCAAATTTGACAAGCAATTTAAATATGCTGAGAAAAAAGGAATCCCCTATGTTGTGATTATCGGAACCGACGAAGTAAGTAAAAAAGAATGCAGCATTAAACATTTGCCAACTGGTCAACAAACTAATATTGCATTTAAGGATTTAGCCGATTTTCAGTTTTAATTCCATCACTAGACAAATAGCGTTTCCTCTTTTAATAAACCAAGCATTCTCCATTCATCAGCATTGACACCGTCAATTTTTCTTCTTTTGTTCCAACAAGAGAAGCGGTGGCTTCTTTCTTGCCCACTAGTTCCATTCCCTGTACCGCAATGGAAACTGACTCCACATTTTTATCGGCAGCTCTTTTGAAAACCACCAAAGCATCATAAGCTGCTAAATAAAAAGTATCCACCCCTTTCTTTTCTAAGGGTGTAGATCCCATTGCCGAATTAATCACTAAGGAGGAATCCTCTGCAGTGAGGGTCACTTCGGCCACTGGACTTCCCGATGCAAAAACATATTTTCCTAAATAGTCCTTAAAAGGATTGGTTTGTGCGTGCCCTACCGACATTACACCTAAGATTATTGCCAACAAAAGGGTCATTTTTTTCATAGCCTGCTTTATTTTTTATGAAAATGAATTTAAATCGATTTTCCGGGACCACAAAAAGAAATAAATGGATCCAAAAGGGATCAAGTATCTTTGCAGCATGGAGAAGAATAGACCAAATATTAGACATGTAGAAGTGTCTGAAATTGAACGCTTTATAGCCAATGTAGGCGAAAGACCTTTTAGAGTAAAGCAAATTGTAGATTGGTTATGGCAAAAACATGCCCATAGTTTTGATGAAATGACCGATTTAAGCAAGGATTTAAGAAAAAAATTGGTGGAGCATTTTAGTTTTCCAGCCTTACAAATTGATGCAACCCAGCAAAGTGAGGATGGCACCTTAAAAACCCGTTTCCGCACATTTGACGATCATATGATTGAAGGGGTGTTAATCCCAACCAGTGAACGTAAAACAGCTTGCGTCTCTTCGCAAGTAGGCTGTAGCTTAAGTTGCAAGTTTTGTGCAACAGGCACCATGGATCGTAAGCGCAATTTGAACTTTGATGAAATATATGACCAGGTAGTGTATATCAATCAACAAAGTGAAGCGGCACATGAAAAACATTTAAGTAATATTGTCTTCATGGGTATGGGTGAGCCATTAATGAACTACCACAATGTTTTAAAAGCCATTGAAAAAATCACTTCCCCCGATGGTTTGGGCATGAGCCCAAAGCGCATCACGGTTTCAACTGCGGGATTGGTAAAACAAATTAGACAATTAGGTGACGATGGTGTTAAATTCAAATTGGCCGTATCCTTACACGCACCCAACGACAAAAAGCGTAACGAAGTAATGCCCATCAATGAAAGCAATAACATTAAGTCATTGGTAGAGGCATTAAATTATTTCTATAAAAAGACGGGTACTGAAATTTCTTTTGAATACATCTTATTTAAAGATTTTAACGATTCTGAAAAAGATGCCGAAGAATTGACAAAAATTTATCGACAAGTACCTGCCGATTTAATCAATGTGATTGAATACAATGCAGTTGATCATTTTGGATTTGACAAGCCAGACGAAGACGGATTTGAACGCTTTGTTGAAATCTTACAAAAAAATAGAGTCAACGTAAGAATAAGACGCAGTAGAGGAAAGGATATTGACGCTGCTTGTGGCCAGTTGGCAAATAAAGCTTAATGCAGGAGCATCAAATAATTAATTAGGTACATGAAGAACAAAAGATCAGACAACTTTGACAAATTTGCCAACAAGAAAAAAGGCAGTGCAGTTAAAGAAGAATATAGACAGGAAAAGAAAAAAGCGAAAGCAGATGCAAGAGCAGCTGGCGAAGCAGCACGTCAAAGAAAAAAAGACATTGCTAGAGGCATTGCAGTAGAACCTGTTGGCAACAACAAAAAAGGTGGCTATGCAAAAAAAGATTATGTGACTGGACCTCCAAAATATTCTATTCCCCTTCGTGCAAAATCGGCACCTAAAAAAGCAATAGACGATTCACCAGCAAAATATGGCGAAATAAAAAGAGGCGCTGGCGTAGGATCACCTCGCTTAGCTGCTTCAAAACGCAACCCTGCATCTATGGACAAAGCCGATGCAAAAAGAACGGCAAGTATTGGCAAAGTAAATGCAAGTGAGGATATGCCTTACGAGCAAA
The DNA here is from genome assembly GCA_039795575.1 of Bacteroidota bacterium. Lineage (GTDB taxonomy): Bacteria > Bacteroidota > Bacteroidia > Chitinophagales > Chitinophagaceae > Sediminibacterium. The sequence continues at coordinate 2,842 of JBDKLP010000041.1, read as the reverse complement.
TGCCTTTGAATAAATATATCGCACATGCTGGCACTTGCGGACGTCGCGAAGCGGCAGAATTGGTAAAATCCGGTCATATCACCGTAAACGGTGATACAGTTTTAGAACCAGGTTATAAAGTTCAATACAAAGACGTAGTAAGATTAAAAGGAAAAGTGCTACAATTGCAAGTAACGCCTGTTTATATTTTATTGAACAAGCCCAAGGACTATATCTGTACGGCCAACGATCCAGAAGGACGTAAAACGGTTTTAGATATCATCAAGAATGCAACAACACAAAGAATGTTTCCAGTAGGCCGTTTGGATCGAAATACCACAGGTGTTTTGATTTTAACCAACGACGGTGACTTGGCACAAAAGCTAACTCACCCATCTTACGAGATTAAAAAAATATATGAAGTTACTTTAGACAAACCAGTTACCAAGGCCGATATGGAGGCCATTGCAGCGGGTGTAACCTTAGAGGATGGATTTATTGCTGCCGATGCAGTAAGTTATGTGGGCAAGGATAAAAATGTAATAGGCATTGAAATTCACAGTGGACGAAACAGAATTGTAAGAAGAATTTTTGAACATTTAGGATATGATGTAAGACACCTTGATAGAGTCATGTTTGCCAATCTTACCAAGAAGAATGTAGATCGTGGTAAGTGGAGATTCTTAAGCGAAAAAGAAGTGCGCTTGCTTAAATTTTTGAATAAATCTTTTACACGTAAAGCGTCTAAGTAATTCCTATTCGCTGCCCATAATTTTTACCATTAACGCTTTCTAGGATGTTAGACATATTATTTGAAGACGAGGATATGATTGTACTCAATAAGCCAGCCGGCATGTTGAGTATTCCAGATCGTTTTGGCAAAGACCCTTCTATTAAATCATTGTTGCAAGAAAAATACGGGGCCATTTTTACGGTGCACCGCTTAGACCAACAAACCAGTGGTTTAATTATTTTTGCCAAAAATGCTGAAGCACATAAAGTGCTAAGTGAATTATTTGAAGGCAGGAGTATAGTTAAAAAATACTTTGGTTTAGTCAATGGACGCCCTCCTCAGGAAGGTATTATTGAAGAATCCATCATGGAACACCCTATTCGCAAGGGTTATATGATGGTACACGCAAAAGGGAAAGAAGCAAAAACAAGTTACGAGACCGTAAAGTATTTCAAACAATTTGCATTAGTAAGTTTTCAAATTCACACAGGAAGAACCCATCAAATTAGAGTGCACGCAAAACATATTGGGCATCCCATCGTGTCGGATGATTTATATGGAGACGGTGAGAAATTAAAACTCTCTAGCATTAAAAAGAAAAATTTTAAACTCGCTAAAGTAGAAGAGGAGGAAAGACCTTTAATGGGTAGACAAGCTTTACACGCCGCGAGTGTGCAATTTGAATACAAAGGAAAGGAGCTCCTTTTGGAAGCCCCTTTACCTAAAGATATAACTGCTACATTAAAGCAATTGGAGAAATGGAACGCTGTAAATGCAATCTAGATTTTTATAATGATTTAGATTTATAAACTATTCCATCCTTCATTACAAAATTCACTTTGCCCATCACTTCAATGTGTTGTATTGGGTCTCCATCCACTGCAATGATATCGGCTAATTTATTTTTTTCAATGCTGCCTAAAATAGCTTGTGTGCCCATTAAATCAGCTGCATTCCATGTAGCTGCTTGAATAGCTTCAATCGCTGGCATGCCCGCTTCGGTCATATAAACAAATTCTTTCCAATTTTTTCCATGCGCATACACTCCAGCATCAGTACCAAAAGCAATTTTTACTCCAGCTTTATACGCTTTTGCAAAAGTGTTTTGAATTTTAGGTCCAATTTCTGCTGCTTTTTTAGCCACCATTGGAGGATAGTATCCAGGAATTTTTGAAGAATCCGCTGCAGACTTACCTGCAATAATGGTAGGAACTAAATAAGTACCATACTGTTTCATCAATGGAAAAATAGATTCGTCCATCATAGTACCATGTTCTATGGAACTCACTCCACCAATTACTGCTCTACGCATAGCTTCCACGCCATGACAATGCGCTGCTACTTTAAATCCATAATCTTTTGCTGCCGCTACAATTGCTTTTACTTCTTCCAAAGTAAATTGAGGATTTTCTCCACTTGCAGCCATACTTAAAACACCCCCACTTGCCGTAATTTTAATTACATCACTTCCATCCTTATACCTTTGTCTTACTGCTTTGTATGCATCTTCTGGACCATTAATTACACCTTCCTTTGGACCCGGATCACCCATCAAATCTTTTCTGTAATTATTAGTAGGATCTGCATGACCACCTGTTGTTGCAATAGATTTTCCTGCTGTATAAATTCTTGGACCAATGATTTGCCCTTTTTGAACCGCTTTACGCATCGCAATATTTACGCCAGAACCACCAAGGTCTCTCACCGAAGTAAATCCTGACAGTAAGCTTATTTGTGCAAATTTTAAGGAACCAAATGCAATATCTGCTTCATTTTGAGTAAACCCTTCCAAGTACCTATTGGGGCTAGTTTCATTTTCTAAATGCACGTGCATGTCCATTAAACCTGGCATGACAGTACTTGATTTTAAGTCAACTGTTTTGTCCCCTGCACCTGCTTTTGCGTAACCATCTAAAATGTCTACAATTTTATTGCCTTCTATGACAACCGTTTTTTCCTTTAAAACTTGTAATTGTTTTACATCAATTAATTGACCACAATGCAAATATGTTTTTTGAGCAAATAAAGTCATTACACTTAAACCCAAAATCATAGTAAATAATAAACGACGCATAGGTAATAGTTTAAAGTTTAGATATTAAATATACAAAAAATCCCCTCCAAAAAAAG
>JBDKLP010000040.1:0-23890 GCA_039795575.1 Bacteroidota bacterium | reverse complement strand
TATTCTGGCATAATATTAGTTTGGGCTGTAAAAATAATGCAACAATTTTTAATAAAAGATTTGTTTAAAAAACTTCTTTCCCCTTATCTTTGCAACCCGGTAACGAAAATGACCCGGAAGTTCTTGGATCGGTAGTTCAGTTGGTTAGAATGCCGCCCTGTCACGGCGGAGGTCGCGGGTTCGAGTCCCGTCCGGTCCGCAAAAGCCCCTAGTTCAATGAGTTAGGGGCTTTTTTGTACCTTGAACATTTTAATCTTTTGGGTGATCGGCTCCTTCACTCACAGTAGCCCAAGCATCAAAATCATGCTTTAATTCTTCTAATTTAAGCCTTGCTCCTTTTAAGGCAGCAACACCCAATAATAAGCGTAAAGGCGGATTTTCTGATTCCACTACCTGAATCATGGCTTTAGCCGCACGCACAGGATCCCCAGGTTGATTACCACTATATCCTCGAATATCCCCCTTGTTTTTTCCAGCTGTACTTGCATAGTCCTCAATGACAATTTTGCTGTCATTCGCCGAGCGGCCTGCCCAATCGGTTCTAAATCCACTTGGTGCAATAATCGTAACTTTTATTCCTAAGGGTGCTACTTCCTTGCTCAAAGCCTCACTCAAGCCATCCACCGCATACTTAGTTGCATTGTAAAAACCTACGCCAGGAAATGATCTTAAGCCACCAATGGAAGCAATATTTAAAATATGTCCACTTCTTTGCTTACGCATATGCGGCAATACTGCCTGGGTCATATTGGCGAGTCCAAATACATTGATCTCAAACATACGGCGCACTTCGGCTTCCTCACTTTCTTCAATGGCTCCAAAATAGCCAATACCTGCATTGTTCACTAACACATCAATCCTTCCAAAATGATCTATGGTATTGGCAACAGTGGCTTGAATATCCTGCGGCTTGGTAACATCCAATGTTTGTACGAAAGCTGTATTAGGATAAGCCTCAACAATTGATTGCACGTCCTTTGTATTACGAGCTGTTACGACTACTTTATCGCCTTTAGCAAGTACCTCCATTGCTAAATAACGACCAAAACCTGTAGAACAACCTGTGATTAACCATATTTTTTGCATAAAATACTTTTTTAAATGAGTAAGTAAAGATAGAAAGGCCAACTGAGATGAATATGCACAATTCATGCACATTCAATGACTGTTCATCCATTTACTAAAGATTTTTAAGAAAAAAACAATAGCTTAGAAACTTCCTAAAAGGAATTTCAAATATCATTTAAAATAAAAAATCATGAAGTATCTTAAGCAAGTAGCACTCTGTGCAGCTATGGCTTGCAGCCTATCTACTCCTATTTTTGCACAAGAAGGAAATAAGGAAACCAGTAAAGAAAATGCAGCGATTCCAAAGGAAGAAAAATCTGTCACCAAACACAGTGTGGTAATAGGTGGTAAAACAATTAATTATACTGCTACTGCCGGTGCACTTATCTTAAGAAACAATATCGACGAACCCATTGCCTTTTTTGGATATACTGCTTATACAAAAGATGGTGAGGATGCAAACAAACGTCCAATCACTTTTTCATTTAATGGAGGCCCAGGTTCATCTTCCATGTGGTTGCATATGGGCGTGATGGGACCTAAGCGTGTGGTGGTAAATGACCCAAGTGATAATATGGCTGCTCCTTTTAAAATTGAGGATAACCAATATAGCATTTTAGACAATAGTGATATTGTAATGATTGACCCCATTGGCACAGGTATTAGCCGTGCAATTGGCAAGGCCAAAAACGAAGAATTTTGGGGTGTAAATGGCGATTTAAAATCGGTGGGAGATTTTATCAAACAATTCTTAATTGACAATGACCGTTTGAATTCTCCTAAATTCTTATTGGGCGAAAGTTATGGAACCATGCGTAGTGCTGCAGTAGGCAAGTATTTACAAAATGCGGGAGTAGCTTTAAATGGTATTGTGTTGGTTTCATCGGTTTTAGATCTAAGAACCCTTACTTTCCAAGACGGAGATGACTTATCTTATATTATTAATTTGCCTGCTTATGCAGCAACTGCTTGGTACCACAATAAAGTAGCCAACAAACCTGCTAGTTTAGAAGCTTTTTTAAAAGAAGCACGCGCTTATGCAGAAGGTAATTATACCCTAGCCTTGATGAAAGGAAGCAAGCTTAGCAAAACAGAAAAGGAAAATATTGCAAAACAATTAAGTTATTTCACTGGCTTATCTGCAGACTATTTATTAAAAGCCGATTTAAGAGTGAAGCAGGGTGAATTCTGTCAAGAATTATTAAGAGACCAACACTTAACAACAGGCAGATTGGATTCAAGATACAAAGGTGTTAACCAAGATTTATTAAGTGCCAGTGCAGCCTATGATCCTCAAAGTGCTGCATTAAGTCCAACCTACATTAGTGCATTCTTAAATTACTACTATGGTGAACTAAAAGTAAATAAGAATTTAACTTACCGTGTTTCAGCAAGTAGTTTACCTGGATTTAAATGGGATTGGAAACATAATACCAGTGGCTTTGGAGATGCAGCTACACCCAACACTGCCATTGATTTAGCCGAAGCTATGTCTAGAAATCCAAACTTAAAAGTATTGGTATTAAATGGCTACTATGATTTAGCAACTCCATTTTATGGTACTGAATACACATTTGAACATATGGGCTTAGAAGAAAAAATTCAAGCGAATGTAAAAATGAAATATTACGAAGCCGGACATATGATGTATGTACACCCAGCTTCTGCAACTGCATATAAAAAAGACGTTACTGATTTTATTAAAGAAAATGCAGGACTTAAATAATTCAATCATCTCACTTTATAAATTGTATGCGTAAACTAATTGGAAGTCTCCTACTCCTAAGCTTAATGAGCAATTCACTTGCTCAAAACAAAAGTACCCTCATTAAGGCGGGTAAAATGATCGATGTAGAAACGGGGAAATTATTGACCAATCAATTGATATGGATTCGTAATGATAGTATTATTCAAGTAGGTGCAAATTATACTTATCCCAAAGATGCAAACATTATTGACCTATCTGCCTATACCGTTTTGCCAGGCTTAATTGACTGTCATACTCATATTACAGGACAACCAGGTGGCGATTATTATGCTGATATTTTCAGAAAAACGCCAGTGGATGTAGCAGTGACAGCACATATTTATGCTAAAAAAACATTGGAAGCAGGCTTTACCACGGTAAGAGATTTGGGTGCACAAGGGCTTGTAGATATTGCCTTGAGAAATGCCATTAACAATGGAGAAATTGTTGGCCCCACTATTTATGCAGCAACTGCCTTTATTGGATCCACTGGTAGCCATGGTGACTTAAACGGATTCTCTCCTTATTTGGAATTTAATATGCCCAAGGGCATGTCGGGAGTAGCCAATGGTGTGGAGGGTGTTCGAGCACAAGTGAGATGGAATGTAAAAAATGGCGCCGATGTAATAAAATTTGGAGCCAGTGCAGGCGTTTTAAGTGAGGAAGAAAGTGTTGGTGCTCCGCAATACACACAAGAAGAAATGAATGCTATTGTTAGCGAAGCAAAAATGTGGGGACGCAAAACAGCTGCTCATGCACATGGTGCTGAAGCAATTAAAATGGCCGTTAAAGCGGGTGTTGCATCGGTAGAACATGGAAGTTTAATTGATGCCGAAGGCATTGCATTAATGAAAGCCAATGGCACCTACCTAGTATCGGATGTATATGATGATGAATACATTTTATCGGAATATGCCAAACTAGGTTTCCCGGAAAAAATCATCAACAAAGAAAAAATGGTGGGTAAACTACAGAGAGAAAACTTCCAAAAAGCCGTTGAAGCAGGCGTTAAAATTGCTTATGGTACAGATGCAGGCGTATACCCTCATGGTTGGAATGGGAAACAATTTAAATGGATGATAAAATTTGGATTGAGCCCAATGGGTGCCATTCAAGCAGCTACTATTAACGCTGCCAACTTAATTGGCATCCAAGAAAAAACAGGGTCGATTCATGCTGGCAAAAAAGCCGATATTATTGCTACTAAAATAAATCCACTTGACGATGTGACAAGCCTTGAACAAGTTCAATTTGTTATGAAAGGAGGTGTGGTTTATAAAAACAATTAAAGAATGAAGAAAATATTTTACGTTTTATCTTGCTTAGCGATTGGCTTTGTCCATACACAAAACGCTTCAGCACAAAATGCATCAACACCTCAGCTGACTGTTGAAAAAATAATGAAGGACATTAAATGGATTGGAAGCTCCCCTTCCAATATCAGTTGGACTTGGGACAATAAAGCCATTATTTTTAATTGGAACCCAAACAAAAATTTAGCAGATTCATTTTATATCTATAAGTTAAATAGCAAACAACCTGAGCCACTCAACTACAGTGAAGCATTAAAACAAAAGGCCATTGCGAGTGGTGTATACAATAAAAATTACAGCCAAATTACTTATAGTTACAAAGGCGATATTTATTTATTGAATACGAGCAACGGCATTTCCTTGCCCATTACACAAACCGAGGAAATGGAAAGCAATCCTAGTTTTATGAATAACGATGAGTGGATTGTATATCATAAAAATAGAAACTTATATGCTTGGCAAATTAAAACGGGACTCACCAAACAAATTACCAACTTTGTAAAGGATACAGACAAAGCCATTAAAACAAAAACCAATGCACAGGATGATTTTTTAGTAACCCAGTCCATAGCCAACTCGAGTGTATTACAATGGAGAAAGCAAAAAAAAGAAGCAAGAGAAAATTTCATAACAGCCAATAAAGAAAAAGCACTGGCCAAATCAATTGCTGTAGGTGAAAAACAAATCACCAATGTAGAAACTAGTAATTCGGGAAATTATGTATTATATACTCTATTTACACCCGAACCAGCAAAAACAACCATTGTGCCTTCCTATGTAACCGAATCGGGTTATACCACCGATTTGCCAACAAGAGAGAAAGTGGGTCATGCACAAGGCATTTACGAAGCATATATTTACAATAAACTAAATGATACCGTATATAGTATCAATTTAGATTCTATTCCTGGCAGCATGGATTTACCTGATTACACAATGGACTATCCAAAACAAAAAAACAGTAAGCCTACGGTAAGAAAAATGTGGATAAGCCAAATTTATTGGAATGAATTGAATGATTTTGCCATAATTGACATTCGTTCTGTTGACAATAAGGATCGTTGGTTAATGCAATTGGATCCAGCAACTGCCAAACTCAATTTAATCAGCCGCCAACGCGACGAAGCTTGGGTAGGTGGTCCAGGCAACTCAAGCTATCGTGCCAATGCAGGATGGATCAATTCCCATTTGTTTTATTTTCAAAGCGAACAAACTGGCTATTCCCATTTATATACTTACGATTTGCTCAATCAGCAAACCACAGCTTTGACCAAGGGTAATTATGAAATTCAGGATGCCCAGTTATCCAAAAACAAGAAATCTTTTTATTTACTTACCAATGAAGCACATCCTGGTCAACACAATTGGTATAAGTTGAATATTGAAAATCTTACTAAGGAAAAAATAACCAACAAAATTGGGACTTATGAAGTAAGCATGTCTCCTGATGAAAAAACAATTGCTTATCGTTATTCCTATATTAATCAACCTTGGGAATTGTTTGTTCAAGAAAACAGGTCTAGCAATACAAGCAATCAAATAACTTTTAAAGGGGCGAGTGAAGAGTTTAAACAATACCCTTGGAGAGAGAATAAAATATTTACCATTCCTGCACGCGATGGTCAACCTATTTATGCTCGATTGTATGAACCCAAGGCAGGCACTAAAAACAATGCGGCTGTTATTTTTGTTCATGGAGCGGGATATTTACAAAATGTACATTATGGATGGAGCAATAATTATCCACGTGAATACATGTTCAACAATTTGCTTGCAGACAAAGGGTATACCGTAATTGATATTGACTACAGAGGCAGTGCTGGATATGGAAGCAAATGGAGAACGGGCATTTATCGCTTTATGGGCGGCAAGGATTTAGATGACGAAGTGGATGCGGCACGCTATTTGGTTCAAAATTTGGGCATTGACAGTGCGCGTATAGGCATGTATGGTGGCAGCTATGGAGGATTCATGACATTGATGGCCTTATTTACCCAACCCGATATCATTAAAGCAGGTGCAGCTTTAAGACCCGTTACCGATTGGGCTCATTATAACCATGGATACACATCAGACATTTTAAATGAACCTGCTACAGACAGTATCGCTTATGCGCGTTCCTCTCCTATTAATTTTGCAGCAGGTTTAAAAAACAACCTTTTGATTTGCCATGGCATGGTGGATGTGAATGTACATTATCAGGATGCAGTTAGATTGGCACAAAAATTAATTGAATTAGGAAAAGACAATTGGGAATTGGCTTCTTATCCAATGGAAGACCACGGATTTGTAGAACCTAGTAGCTGGACCGACGAATACAAAAGAATCTTAAAATTGTTTGACGCCCAACTTTTAAAATAAAGCATCACAATAGATCATAAAAATAGGCGCCAATGGCGCCTATTTTTATATCCTTAATTTGCTATTTGATTGCTCAAAACCCTACTCATTATCTCTTGCTAATATGTCTTTTACATTACCCGTACGTTTTAATACACCCCATTCTTGTAACTCTCCTTTAATTGCACGTTTAATAGCTTTAAAGAAAACATACATCATTAACCAACGGTAAATTAGCCTTTGCGGGATTAACCAAATTAATTTAAGTGGATTTTCTTTTTCAAATGCGAATGCGATAGAAGCAATAAATGCATCTACAATAACATAAATAATAAAGTAAAATGCAATTTTTCCACCATTGCCTGTGAGCAAAGCAATAATCATTAAAAAATCGGCAATCGGAGATAAAAAAGGAATGATGTATTTGAACAACAACATATCAGGCAAAGCCACCCAACCCAAAGCCTTGTTTTTATTATTAAACAAGTAATCTTTATGTTTCCAAAAAGTTTGCATTACCCCAAAACTCCATCTCACTCTTTGTTTTAAGAACTGTTTGAGTTGCTCTGGCACTTCGGTATAGGCATAAGCTTTGGGCTCATTGGCTACAATATATCCTGCCTTAATAATGCGCATGGTAATATCACAATCCTCGGCCAAGGTATCGGTAGTAAAACCGCCTGCTTCAATTAATGCATCTTTTTTGAATGCCCCAATCGCACCTGGAATTACTGTAATGGCATTTGCATAAGCAAATCCCTTACGATCAAAATTCTGACTCGTAATGTATTCAATACTCTGCCATTTTGTTAATAAATTCACTTCATTACCTACAATTACAGAACCTGCAACCGCACCTACTTCCTGCCCTCCTTTTGTAAGGGGATTCATAAAATTGCGCATGAGCTTACTCACTGCATCAGGCGCCAGTTTAGTATCGGCATCAATACAAACTACATAATCGGCATGCGACTGATTAATACCATATTGTAATGCCGAAGCCTTTCCTCCATTTTGCTTGGTGAATACTTTTACTAGCGGATGATCATTAAAGGCATTGCGCACAATTTCATAAGTTTTATCCTTACTTCCATCATCAATAAATAAAATTTCAAAATCGGGATAATCACATTTTAATAAATTATGTAAGGAGGATACCGCATTTACTTCTTCGTTGTATGCCGGAACAATAATAGAGACAAAAGGATGCGCCAAACTGTTTTCAATGGCATCCAATTTCATCTTTTTTCTTTTCTCTAACAATGCCATTATGCCAATAATCAAAATGCGGATGGTACTTAATGCCAAGAAAATCATGAATAATGCAAAGAATAAATTGCCTCCCAAATAAGCACCCTCTGCTAGGAAATAATTAATTTGAAGCCAATAATACTCACGTCCTTTCGGAATCGTAGGCATCATTTCTTCGGGTTTTTTACCTAGCAAATCGGCAACCGTAGTGAAACTGTAGCCCTCTTTTTGAAAATAACGAATAATTTTACCTGTTGCATTCACAGTGTTTTCTCGGTTTCCACCTGCGTCGTGTAAGAGTATAATACTACCCGCTATGGACGTATCTTCAGGATTGCCTGTGTTAATTTTGTTTTGGTAAATTTTTACCACCCTGTCAAAAATGGTATCGTTACGATATTCATTAATGGGGATTTGCCAATCCTCAGGATCAATACTTTCGCCAACAGTAATATAATTTTTTTGTCTACTCAAGGCAATAGGTGCTAATTCCTCATACTTTCCGGGTTCACTATCTGCGTTAAAAGGAGCTCTAAATAAAATAGTACTATGTCCAGTAATACACTCAATAAGTAAACGCGTGGCATCCATTTCCAGTGCCGCCCAATTTTTACTCACCTTACTCATATCCTGATGCGTAAATGTGTGGTTGCCTAATTCATGCCCTTCTCTAAAAATTCTTTTAATAAGGGGAATATTATTTTCGGCCTGATACCCTACTACAAAAAAAGTTGCAGGAACGTGGTAATAAGCCAATGTATCTAATATCTGCTTAGTGTACTTAGGATCGGGGCCATCATCAAAAGTAAGTACCAATTTCTTTTTAGTAGTAGCTCCAAAACGTCGAATCACATAGGTTGAAGGCAATTTATCATAGTACTCTTCTGCTATTAACATTGAAACTGTGTCAATCTCACTCCTAATATATCCATCCTTAGGAGAAGCAATAATATCTAATACTTCCCCTTCTCCTACAAAGTCGGGAGCACTACCAGCTTTAATTTTATTAAACCCAACAAAGTCAAAAGATTTAAGTGCTGATTTGGTCATTGGCTTATTGTAGAAAGACCAGAGCCTTACATCCTCTCCTCCCAATCGCCAAAGTGCAGTACCAGCCAAATTAATTTCAGTTGCGAAACGCAAAGAATTAAAGTTCGAAGCGGCATCTACAAAATATACTTTATGCAAATAATCCTCACTGTCAAAATACTGATAGTATAAATTATAGGAATCATTGTCATAATCAATACGTGCATCACTATTTCTTGCATTGGCTATGGCTTGCTGATATGTAACATCGTATTGCTTCATAGCTTTCCCCTTTTTGTCCATTTGCCAGTCATGTCCAAATGCAGGTATGGCTAAAATAATTTTATTAGCGGGCATTTTTTGTGTTGCGTCCAGCACAGCCGCTTCTACCCATTTTTGGGAACTATTGGGGCCAGGCTTAGTTTCACCATTATGCTGGTCATAAGCCATTAAAATGAGGTAGTCATTGTATTTGCTTAACGCTCTAAAATTATAATCATCATTGAAAGGAATTACATCCTGTGATACCAATAACTTTTGAGCATGTAATTGCTCATACAAAGATTTTTGAAATGCAATCAATGGTGCATCATTCTCAAGCATCAATTCTTCAAAGTCAATATTCACTCCAATAAAATGGTACTTTTTTAAAGTAGTAATAATATCATTGATGAGCCTTTGTTTTTTTACTGGATTATTTATGATGCGTTTAACCGTCTCTCCTCTAAATAAGGTTTTATAGTTGTTGGTTAATAGTGGCATGATTTTCACCCCGGCATCCTGCATAACTTTCAAAGCCTTTAAGTCAATGGTATTGTACAAGGTATCTGCGTTGGGATCAATGAACATCCATTCAGGCAAAATCAAATTAAGATGGTCAATATTTTTTTGCAAGGAATTGAATGACTGAGAAGCATCCCAGTTCACATAAAATGCAGCACGAATCCCCAAACTATCACTAAAATAATGGGAATTTGATAAATTTAGGGGCTTGGAAGCTACCTGCCCACAACCTTGTCCTTTTGCCCATCGGTTTCCAATGGCTTTTTTAAATCCCTTGTATTCTCGCTCTAATTTACTTTCTCTATAATTATCAGCCGTATCTGTTAATACTTTCTTAATGGCAGTACCTTCCAAAGGAATATCCGGCTGATTTTTATTCATGAAATAAATTCCAATGAATATGATTAAACCAATAATGGGTAAAAGGAATAATAGGGTTCTAAGTGCCCATTTGGTTCTTTGCCAACGGGTTCTTGTAGGCGAATGAAATATTTGCGGGTTCTGTTCCATGTATGAGTACAAAAATACAGTTATTTTGACGTACACAGGTATATTACTCCGTCGTTAAATTTGCTAAGAATTTGCAAATTTTTGGTATTTCCTACCTCTTCCAAAGTCAATACTTCGGCATTGTCCTCCTCATTAAACCAAATTAGGAGCTGTTTGGGCTTTTGATGGAATGCTTTGACTTGGTCCAAATATTTTCGTTCGGGTAATATTTGTATATGTTGGCCAGTTCTAAAATACACTGCATGGGCCGCATTAGAATAAATGGGCAAGTGAGCTGCAGTAAAAAAACCAGGATGTGTTACCAAATAATTCAATAGACCACTACTAATCAACCAATCATCGTCACTATATCCTCCAATACCACCCTCTTTATATTCCTTATAGCTTGCAAAATCCCATTGCAATTCCTCATAGGTGCAAACAGAACCGATAACAAAAAATAAAATCAAAAGGGACTTTTTAAAATAGGCGGATCGAATGGCCTGGATGCTTGCATACAAATAAAGTCCAACTGACAATAATAAAGGAATATATAAAGGTGATAATAATCGATTGTTCATGGTCTCAAATCGAGATATGGTTGCAACAATCAACATAAAAAAAGAATAGATTAAAACAAAAGCAGCCGCAATTTTTTGAATGCCATCTTGTCTACTATCTTTCCACCATTTGTACAAAAAAATACCTCCTAATAATACAAGTGCTAAAATGCCCACTATAACAGGATAGCCATTTAATAATTTTGAAAAAGGCAGCCATTCGGAGAGCACCGAACCATAGTATCGCAAATTATCGACAAATGGGGTAACGCCTTTTTGCCTTTTACCCGTTAAGGTTTGAGATAAAAAAGCATTACGCAATAAATTAATGCTGAAAAACGAAACGGAAATCAATCCAAAAACAAAACCCTGTTTGATTTTAGAAGGCCATTTTAATTGCTTACACATTAAAATGAGCAATCCTCCAGTACCAATTATGGAAACTCCTGCCAATCGAGTATCCGATGAAATAGCAGCAATGAGTGCCATTAGAATCAAATACTTCCATTCAAATTTGTGGAAATATTTTTCTGCAATCCAAATAAATAAAAGTACTTCAACAATAAACAAAGTTTCCGACCATAACATGGTATATACTTCTAATAAACTCGCACTGCATAAAAGGATTAATAATAGTAGCCATTTAAGGTATTTGGATGCACTTGCTTTTTCCAACATCCTCCCAACCAATAAAATAGCAAAGCCAAATAAGAAAGCGTTAATAAAAGGTGCTACTTTCAAAAAATTCACACCTGTGACCCATTTTATTATAGACAAGAAAAATGGATAAAACACCGGAAACATTACAAAGGGATGGTCATCAAATTGATAAAATCCTTTTCCTGCCAAAAAACTATCGGCAGCGCTCATATAATAAATAGAATCGGGTGAAATGCCCAAACCACTATGTTGTGTAAGTATCAATACCAGCAAACCTCCCAACAGCGCAGCAAATAATGTATCTAGATTCGATTTAAACAAGTGGTTTTATTATTTTACCAAAAATACATGGTTTCATGTGAAATTTACAAAGAATAAACTTTCTTGTTATTAGTTTGTCTAATTTTATCAAAAACCATTCATATATGCGTTCCCTATTTAATAAGTTCTTGTTTTTTAATTGCTCCCTACTCCTGATTTCAAGTTGCAGTGTTAAAGAATTCCCTGCTGGGAAATTCCAATCCACTCCTATTGTTGCCGATGGAAATGCAATTGATTGGGGACTCCCCCTACGTTTCGGGAACGAAACAGGTGCATTGCAATATGCCATCACCAATGACAAGGAAAATCTTTATATCAGTATTGCTTCCAATGATCAAAACACTCAAATGAAAATTTTACGTTCGGGTCTTAAAATTTATATCGATCCAAAAGGGAAAAAAGGGACCGATATGTATATCGCATATCCCTATCAAGATGAAATGGACATACATATGGGTCAAAGACGCAATCAAAATAACGATCCCAATGTGATGAAGAAAAAAATGATAATGGATGCGGATCAATTTAGCACCAATGGTTTTATTAATATGGAAAATAGGATTTATGATGCAACCGACACAAGCCATATTAAAGTGGGGATGAATTTTGACAGTTTTAATAATCTAGTGTTAGAAGCCATCATACCTCTACAATATATTTTAGACAAACCCCAATTCGATAAAAAAGCTCCTAACATGAGTATAGGCATTCTTGTAAATAATATGGGCACACAAAGACCTGGAGGGAATGGAATGCGTATAGGAACAGAGGGGATGCGTGGTGATGGCATGAATGGTGGTGGCATGCGCGGAGGAGGCATGAATGGTGGTGGCATGCGCGGAGGAGGTATGCGTGGAGGAGGTATGCGCGGGGGCGGCATGAATGGTGGCAATTATAATAATTCAATGGGGAACTACAATAATGCTGGAAAAACTACTCCTATTTGGTACGAATTTAAACTAGCCAATCAAGCCAATTAAAATACTTCTCCCAGGTTCACATAAAAACCTCCAGACCCATCCTTACCGATGCCATAATCTATACAAATATTGGTTCGGGAATTTTTATTCACTTTCATCCTCAATCCAGCTCCATAACCTGGCAATAAACTCGTATAAGTGGAAGACATATCACCAGAATAAGATTGAACATTCGCAAAGACCACCCCGCCCAAAAGCTGGTTGCGACTGATATTAAATCGATACTCCGATTCAAAATAATACAAATTACGCCCTCTAAATCGGCTTTGGATATACCCCCTTCCTGAATTGTATTGTTCATCCCAACCCGTTGAAGGCATTAATAAATAAGGAATTTTCCCTCCCAAAGTAATCCACTCTAAGCTCCATAAGGCAAGTATATTCTTCGAATGACTTGGGAAAGGTATATATTTTCGTGCATCTATTGTCAAGGACTGCCAATTGGCATCACTCCCAATTTTCTTAATATTGTCTCTGTAGGTTACATTAAAATAGGATCCATTTTCTGGGTTGATCTGATTGATTCTTGAATCATACAATACACTCAAAATGGGCCCAACAGAAGTTTCCGAACTTCCTAATTCTTTTTGGATTAAATTACTAATTCGTTTAGTAGTAGGATCTAATACTGAGATATCCCAAAATTGATCATAATACAATCCAAGTCCGGCCATCCAATTATGGCTAAAACTACGCACTAATTTGTTGTGCAATTTTAAACCAGTAAAATTGATAGTTCTTGCTTTATTCGGGTCGGTCTTACCACCCAAGCCATAAATATTTGAAGGATATGAAATGTAACGATTGTCTGAAACAAAATTGTATTTGCCTTGGTCAAACCAAATATTGGCAGTCAATGGCAAAATGAGTTGATTGTATTCAGAATAAGTAATACTAGTCGCGATATTTGAAAGCTTTGCATCACTTGCTTGATAATTATAAAAACCCATATTGGCACTTACAATGCCTGCAAATCCGGTTTGTAAAGTATATCCCGCAGCAGGTACGATTGAAAAATTGTATTGATGGGCAGATGTGTTACTAGATTTGGCTATGACTCCTTTAGGCTTTAAAATCTGCTTTATCATATCTGTCAAATCGGTTCCATTGAGCGGCTTGGTTTGTTCATTTTTTACTAGGCTATCTTTTATATTGTTAGTCGCATATTGTGCATTTGATGGCAAATACATTAAAATCACTAGCGTCAAAAAAATACAATTTTTGGGGATAATGAAGGGCAATTTGATTGTCAATTTTGATTAACTTTTAGACAATTTATTCTCAAAAAGGTTTAATTACCCATTCAAATCCAAGTAATTAAGCAGGTTTTGCTAACTTAGAAGAGAAATAATTCCAACACATGCATAAACGACAATTCATAAAAAATATAGTACTTACTGGAATAGGGGCTCCTATTGGTCTAAGTGGTTTAGCCAATATTTTCGAAAGAAAGACATTAGTACCTGCAAACATTTTAGCAAGTGATGAGTCTTTTTGGAGCGAGATAAGAAATCAATATATTTTAAAGCTAGACTATATCAATTTAGAGAATGGCTATTACAATTTTCTGCCTCAACCCCTACTTCAAAAATACATTGAACATATTAAAGAAGTAAATCTGCAAGGTTCCTATTATATGCGTACCGTTCAATTTGAAAATAAACAAAAAATAACAGCGAGGCTTGCTAAAATTGCCGGATGTAGTGCACAAGAACTCATCATCACCCGAAACACCACCGAATCCTTGGATATGATTATCGGTGGAATGCATTGGCAAGCTGGTGACGAAGCCATAATGGCCTATCAAGACTATGGCGCAATGCTTGACATGTTTGAACAAGTGCAAAACAGATATGGAGTGGTTCGAAAAATTTTATCCATTCCTAATCATCCCGAAAACGACGAGGCCATTGTTGCATTATATCAAAATGCCATCACTAAGAAAACCAAAGTGATTTTGGTGAGTCATATGATTAATATTTCTGGTCAAATTTTACCCATCCAAAAAATTTGTACCATGGCCCATCAATTTGGTGTACAAGTAATTGTAGATGGCGCCCATGCTTTCGCGCATATTCAATACAGAATTGATGAATTAGGCTGTGATTACTATGCGGCTTCTTTACATAAGTGGTTAAGCACCCCACTTGGAGCTGGCTTACTCTATGTGAACAAAAAACATATTGAAGATATATGGCCTTTATTGGCAGATGGAGAAAAAGATCCACATAAAATAAATAGACTAAATCATACCGGCACACATCCTGTTGCCACAGATTTGACCATAGAAGATGCAATTCAATATTATGAAATGATTGGTCCTGCAAGAAAAGAAGCAAGACTAAGATTTCTACAAAACTATTGGACTCAACAAGTAAGGCATTTACCCAAAATTATGGTGAATACTCCTTCCGATGCAACAAGAAGCTGTGCCATCGCCAATGTAGGTATTCAAGGAATGGTTCCTGGCAAATTGGCTGAATTATTATTGAAAGAACATCAAGTGTTTACTGTAGCAATTGATTATGCTGACATCCATGGCTGTAGAATTTGTCCAAATTTATATACTACTACAAAGGAATTGGATCATTTTGTGAATGCCTTACAAAAAATTGCTAGCCATGTCTAATTTTTTACGCACCACCGAACAAACATCTAATTATGATCATATTGAAAAGATGTCTACCCTTGAATTACTAAGCAATATTAACAAAGAGGATCAATTAGTTGCAACAGCAATTCAAAAAAGCATTCTACAAATTCAAAATTTGGTAGATGCCATTGCTTTAAAATTACAAAATGGTGGCAGACTTTTTTATTTGGGTGCAGGCACAAGTGGAAGACTCGCTGTTGTGGACGCAAGTGAATGTCCTCCCACCTTTGGCGTACCCGAAGATTTGGTCATTGCGCTTATTGCAGGCGGTAAAGAAGCTCTATTCCATGCAGTGGAAAACGCCGAAGACAATACCGAACAAGCATGGAAAGACTTACAAACTTATCAAATAAACTCAATGGATATCATAGTGGGTATTGCGGCAAGCGGCACTACCCCTTATGTTCTTTCTGGTTTACAAAAATGTCAAGAAAATAAGATTATAACTGGTAGTATTTGCTGTAATTACAATAGCCCTATTTCTTTGCATGCCAATTATCCTATTGAAGTAGAAGTAGGCCCCGAATTCATTACAGGTAGTACACGCATGAAAAGTGGTACCGCTCAAAAAATGATACTCAATATGATTTCCACTTCGGTGATGGTGAAAATTGGTCGTATTGAAGGTAACAAAATGGTTAATATGCAACTCAGCAATCAAAAGTTGATTGAGAGAGGAATACAAATGATTTTGCAAGCAACTAATACGCTAGATGCACAAAAAGCTAAAGCCTTGTTACTTCAATTTGGTTCAGTAAAAAAAGCAATCGAAAATTATTAACTACAACTAATAAGGAAAACTGATTTTGCCCATACTAGTGGGTATTTTGGTAGCATAGCTACCGGCATATAAAGGGGATCCAGCAACAAATTCGTTGGCAAGCAATGCAAATAAAATGGCTTCTTTAGCATCAGGATCAATGCCAATTGCTGCTGTACTCTGTATTTTTGCATTCGGCAACAAATTGTACAAATGTTCCATCAATACTTGATTATGCATACCTCCTCCACTTGTATACATATGATATTGCATAGATTTAGGAACCAATTTTTGAATCCCTTCCGCAATAGTGATGGCTGTAAATTTATTAAGTGTAGCCATTAGGTCGTAAATAGATAATTGCTGAGTGCCTGTTGCCTCCAATGCCGCATTAAAAAAATCAATATTAAATAATTCTTGTCCAATTGACTTTGGAATAGGTACACTAAAAAAATCATCTGAACGAAGCGCAGCCAACAATTGCTCATGTACCTGTCCTTGCTTTGCAATTTCCCCATCTTTATCAAAAGGTTGATTGAAATACATGCGCATGAGCGCATCCATTAGCGTATTACCCGGTCCTGTATCTGTTGAAATGGTTGTTTGCAGTGTGCCTCCTGCAGGTAAAAAAGTATAATTAGCAATTCCTCCAATATTTAACATTAACCTATTCTCTGTGGGATGACTACACAATAAATAATCTCCATACATTGCTAGTGGAGCACCTTCCCCTCCTGCAGCAATATGCTTTTGTCTAAAATCACTAATGGTGATAATGCCCGTTTGAACTGCCAAATGATCTCCATCTCCAATTTGAAGGGTCGCAGCAGCAAACTCATCATAGGGATGCATCGACTTTGGAGCATGATAAATAGTTTGCCCATGGCTTGCTATTAAATCAATTTGATTCAAATTCATTTCCCAATCTGCTAATGCTTGCTTAACCATATTTGCGTGTTGTAAACCTATCCAAGGATTTAACAATACTAAATGTTCTAGGGCAATTTGCTGTTTCGACAATATCGTTAACACTTTTTGTTTAAAGTCATCTTCGTAAGGAATAGTTTTAAATTGAATCAAATGCAAGGCCGTTGCTGTTCCAACCCCTGTGATTTCACATAGAGCAATATCAAGACCATCTACCGAAGTTCCGCTCATTAATCCAATAATGGTTCTTTTTGGTTTTTGGGCGATATCATAAAGCCTTTGGATGTTTAAATGCATACCTCTAATTTAATCTTTTTAATAAACTATGGTATCAACAGCAATAGCTCAATTTTCCACAACCCAGCTTAACGCTATCAATTCAGGCCCTTATATTGTAACTTTGTCCTATAAAACAATGACTTATGCTTAAAGTGGGAATATTTGGAGTGGGACATTTGGGAAAATTCCATTTAAACAACTGGATGGAAATTCCAGGCGTACAAGTAATTGGTTTTTTTGACCCCAGCAATGACAATGCAAAAGAAGTAGAAAGCAAGTACAATATTCCCCGTTTTATGGACGAAGAAGCTCTAATTTCGGCTTCCGATGTGATTGATGTAGTGACGCCCACTCATTTGCATTTCCCCGTTTGTGAAATGGCTATTAAAACTGGGAAACATGTTTTTGTTGAAAAACCCATGGCCAACACCCTTGAAGAAGGCAAGGCCATAATGAATATGGTAAAAGAAGCCAATGTGAAATTACAAGTGGGTCATGTAGAAAGATTTAACCCTGCTTACACTTCCTTAAAAAATGCTTCTTTGAATCCATTGTTTATTGAAGTTCATCGATTGGCGCAATTCAATCCAAGAGGTACAGAAGTGAGTGTTATATTGGACTTGATGATTCACGATATTGATATCATTTTAAGCATCGTTAAAAGTGATGTAAAAAATATTTCAGCAAGTGGTGTAGCAGTGTTGACAGACACACCAGATATTGCCAATGTGCGTATTGAATTTAACAATGGTTGTGTTGCCAATTTAACAAGTAGCAGGATTAGCATGAAAAAAATGCGAAAAATTCGCTTGTTCCAAAAAGATGCTTATATCGGCATTGACTTTTTAGAAAAAACAACCGAAATTATTAAGTTAAAACAACCCGATGAAGAAGATAGTTTTTCATTTGATATAGAAACCCATCAAGGCACAAAGACTATTTCTATCTCCACTCCAGTCATACAAGATGGCAATGCCATTAAAGCAGAATTGACTAGTTTTGTGCATTCCATCCTCCACGACGAACCTACTCAAGTAAGTGAGATAGATGGCTATTTAGCTATGGAAGTTGCGCATCAAATTTTAGAGAAAATCAACAAAAGTACTTCAGTATTAAGACAGACTCCTGTTGAAGCACCTAAGCTTCCCAAAGAAGATGGATCTGAATACGCTTTGGACTTTAGCGAAGAAGATTAAATATATTTAAGCAAATCGTTTTGCTAATATATATTCTGCAATCGCCAAATCTAGTGGTCGGGTGATTTTGATATTTTCAAATTCCCCATCTACTAAATATACATGTTTACCATCGGATTCTACCACATTGGCTTCATCGGTAAAGCTAGACTGAAAGGATTGGTTGAAAGCATTCAATAATAAATCTGACTGAAAGGTTTGTGGCGTTTGTATGAGCATTACTTTTTCGCGATCAAAAAATTCATTTTGATCTCCTTTTAACAGACGCACTGAATCAGTTGAATTAACCGCTGGAATTGCGGAACCTTTTTCCAATGCTTGCTGATAACATCTTTGAATGAGTGCAGGCGTCAATAAACAACGAACTGCATCATGTACGAAAACAATTGCCTTTTCTTTTATTTGAGATAGTCCATTTTTAACAGACTGAAATCGGGTATCTCCTCCGGCTACAAAAACAATATTTTTTGTAAAACCATTTTGAGTTAACAGATCCTTACCTTCTTGAATATACCCTTCTGGTAACACAACTACTAATTGTATATCTGCAAACGCTGCTACAAACTGATCAATAGTATGCAATAAAATGGGTTTCCCTTGAATGTTTAAAAATTGTTTGGGCACGACCGAACCCATTCTTTGTCCTGTTCCACCCGCTACAATGATGGCTACCTTTTTTGAATACATAATGCTTGTTTGTTATCTAACCAATAGTTTATTTACTTCTGCTTCCAACGCAGCTTTTTGAATAGGTGCCGTTCCTACTAATTCACAAACCAACCCTCCTGCAATATTGGCTAGTTCGGCAGCTAAGTCCATATTTTTTGTACTTGCATAAATTAAACTCGCTACCGCAATTACAGTATCCCCTGCACCACTTACATCGGCAATATTTCGGATATGTGTGGGAATTAATTTTTGAATTCCATCTTGACCAAAATACACACCATGCTCCGATAAAGTAATAAATGAAATTTTGTGCTGTAAATGTGTGTGTAGCGCATCATGTACTTTATTGAGCGCTGCTAAGTGAATAGCTGGAATTTCAATTGCTAAACCTTCTTTCACTTCTTTTAAATTGGGCTTAAAAATAGTACAGCCCTTGTAGGACAAGAAATTCTTTTGTTTAGGGTCCACAGCCGTTGGAATGCCTTTTTGATTACAATAATCAATCACTGACTTTATTACATTGGGCGTAAGTACCCCTTTATTATAATCTTCTAAAATAATTAAAGCAGGCTGTTCCGCTTCCACATAGGCATAAAAATTAGCCAATAATTGGGATTCCTCCTCCTTGCTAATATCATGGGTTTGTTCATGATCCAAACGCATCATTTGCTGATTGCGCCCCATAACACGCACTTTATTGGTAGTAATACGCTCATTGCTTGCATGAATATATTGCGCATTGATTCCTTCGGCCTTTAAAAGGCTATTTAACGAGGCTCCTTCGGCATCCTTACCAATTACTGAAAATAAGGTTGTAGGCGCTCCTAGGGCCCTTAAATTCAAGGCTACATTTGCGGCTCCGCCTACCCTGGTTTCTTTTTTTTGTAAAGAAACAATAGGTACAGGTGCTTCTGGTGAAATTCTATCCACCGAACCCCACCAATAAGTATCCAACATAATATCTCCTACCACGCCTATTTTAGTATGGGAAAAAGATTCAAATAATTGCTCAAAACTGGTTTGATCCATCATGATTCCTATGCATTTTTCTGGTTACGCAATGCGATATAGTACAAAGGTATGCCAATGAGGGTAATTATTAAACCAGGCCAAGTGAAATTAGGCTTGTAAATAATAAGGAGTACACAAAAGCAAGTACCCATTAAAATATAAATAGCAGGTAAAAATGGATACCCAAATGCTTTATAGGGGCGTTCCATTTCGGGACGTTTTTTGCGTAAAATAAAAATACCAATGATGGTTAAGATATAAAATATCACCACAATAAAGGAAACCATATCCAATAAGTCGCCATACTTGCCACTTAAACAAAGCAATGCAGCCACCACACATTGTGCCCATAGTGCCCAGGCAGGAACCGCATTTTTATTTAGCACACCGGCCTTTTTAAAGAACAATCCATCCTGTGCCATAGTATAATACACCCTTGCACCTGCTAAGATCAATCCATTGTTACATCCAAAAGTGGAAATCATTATCATCACTGCAATTACATAAGTTCCGATATTCCCAAATATAACATTTGATGCAGCAACTGCAACCCTATCAGCTGGTGCATTGGCAATTTCATGTAAAGGCAAAACACTTAGGTACATTAAATTAGCTGAAATATAAATTACTGTTACAATCAATGTGCCTAAAAATAAACTCAACCCAATATTCTTTTGTGGGTTTTTAATTTCACCAGCAATAAAGGTTACATTGTTCCAAGCATCACTACTAAAAATAGATCCTACCATACTTGCAGCAATGGCTCCTAAAATAGCAACTCCAATTACAGGCGTTGTGGCATTGTTTGCAGCAATGTTTTTCATGGCCCAAGCATTATCCCAATTTGCATGCCAAATGCTCGATTTAGAAGCCAATAAAAATCCAAACCCAATTAATCCAAACAAGGATGCCAACTTTGTTACGGTAAATGTAGTTTGAATTAATTTACCTCCTTGTACTCCCTTGGTATTAATATAGGTTAAGAGTATAATAATGGCAATAGATACCAATTGTGCAGGATATATTTTCAAGAATCCGAAATGCAACAAAATATTGGCATCAGTCATTTCTAATGCAGGAAAAAAATAACCCGCAAACTTACTAAATGCTACCCCCACTGCCGCAATGGTTCCTGTTTGAATAACAGAAAAGAAACTCCATCCATATAAAAAACCTAATAAGGGATTATAAGATTCTTTTAAATATACATATTGTCCTCCAGCCTTAGGGAACATAGCACTTAATTCACCATAGCTTAAAGCCGCTGTAAGGGTCATAAATCCGGTCAATAACCAAACAGCAACCAACCAACCTGCAGATCCAACATTGCGCGTAATATCGGCACTTACAATAAATATTCCTGAACCAATCATACTACCTGCCACAATCATGGTAGCATCGAATGCTCCAAGTGTGGGTTTGAAATTAGTGTTAGTAGTTGTTGACATATGCGATTCGTTTTGAAATGAACTTTAAGATAAAAAAAATCCCGTTATGCAAACGGGATTCCTAAGTATTTTATTTTTTGGGCTTGTATTCCTCATTTAATCCTTTGATAATATCGGCCGTAATATCATAAGCAGTATCCTTGTAATACATCAAATCTGGATTGCTTGAAAAAATATAAGCAAAAGTTTTGTTTTTATTATACTTCTCTAAATAGACTTCAATTTTCTTTTTTACTTCTTGCAAACGCTTAAAACTTTCTTCTTGCAATTCTTGAGATAGCTGTTGTTCCTTGCTAGTATAATTTTTTTCAGCTTGCACTAGTTCTTGTTGCCTACTTCCTACTTCGGCTTGAGAAAGATATTGACCATTTTTTTGTAAGTCTTGGTACTTAGCAATGTATGCATTTTTTAATGCAGTCAATTGCTTTGCATTTTCCATATCCTTTACTTGTAATGCTGATTTCACTTCTTTGAAGAATGCATAATTATTTTGAATAGAGTCAATTTCAAAATAAGCAACCTTTGTTCCGCTTGCACTTGATGCAGCCACTTTTACAGGTGTACTACTTTCGTTGAAATGCAAAAAATACAATACTGTGATGGCTATTGCTAAAATTCCATTAACTACCCAAGAAATTGGTTTCATTTTAAAAAATTATTAATTAAAAAGTTGCGCATAAATCGTATACGCTACCCTATAAAAATAAGTAAAAAACTAAATTTTTCGCATAAAAAGGACATAAAAAAAGCAGGAAATATTACTACTTCCTGCTTTTTAACAATTTATGAAAAATTGAACTATTCTTCTTCGTCGAAGCTCATTGCTTCACGCGTTGTAGCCAACACTTCATATTCTTCCTTGCTTCCTACGATCAATTTTTCAAATTCTTTTTGACCAGTACCTGCAGGGATTAAATGACCTGTGATTACATTCTCTTTCAAGCCTAACATCATATCAACCTTGCCTTGAATTGCGGCTTGGCTCAATACTTTAGTAGTCTCTTGGAAAGACGCAGCTGAGATCCAGCTTTGAACACCCAAAGAAGCTTTCGTAATACCTAATAATACTGGACGTGCTGTTGCTGGTTTTGCATCACGTACTTCAACCAATTTCTTATCACTACGTCTTAAGATTGAATTTTCTTCTCTCAATTCACGCACTGTAACAATTTGACCTGGTTTTAATTTAGCGCTTTCACCTGCATCAGTAACGACTTTCTTATCAAAGATTCTATCGTTCTCATCGATAAAGTCAAAACGATCTTCTAAGTCTTCCTCTAAGAATTTGGTATCACCCGCATCTACGATTTCTACTTTCTTCATCATTTGACGAACGATTACTTCAATATGCTTGTCATTGATTTTTACACCTTGTAAACGGTAAACCTCTTGGATTTCATTTACAACGTATTCTTGAACAGCATATGGACCTCTAATAGATAAGATATCTGCTGGAGCAATTTGACCGTCTGATAATGGAGAACCTGCTTTAACGAAGTCACTATCTTGAACCAAGATTTGACGTGTTAATGGAACCAAGTACTTCTTCACCATACCGTCTTTAGACTCTACAATGATTTCTCTGTTACCACGCTTGATATTTCCAAATGCTACGATACCATCAATCTCACAAACAATCGCAGGGTTGCCTGGATTACGTGCTTCGAATAATTCAGTAACACGTGGAAGACCTCCTGTGATATCCTTTAACTTACCTAATACTCTTGGAATTTTAACCAACACATGACCTGCTTTCACTTCCACACCTTCTTCAATAACTATGTGAGAACCTACTGGTAAGTTATAGTGTTTGCTATCTTTTCCGCCTTCTAAGATAATGGTAGGAATTCTTGTTTTGTCTTTAGACTCAATTACCACTTTTTCACGGTGACCAGTTTGTTCATCCGCTTCATCACGGTAGGTGAATCCTTCAGTAATATTTTCAAACTTGATTTTACCATTTTGTTCAGCAACGATAACGTTGTTGAATGGATCCCAAGTACAAATCACATCTCCTTTCTTCACTTGCGCACCGTCTTTAACAGCTAAGATTGCACCATAAGGAACGTTGTTGGTAATCATCAAACGATCGTTTTTCACGTCCATGATTCTTACTTCACCTGTACGACCAATTACTACTTTAACTTTATTTCCTTCGTTATTTAAAGTGTCAACAGTACGTAATCCGTCGAATTGGATCGTACCGTCAAACTTAGCGTTTAAGCTTGATTCAACTGAAGATGATCCAGCAACACCACCCACGTGGAAAGTACGTAATGTTAACTGCGTACCTGGCTCACCAATAGATTGTGCAGCGATAATACCTACTGCATCACCTTTTTGTGTGATGTATCCAGTTGCTAAGTTTCTACCATAACATTTCACACAAACACCACGCTTGCTTTC
>JBDKLP010000039.1:0-2662 GCA_039795575.1 Bacteroidota bacterium | reverse complement strand
CACTTACAGTGGTGAAAATATTAGCACTCCATGCTTGGTGCGCTGCTGCTGCAATACCAATTACCAGTACCGCTAACCACATATTTAATGAACCTAAATATTGTGCAAATAAAATTGGACAAACTAACAAAGCATACATCAACATGGAAGTTTTTCTTGCTTTAAAAACAGGCCAAT
This sequence comes from Bacteroidota bacterium, assembly GCA_039795575.1. Classification (GTDB taxonomy): domain Bacteria; phylum Bacteroidota; class Bacteroidia; order Chitinophagales; family Chitinophagaceae; genus Sediminibacterium. The sequence goes on along the minus strand of JBDKLP010000039.1, from coordinate 2,485 downwards.
TTTTACTAATTAATTTTAAGGGTATCCAACCACCACCAATACTACCTACTACCGACAAAGTATATACAGCCGCAACCGGTAATGCAATAGCAGTTCCTTTTAATCCATATTGACTTTCTAAAAAATCAGGCAACCAGAATAAATAAAACCACCAAATAGGATCGGTCAATAATTTTCCGATAGAGAAAGCCCAGGTTTGTTTGTACCCTAGCAACATGCCCCAGGTATATTTTTTCTCCGCCTTAGGGGCTTCATTTACCTCTAGTGGCTCCACGTCACTATTTATATATGCCAACTCTTCTGGGGTAATTTTTGGATGATTGGCTGGCGTGCGATAATACTTATTCCAAAACAACAACCATAATAGTCCTAATAATCCAGTAATCACAAAAGCCCATTGCCAACCATAATTTACCGCAATAAAAGGAACGGTTAATGGAGCAACGATGGCGCCAATATTGGCACCTGAGTTAAATAAGCCAGTGGCCAATGCTCTTTCTTTTTTAGGAAACCACTCCGCAGTAGTTTTAATAGCTGCAGGAAAATTACCCGCTTCCGTTACACCCAATGCAGCTCTTGCTGCAGCAAAACCAAAAACATTTTTTGCAAAAGCATGTGCAATGGCCGACAAACTCCACAATCCTGTTGCCCAGCTATATCCTTTCTTAGTACCTATTTTATCAATTACCCTTCCTGCTAACATCAAACCAATTGCATAACTAATTTTAAAAGCAATTTCTACATTGGCATAATCTGCGTCATCCCATTTAAGTTCTTTGGTAAGCGTACTTTTTAATAAGCTTATTACGGCTCTGTCTAAGTAGTTAATGGTAGTTGCAAAAAACACGAGGGCACAAATAGTCCATCTTAAATTTCCAATCTGTTTTTTCATAAAATTATTTTAATCCTTGAATGGATAATAAATGTTGAGCAGTTGTTGTAAGTTGATCGTATTGCTTATTCGCCAATACATTTTTAGTAATTAATTTACTGCCTAAGCCAACACCAGCAGCACCGGCCTTTAACCAGCTGGTAATACTTTCCTCGGTAGCATCCACTCCACCAGTTACTAAAAATTGAACCTCGCGGAATAAAGGACGAATGGCTTCAATAAAACCAGGACCCAAAACATTGCCTGGGAATAATTTTACAATATTGCAACCCGCAGTTTGCGCATTGTGTATTTCCGTTGGAGTCATACAACCAGGGATCCACAATACTTTATGCAAGTAGGCGATATCCGCAACAGAGGCATCAAATACTGGGCTTATTAAAAAGTCTGCACCTGCATCAATATATTTTTTAGCGTCTTCTTCATTTTTGATGGTACCAATACCTAAATACAAATCAGGCATTTCATTTTTCAAAGCAACCAAGGCTTTAAAATTATCCAAAGCCTTTACGCCACGATTGGTAAACTCGATAGTTCTAATTCCTCCCGCATACAATGCTTTTACTACATCCACAACCACTTGTACATCATCCTCATAAAAAAGAGGGATGAGTTTTGATGCTAAAATGTGTTGAGTTACTTTATCTATACTATGCATAATGCTTAATTTAATGTATTAGTTTATTGCTACTATTAATATCTTGATTGAATGGTTTGAATAGCTTGCTTTGTGCTATCTCCTACTTCTTGTAATTTTCCAAAAGCGGCACTCGCTGCAAAATTGATGGATTGCTCCATCGTGTAGTTTTGAAGAGAAGCGTAAATAAGTCCACCCATGAAACAATCTCCACTACCTACTTTATCTACAACTGATTCCGTGTAATGTTCTTTACAAACCACATGCTGTGTAGGATTGGTTAAAGTGGCGTAATAACGCACTGCATCCCCTTCAGAGAAACGATAAGTATTTGCAACTAATTTACAATTGTTGTAAGTATCCATGATTTCTCTAGACACTTGTTCAGATTGTGCAATATAAAAAGCCTTATCGCAATCACCATTCAATGCAGGATCCAATTGGGTTCCTAATAATTGATGTGCGCTCCAAACATTGCCCATGATTACATGACAATACTTTACAAGGGAAGGCATTACTTCCACAGGCTTTTTACCATACTGCCAAAGCTTTGCTCTATAATTTAAATCTACCGAAATGGTCATGCCTTTTTTAGTAGCAAATTGTAAAGCTTCCTCACAAACTGCAACAATGCTTGGGTATAATGCAGGACTAATAGCTGTAAAGTGAAACCAATCATACCCTTCTAATACTTTTTCCCAATCAATCATGCCTGGTTGTAAAAAAGAGAAAGAAGAATAAGCGCGATCATAAATTACACCCGCATTTTTTAAATCCGCTCCCATGGGTAAAGTATAGGTACCTATGCGATCACCCGTTAATAACATAGCGCTACTTTCAATGCCTTCTTCCTGCAAGGCATCTATGATTTCTTTTGAAATATAATTATCAGGTAAAGCAGAAACATAACGTACAGGTTGCTTCCAAGCAGCCAATGCCTTGGCTACATTTAACTC
>JBDKLP010000038.1:0-9325 GCA_039795575.1 Bacteroidota bacterium | reverse complement strand
CAATAGTTAAGGTATTTTCCAAGGCTACTTTTTCTTTATCCATCCAATACTTAAATGCCTTACCACTTAAATTCATAAAGGTGGTTGGCTTCACACATACAAATGTCTTTCCTTTCCATTTTACTTCTGCTACTTCTGCCAAACGGTCTATTTTAAAAAAACCACCATGCTTAATCACAAACGCATCTAATACATCAAACCCAATATTGTGTCTGGTGTGCGCATATTCGGCACCTACATTCCCCAATCCAACTAGTAAAAATTTAGACATACTTAATTATCCGTTCAGGTTCCAAAAATAAGTAAAATCTCATGAGGGTTGGAAACAAAAATCCCCCCAATTGCTTGGAGGGATTTGATATTCAAATAATGTAAAATTATTTTTTAGCTTTTGCTGCTTCAGACTCTTCTTGTTTTAACTGACGTGTCATTACGATAGAAGCCACTGGAATACGTGGAGGATTCAACACTTCAATATTTGGAACGTTGATATCTTGTACACGAATATTACCATTCAATTCTAAGTTAGTAATATCTAATTCGATATTTTCTCTTAAATCTTTAGGTAAAGCTTTTACTTTTACTGATTTAATTTTAACAATCAATTTACCACCGGCTTTCACACCTGCAGCAGATCCTGTTAATTTTAAAGGTAATGTAGCGATTACTTTTTTGTTGTCTACTAATTCTAATAAGTCAACGTGTAATAAAGCATCAGATACTTTATCAAATTGTAAATCTTTCAAGATACACTTGTAAGTTTTACCGTCTACTGTAACTTCTGCTAATTGGAATTCACTTGTGTACACCAATGGCTTAAACGCCTTTGCAGGAGCGTAAAAATTCACTTCTGTAGCACCCCCGTAAATTACACCTAGCACATTTTCCTGAGAGCGTAGTTGGCGGGCGACTTTTTTGCCAGCTTCGGTCCTCAAGTGGCCTTCGATTGTAACTGTTTTCATTCGAGATCTATTTGTTTGTTTAAAAAGAGGATTCAATTTGCATCGAATCTTACCCATTATTCTTTCTCAATAATGGAGCGCGAAGATAGGGAATAAAAAAGTAGCAACCAAGGTTGCTACTTAATATTATCTAAATGATTGATATTTAACCTCTTGCCTTTAATTGAGCGTGTACAAATAAGCTGGTTATACTCTTATTTTCGTAGGCATTTCTAATGGCAATGGCAAATAAGTCGGCCACACTTACAACTTTGATTTTAGGTGAACTATGTTGCAAAGGAATGGTATCACAAACCACCAATTCTTCTAAAATAGAATTTTCGATATTTTCGTAAGCTTTTCCACTCAATACAGGATGTGTAATTAAAGCACGTACGGTTCTTGCGCCTTTTTCTTTTAACAATGCAGCTGCCTTAACAAGTGTGCCTCCTGTATCGCAAATATCATCTACCAATACAATATCCTTTCCTGTTACATCTCCAATTACCACCATACTCGCAATTTCATTGGCGCGTTTACGGTGTTTATCGCAAATCACCATTTCGGCATTAAAGTAGTTGGCCACTTCGCGTACACGGTTGGTACTACCTACGTCTGGTGCTGCAAAGCAAAGATTTTCTAATTTTAAAGACTCTATATATGGAATAAAAATAGCTGAACTATCCAAGTGGTCTACCGGCACTTCAAAGAATCCTTGAATTTGTGCCGCATGCAAATCCATAGTGATTACCCTATTTGCACCTGCTGCTTCCAACAAATTGGCAATGAGTTTTGCACCAATGGCAACCCTTGGTTTATCTTTACGATCCTGACGTGCAAAACCATAATATGGAATAACCACAATAATTTTATAAGCACTTGCACGTTTTGCGGCATCGATCATTAATAACAATTCAAATAAATTGTCGGTAGGCGCATAAGTGCTTTGCACTAGGAAGACATAGTCCCCACGCACACTTTCCAAGAAAACAGGCTGAAATTCGCCGTCACTAAATTTTTGAATATTGATTTTACCAATGGGTGCGCCAAAACGTTGCGCGATCTTCTCTGCTAGGGCGGTTGAGCCTGTTCCAGCAAATATTTTAACAGAAGGGTTCATGGGATGGTTGAATGAGCTTCAAAGTTATCATTCTGTTCATCAATTTTGGAAGAACAGGGAGGCTACTTTTCAACAAGTCATTCACGTAGTTCAAAATTCAATTTTTTTACTAGTATTTATACCCTTATGGAGTTGGTGAACAGTTGTTAGATTAGGAGCTTAAACATCATATTATGTCCATTAAATCCTGGGGGCTTAGCGACCAACCCATGCATAAACTTCAATATAAAGGTAGTAAATACTTAACTGATTCGGAATTAATAGCCATTTTAATACAACAAGGAACGCCTACTAAAAATGCAATTGATTTGGCACGCAGTTTGCTTTTAAAATGTGATCATGATTTGCAAAAGCTGGCCAAACTTTCGGTGCATGATTTAATGGGTCTCAAAATAAAAGGTATTGGCAAAGTAAAATCCATTCGCATTATTGCAGCTATTGAACTGGGGTCTCGTCGCTTGTTTCAAAAAAATATGGGCGCGCAGATTTTTCAAAGCAGCGACGTGATTGATTATCTAAAATATAGTTTGCAATTTGAATCCAGAGAAATTTTCATGGTATTATTATTAAATCAAGCTAACATTATTATACATGAACAAATTTTAAGTGAAGGCGGCATAACCGGCACCGTAGCGGATCCTAGGGTGCTCTTCAAATTGGCTTTAAGCCATGAAGCCACTGGTTTAATTATTTGCCATAACCATCCAAGTGGTCAATTACAACCTAGCCGCATGGATGATCAACTCACCGAAAAAGTAAAAAGAGCAGCCCATTTTTTAGACATTAAACTCATTGATCATATCATAGTTAGCACACAAGGATATTACAGCTATGCCGAACATAGCAATCATTGGTAGGCAATAAAAGAAAAAATAATTTTATGCTTGGGCTGTGGGTCCTCCAAAATTCATGGGGATTTCTACAGGAGAAATATCGGTGATAGGACCATTGGCCTCTTCAAATCTTTCAATATTTTCTACCAATGCCTTCATAAATCTTTTTGCATGCATAGGCGTTAAAATCACCCTCGACTTTACCTTACTTTTAGGCGTACCCGGCATCACATTCACAAAGTCCACTACAAACTCGGCATTGCTATGGGTAATGATAGCTAGGTTGGCATAAGCACCTTCAGCAATTTCCTCGCTAATTTCAATATTTAAAGGGGGATTCGGGTTCTGTTCCATAGGATAATTTGAGTTGCAAAGATACAGGGGATGAAATGTTTAAAAAAAAATTATAGCCCTGCATTTCAATGAACTAAATTTGCAGCATGTTAGTACTAGATGGCAAAATCGCCTCCGCAGCCGTAAAAGCAAGTCTTTTACAACAAACGCAAGCCTTAAGAGCAGCTGGTAAAAGAACCCCACATTTGGCCGCCATTCTGGTGGGCAATAATGGGGCAAGCGAAACCTATGTAGCCAGCAAGGTGAAGAATTGTGAAGAAACTGGTTTCGGAAGTTCATTGATTCGTTTTGCCGATGATGTGAGTGAATCGGAATTATTAGCAAAAATTAAAGAACTAAACGAGGATGCCACTGTAGATGGCATTTTGGTACAATTGCCTTTACCCAAACATATTGAAGACGAAAAGATTATTGAAGCCATTCATCCCGATAAAGACGTAGATGGTTTTCATCCTATGAATATTGGAAGAATGGTGCAAGGATTTGATACTTTCATTCCTGCTACCCCTTATGGTGTTTTATTAATGTTAGAACATTTTAAAATTGAGACCAAGGGCAAGCATGCAGTGGTGATTGGCCGTAGCAATATCGTTGGCAGACCCATGAGTATTTTACTAAGTAGTGGTTTACCACAAGGCAATGCACATGTAACATTATGTCATCGCTTTACACCCAAGGATGAATTAAAGAAATTAACACAACAAGCAGATATTATTGTAGTTGCTGTAGGCATTCCCGATTTTCTTACTGCAGATATGATTAAGCCAGGTGCGGTAATTATTGACGTGGGTATTACAAGAGTGGAAGATGCCACTGCTAAAAAAGGCTTTCGCATTAAAGGAGATGTGAATTACGAACAAGCCATTACAAAGGCATCGGCGGTTACGCCTGTGCCAGGTGGTGTAGGCTTAATGACCATCGCTGGATTATTAATGAATACCATGAAAGCTTATACTGGAAAGTTTTACCATAATTAATAGCGCATTACATTTATAATATGAGTTCATCTGCATCTTATCCCGTTATGGAAATGTTTTATTCTTTGCAAGGCGAAGGATACCATCAAGGCAAAGCGGCTTTTTTTATTCGCTTAGCTGGCTGTGATGTGGGCTGTGTTTGGTGCGATGTAAAAGATAGTTGGGATGCTAGCAAACACCCCGTATTATCTGTAAACGAAATTGTTCAAGCCGCAATGCAATTCCCAGGCCGCTTAGCGATAGTTACAGGAGGAGAACCATTATTGCATGATTTAACCCCTTTAACTACTGCCTTAAAAGCAGCAGGTTTTCAAACCAATATTGAAACTTCAGGATCCAGCCCTATGTCGGGGAACTGGGACTGGGTTTGTTTGTCACCCAAAAAATTCAAAGCTCCATTGGCTGAAAATTTACCACTGGCTTCTGAATTAAAAGTGGTGGTATTTAATAGTTCCGATTTTGATTGGGCCGAGCAACATGCAAAACAGGTTAGCTCAGCTTGCAAATTGTATTTACAGCCAGAATGGGACAAGCAATCCACGAATACACCGCTTGTTATTGACTACATTAAAGCCAACCCCCAATGGGAATTGAGCGCTCAATTGCATAAGTACATTCAAGTACCATAATAAGTATATTTACAATACAATCTTTGGTATGGCTACAGGGCTTAAATTACTAATAATCACTAGTGCGTTTTTTTGTGTTGCACTTCCTAATGCTAAAGCACAACAAGGGGAAAGAAATGCAAAGCGCTTGTACGACCAAGCCATTGAATTGATAGAAAATAAAAAACTGGAGCAAAGTATTCCCTTATTAGAACAAAGTTTACAACAGGACAGTAAAGATATCTTTACTTATATCACTTTATTCCAAGTGCATTTGGAATTAAAACAAATGCAATCAGCTGTTACTGTTTTTGAAAAAGGAATGCAAAAAGACAGCGCTGCCTTTTTGCCTTATTTAGTAAAGTATGCAACGGCTTATGGAAGCTTAGGAAATTTTGATAAAGCCTATGCTATTTTAAATCCATTACGCAATAATGCTCCCAGCTATTTACAACAAAAAGTAAATGATTTATTACAGGTATTTGATTATGCAATTCAACACCCCGCGGATCCGCTCATAAGCATTAGCAATGCCGGTGATAGTGTGAACAGTAGTGCTGCCGAATATTTTCCAACTGTGACTTTGCAAGATAGTTTGCTTTTATTTATGCGACGCAATAGTTTTAAAAGAGAAGATTTTTATTTTAGCAATATCACTCCCAATGGATTTACCCATGCAGCTCCTTTATCGGATACTTTAAATTTTGCAGATAAAAAAGGAAGTCCAAGTTTATCGGCCGATTTGCAAACCTTGTATTATGCTGCCGACTATGCCGAACGAGGATATGGTCGTTATGATATTTATAAAGTAACACGTACCAAAACGGGTTGGTCACAGCCAAAAAATTTAGGGCGCAATATCAATTCAGATTTTTGGGAGAGTGCGCCAAGCATTTCACCCGACGGGCAGTCACTATATTTTTGTAGTAATATTCCTGGAGGTTATGGAGGGATTGATATTTATGTGGCACACAAAAACGAATCGGGTGGATGGGACGAGGCCGAAAATTTAGGGCCCAGCATAAATACCAAGGGCGATGAACAAACCCCTTTTATACATGCCGACAATCGTACTTTGTATTTTGCATCCAATGGATGGCCCGGTTATGGGGGATCTGATTTATTCATGTCCCGAAAAAAATTAGATGGCAGTTGGACCAAGCCAGTGAATTTGGGCTATCCAATTAATACCATCGATAACGAAGGCAGTATTGCAGTGGCAAGTGATGGAATACAGGGCTATATAGCTAGTGATCGCATAGATAGTAGAGGTGGATTGGATATTTATAAAGTAACCCTTTCTAAAAATACCCGTGCCAATAAAACCAATTATTTAAACGGACAGATTATAGAAAAAGGTTCTAATAAAGCTTTAAAGGGCATAGTTAGATTGGTGGACCCAGTCGATTCGGCAAATTATATGGAAGTGAAAGTGGATAGCACAGGATTTTTTGTTTTAGCCCTTCCTGTTTTTGACAGTGTGGGTATTCAAGTGAATAGTCCAGGTCATGAATTTGCAAGCATGTTAGTGAATGAGGATAGTTTAATAAAAATGGCAGGCAATCATTTTGTATTTAACCTGAGTCCCATTGTAAAAGCATTTACTAGCAATTTTAAAAATGTATTTTTCGAATCCAATGCTGCTACGTTAAAAGCTAATTCGAATGTAGAACTGAATGCATTATTCCATTATCTACAAAGCACCCCTAATGCGCGCATCCTTATTGAAGGGCATACCGACAATACCGGCAATGCAGCCAACAATGTGATGCTCTCAACCAAACGTGCCAACAGTATTGCTAGCTATTTAATACAAAAGGGAATTGCTGCCGAGCGCATAAGCACAAAGGGGCATGGCGCAAACCAACCTATTGCCGACAACAATACTGCCGAAGGCAGAGCACAAAATCGCCGCACTAGCTTTACTATTAGCCTTCCCTAATACTACTTCAAGGTATTTTTACTTGCTATTCTAATTATTTAATAAGCGATGTTTGAGTTCTTACTCCATCCCTAATTAAAACTTATGTCGCTCAATGATGAAGCATTAAAATACGCCATTGCATTTAGCATGCTGCAAGGAATGGGTCCGATGCAAAAAAATAAATTGCTCAAATACTATCACACTGCCTATTCCATCTATCAAAATACCACAACTGGTGCTGTGCATTGGCCCTTGGATGCGGCCGAACAAGAATTGAATTTCATACGCAAGCATGGTATTCAATGTTTTTCAATTATGGATGCGCAATACCCTCATCGGCTTGCTCAAACTCCAGATGCACCTAGCTTATTATTTTTAAAAGGATCCAATGCATTTAATCTTCCTCAATTAATTAGCATTGTGGGCACGAGGCAGCCCACTTATCAAGCGGCACATCTCATCAAGGAAGTGATGGAAGGGTTGCAATTTTTACAACTTGGAGTTATTAGCGGAATGGCCTTGGGGGTAGATGGAATGGCGCATGAAACAGCATTGTCTTTTCAATTGCCTACTTGGGGTGTACTTGCTCATGGATTAGATCGCATCTATCCCAATCAACATCGCAAACTCGCTAGTAAATTAATTGCCAATGGCGGGCTTATAACTGAATGTACTCAAAACACTTTAACGCTGCCCTATCAATTTCCAAAACGCAATCGTATTGTGGCTGGAATGAGTGATATTACCATTGTTATTGAAAGTGATATTACTGGAGGAAGTATGATTACTGCAAAACTTGCTAGAGGATATGACAGAGAAGTATTTGCTATGCCTGGAAAAATTAAGGATGCTAAAAGCAAGGGATGTTTATGGTTGATCAAAAATAATATTGCACAACTTTATCAAGATCCAATTGATTTATTGGAAAATATGAATTGGCCCCTACCTCCCAAAGCAAATAACACAATTAATGCCGAAAAGTCGAAAGCGCAAATGACATCAATGCTCAATTCCATCGAAAAAAAACTATTGAAATTCATTCAATTACAAGGCCCCATGCATAAAGATGCCATTGCTTTTGCATTTGGATTGAAACATGAGGATTTGGCAGCTTATTTGCTCAACTTGGAACTAGTTGGTCTCATTCAATTAGAAGCAGGGAATCAATACCAATCTTGCTAACTTATTGTAAATCAAGTCAATTAAAAAGGATTTTGCCTAAATAGGCCAAAAACCTACCTTTGCCTATGGCAACAAGAAATTCTACCAACAAGTCCCGCATTTTTGGGCAAGGCTTAACTTTCGATGATGTATTGTTAATGCCCGCTTATTCTGAGATACTTCCTTCCGAAGTTAAAATCTACAGCCAGCTTACCAAAAACATTCAATTAAACGTTCCTATTTTATCTTCTGCAATGGATACCGTTACAGAAGCAAGTTTAGCAATTGCCCTAGCACGTGAAGGTGGTATTGGTATTTTGCATAAGAACATGAGCATTGAACGTCAAGCGGAGCAAGTACGAAAGGTTAAACGTAGCGAGAGTGGAATGATTGTAGATCCAATTACATTAGAAGTTAATGCAACTATTGGCGACGCATTAATCTTAATGAAAGAAAATAAGATTGGCGGTATTCCTATTGTTGATAAAGGAAATAAACTAGTTGGTATTTTAACCAACAGAGACTTACGTTTCGAGACCGATCGCAAACGAAAAGTAAGTGAAGTAATGACTAAGGAAAATTTAATCATTGCTCCAGAAGGAACTGATTTAAGAAAAGCAGAAAAAATATTACGCCAATATAAAATCGAAAAATTACCTGTGGTAAGCAAGCAAGGAAAATTAATTGGCTTAATCACTTACCGAGATATTTTACAATTAAGTGCTTTTCCTAATGCAGTTAAAGATAAAATTGGTCGTTTATTAGTAGGCGCTGCTTTAGGTATTACCAAAGATGTATTAGACAGAGCTGCAGCATTACAAAGCGTTGGAGTGGATATTGTTACTTTAGATAGTGCACATGGACATAGCAAGGGAGTGATTGAAGCATTGAAATCATTAAAGAAGAATTTTAAAAACCTACCTGTAATTGCAGGCAATATTGCCACAGCACAAGGCGCATTAGCATTAGCCAATGCAGGTGCAGATGCTGTTAAAGTGGGTATTGGTCCTGGTTCAATTTGTACTACAAGAATTGTGGCTGGTGCAGGGGTTCCTCAATTAACTGCGATCATGGAAGCTACCAAAGCATTGAAAGGAAAGAATATTCCTGTAATTGCAGATGGTGGTATTCGTTATACAGGCGATATGGTAAAAGCTTTAGCTGCCGGCGCGAACTGTGTTATGATGGGAAGCATTTTTGCAGGTACTGAAGAGAGTCCAGGTGAAACCATTATTTACGAAGGTCGTAAGTTTAAGAGCTATAGAGGTATGGGAAGTATTGGTGCCATGAACGAAGGAAGTAGCGATAGATATTTTCAAGGCAATACGACTGATTCAAAAAAGTTTGTACCAGAAGGAATTGAGGGAAGAGTTGCTTATAAAGGAACATTGAGTGAAATAGTTTATC
>JBDKLP010000037.1:0-15149 GCA_039795575.1 Bacteroidota bacterium | reverse complement strand
ACGGGTATTTGTGCTGCGTTAAATATGCGTAATAATTTTACCTGACAAGCAGCTCCCCCGGTTACAATAAATTTTACATTGCCTCCTAATGCTTCACGCCATTTACTAAAAATTAATGTATTGGCGAATTTCAATTGCAATTGATACCACCATGAGCCTGGTTGTAAATTATCATATTTTTCACCCAAAGCAACTGCCCAAAAGAATAATTTTCTTTTGACACCTGATAACTCCTCGCCCTTTAACATGATTTTTTCAAACACTTTTTCCAATAATCTTGGCACAGTTGAAAATCCATCTGGTGCTACTTCTTTTAAGTTGTCGCCAATGGTTTCCATGCTTTCGGCATAATAAATATTCATGCCACTGAACATATAAATATAGGATGCTACTTTTTCAAAAATATGATTCAGTGGTAAAAAGCTCAATACTTTTTGAGTTGGCGCATCAGGGAAAGGAAAACTTTTCTTGCCCGATTGTAAATTGAAATAAATATTATGATGCGTTAACATCACCCCTTTGGGCGTACCTGTAGTACCCGATGTATAAATAAAAGTAGCCACCTGTTCTACTGGAATAGTTTTTTTAATCGCGCTCACTTGCTCCAATAATTGCGCATCCTTTGAACACAATTCGGTCCAGTGTTTTGCGCCTTCAATTTTGTCAAAAGTATAAACCTCTTTTAAACATGGCACATTGTCCTTAATGGACATTACTTTATTGTACAATTCTTGATTGCTGGCAAACATGTATTTTACCGAAGCATCATTCAAAATAAAAGTCAATTCTAAAGGATTGGTAGTTGGATATACGGGTACCCAAATTACCCCAATTTGTTGAGCAGCCATATCTGCTATCAACCATTCAGGACGGTTGCTACTAATAATAGCAACCTTGTCAGAACCTTCTGGTGTAAAATCATTGCCGGACAAACCCAGGCTTAATAAGCCCGCACTCAAAGCATTCACAGTTGCCGCCACTTCGGTGGTTGGGTATTTTCTCCAAACTCCATTTTCCTTAGCAGCCAACATAACTTCCTGCGGAAAAAGTTTTAATTGATGTTCAATACAATCAAAGAGTCTTTTCGGTTCCATATAACAAGCAAAATTGTGTAACAAAGTACTCAAAAAGATGCAGATAAAAAAAGAAATGAGGCTATAAAAAAACCCCAGCGTTTTTGCTAGGGTTTTACCAATTTATACTTGTGTACTAATAAATTAAATGTGTCAACAATCCGTCCCTTAGTTTAGGTTCAAACCAAGTACTTTTCGGTGGCATTACCTCACCCGCATCGGCAATATTAAACAATTGATCAATGGTTACTGGATACAAGCTAATTGCCAATTGCATTTCACCACTGTCTACTCTTTTTTCCAATTCGGCCAATCCACGGATCCCGCCCACAAAATCAATACGCTTATCTGTTCTTTGATCTACAATCCCCAATAATTTTGACAGAATATTATTGGATAAAATAGTTACATCTAATACGCCAATGGGATCATTATCGTTACAGGTACCTGGTTTTGCTTTTAATGCATACCATTGTCCAGCAAGGTAGATACCAAAACTATGCAACTCAGTAGGTTTATATGCTCCTTCCTGCGGTGTGATTTCAAATTCGTTTTGCAAGGCTTGCATAAATGCATCCACACTATGTCCATTTAAATCTTTCACTACACGGTTATAATCCATGATATGCAGTTGATTAGATGGGAACAAAGTAGTTAAAAAATAATCCGCAGCTGGTGTAGCAGATTCCCCCAAGGCCAATTTCACTTTTGCAGCTGATGCGGCACGGTGATGTCCGTCGGCTATATAAGTACAAGGCACTTCAGCTTCAAATAAAGCAGTGATTTGGTCAACAGTCGCTGAATCACTCACTGCCCAAACTGTATGTTGAATGCCATCCTCGGCAGTAAAATCATACACGGCATTTTTAGTGGTTTTCCACTTATCAATCAAGGCGTCAATAGAAGCTTGATTGCGGTAAGCTAAAAAAACATTGCCCGTTTGTGCCCCAGTTGTTTTAATATGGTTGATTCTATCCTGTTCTTTTTCGGGGCGGGTGAACTCGTGTTTTTTAATAATGTCATTATTATAGTCCTCGATACTACTTACACAAACCAATCCTGTTTGTGCACGTCCTTCCATAATCAATTGATAGATATAATAACAAGGTTTTGATTCTTTAAACAACACATCTCTTTGTACAAATGCGTTTAAATTTTCTAATGCCAAGTCGTATACTTGTTGACTGTGTATGTCTACGGATTCTGGTAAATCAATTTCACTTTTTGTAATATGCAAAAAAGAATAAGCATTTCCAACCGCTTCCACTTTTGCTTCTGCACTATTCAAAACATCGTATGGTTTACTTGCTACCTGCTTCGCTAATTGAGGCTGCGGACGAAGCGCTTCAAAGGGTCTAATTTTTGCCATGGGCGCAAATATCGTTCTTTTTTTTGAGTAAAAGATTTTTATTGAAGCCGATTGTATAAAAATAATTATGAAAAATTATTCATCAATTCACAAAACGCTTGTACACTACTCATTGGCAATGCATTATACATGCTTACTCTAATTCCGCCTACTGTTCTGTATCCTTTTACACCAATCATGCCCTGTGTTTTGCACAATGCCAAAAATGCATCTTCTTTACTAGGATCGGTTAAAAAGAAAACTGCATTCATGATACTGCGATCTTCTTTTGCAATGGGACAATAAAATTCAGGATGTTCGTCAATGGTTTTATACAACAATGCCGCTTTTGCATTGTTTCTTTTTTCCATCTCCACTAATCCGCCCTCTTGCTCTATCCATCTTAAAGTTAACAAGCTCACATAAATAGAAAAAACCGGAGGCGTATTTAATAAACTACCCGCTTCAATGTGTTTTTGATAATCTAAAATCGCCGAAATTTTTCGATTTACTTTTCCCAATAATGCTTTTTTAATTACCACCATGGTTACACCTGCTGCTCCCATATTTTTTTGTGCACCTGCGTATATTAAATCAAATTTTTTAAATGCTGTGGGGCGACAAAATATATCAGAACTCATATCTCCCACCAAGGGTACATTCACCTGTGGGTATTGATGCCATTGAGTTCCTTCCACCGTATTGTTGGTGGTAATATGCAAATAAGTAGTGCCCTGAGGCAGTTCCAGTTGCTTATTTAAATGCGTATGTTTTTCGTTAGAAGTATCCGAAACCACCGTTACAGGACCAAATAATTTTGCTTCTTTCACCGCTTTATTACCCCATACTCCATTATCACAAATGGCGGCCATTCCATTTTCATCCAATAAATTCATTGGCACTTGCATAAATTGCATAGTAGCTCCCCCTTGTAAAAAAAGTACTTCGTATTCATCACCAATTTCCATTAATCTTTTTACAGTGGATTTGGCTTCTTCTATTACTTCCACAAACCAACTTGTGCGATGTCCAATTTCTAAAATAGATAAACCCGTGTTGTTGAAATTATGAATCGCTTCGGCTGCCTGCGTTAATACTTGTTGAGGCAAGATAGCAGGACCGGAATTAAAATTATGCAATTGCATGAGTAATTATGTTTTATTTATTCATTATGAATCGCTTTGCGATTCATTCTCTTTCTCACTCTCGTCGATAGTCGTTACACCACCCGATACCACATACTTCATAGCTTCGGCTGCGCTAATCCCTTTTGGTAATTTTTTTACGCGTGCAGTGGGTACAATATATGTGATGCCAGAGATTGCGTAAGAATGGGGAACGTACACTGTTAAGTATTCATTCATTCCAAAATGCGCTGTATTGTCCTGTGTGATAAATCCAATTCTCCATACATCGGCCGAATCCACATTCACCAAAACAGGCTCATCAAATTTTTTCTTATTGCCAGCGAATGCTTCTAAAAAATCTTTTACCGATGAATAAATAATTTTTACACCCGGTGTTTTTTCCAACACTTTATCAAAAATAGATACCAATCTTTCTACAAAAAACAAGGACGATAACCAACCCACTACCAATACCAAGGCTATGGCTACCACAAAACCCAATCCGGTTACTTTGGGGATTTGTCCATTCACCGCAGCAAATTGTACAGGAAATAAGGTATTGAGTAAATTAGGTAGAAAATTGTCTACCCAATTAAATAGGCTTACCACCACCCAAATGGTCACACCAATGGGAGCCAATAGCACTACCCCCTGAAAAAACAGCTGGGCAAAGGCACTTAAAAGCTTTTTTCGACGAAATTTCTCCCTTATAAATTGCATATTGGCGGTTTAGGCCTCAAATTTCCACCTTTTTTGCCATTCAACATAAATTTTAAACATTTTAGGCGCGGAAACTTTGAAAACGAGATTAGTTTCCATAGTTTTGCGCCTCAAATTGTATTATGGAGAATAGAATCTTATTTAAATCAAGAGAATTAATGCACCGTCAGGGCATTAAACATGTGACGATGGATGATATTGCCAGCCAATTAGGCATCAGCAAAAAGACCATTTACCAGTTTTACAAGGACAAAGATGCCTTGGTGATGGCTGTCATTAATTTCGAATTAGAGGAACAGGCCTTAAAATGTAAAAAAACACAGGACAATGCCGAAAACGCCGTGCATGAAATGTTTATGATTCTGGAAGA
The DNA here is from genome assembly GCA_039795575.1 of Bacteroidota bacterium. Classification (GTDB taxonomy): domain Bacteria; phylum Bacteroidota; class Bacteroidia; order Chitinophagales; family Chitinophagaceae; genus Sediminibacterium. Next base: position 10,511 of record JBDKLP010000037.1, on the reverse strand, counting down.
CATTCAACATGTATTCAAGAACATGAATCCAATGACCATGAACGAATTGGCCAAATACCACCCACAAGCTTATGAACGCATTCAAAACCACAAGAATGCTTTTATGCTTCAAATTATTAAAAACAATTTAATAAAAGGTGTAGCCGAGGGTTTATATCGTTCCGATATTGATCCTGAAATTTTATCAATCTACCGAATTGAAACAAGTTTTGTGCCATTTAACCCAACGCTATACCCTTATAGCAAATTTGATATTGGAAAAGTTACCATTCAAATTATTGAAAACTTTATTTATGGTGTTATGTCCATCAAAGGAATTGAATTAATGGAACAATATAAACAACAACTTAAAAAATCGAAAATCACAGTAGAAGAAATTGACGCTGCCGATTTTGCAACTCCCTTTCATAATTAATACTCAAACAAGCAACACGACAATACAATGAAAAATTTAATCTTCTTGGTTTTAGGTGTAATTACTGCAAGCCTTTCCCAAGCACAAGCTAGCAATACTCCTATCAACGCTTTCTCCCTTGATCAATGTGTGGACTATGCACAAAAAAACAATGTGCAAGTTAAAAACGCATTGCTAACAGTAAGAGCACAAGCACAAACCAATCGTGAAATTGCAGCCGCTGCTTTGCCTACTATTACTACTAGTACAAGCGTGGTGGACTATACACAAATCCCAACCTCTTTATTGCCTGCACAAATTTTTGGAGGTCCTGCTGGAACCTTTATCCCCGTTCAGTTTGGTACCAAGTACAATGCCAACTATGGTGCCAATATTCAACAATTATTGTTTGATGGTCAAGTATTTATTGCCTTAAAAGCACGCGCTACGTCCATGGACTTACAAGAAAAAAATGCAGCACTTACGCAGGAGAGCATCAAGGCCAATATTTATAAAATTTATTACCAATTATCTGCAAGCAAAACGCAGTTAAATATTTTAGACGCTAATATTGCACGTTTAAAAACATTAGCACATGATGCACAAATTATGTACAAGAATGGTTTTGCCGAAAAACTAGATGTAGATAAAGTAAATGTTCAATTGAACAATTTAGAAACCGAAAAATTAAAAGCCAATAACAGCGTAGCTATTGGTTATATGGGTTTAAAAATGTTAATGGGCATGCCAGTGAAAGACAGCTTGGTATTAACCGATGTAATTAATGAAAGCAGCTTGTCGAACGATATTTTAACCGAAAATGATTTTCAATACAATTTGCGTAAGGATTTTCAATACTTGAACACGGTTAAAAAAATGAATGATTTTAATGTTAAGCGTTATCAATTAAGCAACCTTCCTACTATTTCTATGTCGGGTAGTTATTCAAAAAATGCACAAAGAAGCAAGTTCGACTTTTTTGAAGGAGGCAGCTGGTTTACAACCTCCCTTATTAACTTAAACATTAGCCTTCCTATTTTTAATGGCTTTGCAACCGATGCCAAAATTAAGCGTACCAAAATTGAATTGAAGCAAACTGAAAATCAAATTGACGCACTTAAAAACAGCATTGACAATGAAATCACACAAGCCAAGTTAAACTACATGTCATCGGTCGCTACTGTGAGTTTCCAAAAGAAAAACATGGAATTGGCAGAATCGGTTTATCAACAAACCAAAAAGAAATTTGAAGCAGGAACTGGATCTAACACCGAAATATCTGCCGCACAGGCCGATTTAGTAAGCGCTCAAAACAATTACATGAATGCTTTATACACTGCTTTAATTGCCAAAGTAGACTTATTAAAAGCAACAGGAAAATTATAAACCCATTAATACACACACAATAAATAGATATACATGAAACTTAGTTTAAAATTATTTGCAGTAAGCTTAACCCTATTGACAATGGCTTGCGGAGGCGGTAGCAACAATAGTATTGATGCCAAAAAAGCAAGCTTAGATAAATTAAAAAAGCAAGCATTAGAATTGAATGCACAAATTGCAAGCTTAGAAAATGAATTAGAAAAACAAGGCGGCAAGGAACAAAGCCCTGCTGTGCTAGTGGGCATTGCTCCCATTGCAAACCAAGATTTTAATCACTTTATTGAAATTCAAGGTAAGGTAGAATCAGAAAGCGTTTCTTTTGTAACACCACGTGCTGGTGGAGGACAGGTAAAAGCTTTGTTTGTAAAAAGAGGCGACCATGTTAAAAAAGGTCAACTGTTGTTACAATTGGACAATAGCCTTATTAAGCAAAGCGCTGCAGCTGCTGCACAAAACCTAGAAACCGTTAAAGCACAGGCTGCTTTGGCAAAAAGCGTTTATGAAAAACAAAAGAATTTGTGGGAACAAAATATTGGAAGCGAAATTCAGTTAATGACTGCTAAAACCAATGCCGATGCAAGTGCTAGCCAACTAAAAGCAGCTACCGAGCAATTGGGCATGGTAAAAGATCAATTGGCTTTTACCAGTGTGTACAGCGATGTAGAAGGCATTGCCGAGGAAGTGAATGTAAAAGTGGGTGAATTGTTTGGTGGAGCTGGTCAAATTAAAATTGTGAACACCACTAAATTGAAATTAACAAGTAATGTTCCAGAAAACTATGCAGGTAAAGTTAAAGTGGGCACCGAAGCTACATTAGTGTTCCCTGATATTCAAAAAACCATCGATACCAAATTGAGCGTAGTTGGTACGGTAATTGATCCTTTAAGCCGCAGCTTTTTTGTTGAATCTAAATTGCCTTTGGACAACAAGTTTCGACCTAACCAATTGGTGCAAGTGAAAATTAAGGACTATACAAAAAAGAATGCCATCATCATTCCTATCAACCTAATTCAAAACGACGATAAAGGAAAATTCATTTATGTAGCTGCTACCGAAAAAGGAAAATTAGTAGCACGTAAAAGAAGCGTAGTAGTTGGTGAATTTTACGGCAACAATATTGAAATTTTGAGCGGATTAAACGCTGGAGAACAAATGGTTACCGAAGGCTATCAGTCTTTGTACGATGGTCAAAACATTAGTACTAAATAATTATCGATTCCTAATACTTAAAAGCACAAACTGTCCATATGTCGACATTGCAAAATATAAAAGAAAAATTTAAGGAATTTGGACCTACTTCCTGGAGTATCACTAATAAAACATCTATCTATTTGTTGATGTTGTTTATTAGCTTAGGCGGTATCTTCCAATTCCTAACCTTGCCTAAGGAACAATTTCCCGAGGTAATTATCCCTACCATGTTTGTTCAAACTGTTTATGTAGGTAATTCCCCCAAGGATATTGAAAACCTGGTAACACGCCCCATTGAAAAGCAAATAAAAAGCATCAGCGGAGTAAAGATCAATAAATTCACTTCCTCTTCACAACAGGACTTCTCTTTAATTACGGTTGAATTTAGCACCGATGTAAAAACCGATGTTGCTTTACAAAAAGTGAAAGATGCAGTAGATAAAGCAAAAGGAGATTTACCTAATGACCTTACACAGGAGCCTCGTGTAATGGAAATGAATATTAGTGATCAACCCATTATGTTTGTAAACATTAGCGGCAACTATAACACCGTTCAACTTAAAAAGTACGCTGATGATTTAAAAGATAAATTAGAGGGCATTCCACAAATCAACAGAATTGATTTAGCAGGTGCACCCGAAAGAGAGTTCCAAATTAATGTGGACAATTATCGCATGCAAACAGCAGGCATTACTTTCGACGATATTAGCGCTGCTATTCAAAGAGAGAACTTAGATTTGTCGGGTGGCTTATTAGAAGTGGGCAATATGCAACGTAACCTACAATTGAAAGGTCAACTAAAAAATGCCAACGATATTGCCAATATTATTGTTAGAAATACAAGTGGTGCACCCATTTATTTAAAGGATGTGGCCACCATTAAGGACACCATTAAAAATACGGAAAGCTTTGCGCGTTTAAATGGAAAGAATGTATTAACGCTGAATATCATTAAACGTAATGGCGAAAACTTAATTGCCACTTCGGATGCGGTGAAAGCAATGGTGGCTGATGCAAAAGCATCTGTTTTCCCTAAGGATTTGAACGTGGTGATTTCAGGCGATCAAAGTATTCGTACAAGAAGTTCTTTCACCGAATTAGTAAACTCCATTGTAATTGGTTTCGTGTTGGTATTGGTGGTATTGATGTTTTTTATGGGTGTAACCAATGCCTTTTTTGTAGCCTTATCGGTTCCCTTGAGTATGTTTGTTGCCTTTGTATTTTTACCTGCAGGTGATTTGGTTGTGGGCTCGCATATCACTTTAAACTTTATGGTGCTGTTTGCTTTATTATTTGGCTTAGGTATTATTGTGGATGACGCCATTGTAGTAATTGAAAACACACATCGTATTTTTGTACAGGGCAAAGGAAAATTAACTGCAACCACTTCGGCTAAAATGGCCGCAGGGGAAGTATTTATTCCTGTTTTAGCCGGTACCATTACTACCCTAGCCCCTTTTTTCCCACTATTATTCTGGCCTGGCATTATTGGTAAGTTCATGGTGTACCTACCCGCTATGTTGATATTTACCTTGGCAGCATCATTGGTAGTTGCCTTTATTATGAATCCGGTATTTGCGGTTGATTTTATGAATCATGATGACGATGAAGTTTCAGACGAACCGAAATCGGCCATCTTCAAGAAAAAAGGATTTTGGATTCCTATTGGTGTAGGATTATTATTAGATATAATGGGTGCTAGCTTCCTGGGTAATTTATTAATATTTATTATGTTGACTGTTGTAGCCAACAAATACTTTATTAATGATATGATTTTAAAATTCCAAACGGTAACCCTGCCTAAATTAATGGATTGGTATGAAGCAAGTTTAAGACGTGCTTTATCGGGGTGGAGACCAGTGAAGTTATTGATTGGAACCTTTATATTATTAATTCTATCCTTTGTTATTTTGGGAATTAGTGTAGCAACAGGCAGAGTGGGTATTGAGTTTTTCCCTAAAGGAGATCCGAACCAATTGTATGTATATTTAAAATTACCATCGGGAAGCAATGTAAACTATACTGATTCTATTACCCGTGTTTTAGAAGCGAAAGTGAACAAGGTATTGGAAAATGATAAAACCGAAAATCCTTTGGTAGAAAGTATCATTAGCAATGTTGCCGTTGGTGCTGGTGATCCAATGAGAGGTGACCGTAGTACACGTCCCGAGCTTGGTCGTATTCAGGTAAACTTTGTGGAGTTTGAAAAACGTCATGGAAAATCTACCGCTCCTTATTTAGATCATTTAAGATCTGAATTAAAAGGAGTGCCTGGCGCTGAAATATCTATTGATCAAGAATCAAGTGGTCCTCCAACCGATCCTCCAGTAAATATTGAAATTCAAGGAGAGGACTTTGATAAATTAGTGAAAACTGCAGTGGGTTTAAAAAACTATTTGGATGCTGCACAAGTTCCTGGTATCAATATGTTAAAGATGGACGTGGATTTGCAAAATCCAGAATTGACTTTAACCATTGATCGTAACCGTGCTTTGGCCGAAGGCGTAAGCAGTGCTCAAGTGGGTATGCAAATAAGAACCGCCTTGTTTGGTAAAGAGGTTTCTAAAATCAAAGAAGGAAAAGAAGAATATAAAATTCAATTAAGAAACGACGAAGTACAAAGAAACAATCTGGTTGACTTATTAAACATGCGCTTATCCTTTAGAGATATGGCAGCTGGTGGAATGGTAAAAAATATTCCTATCAGCAGTTTGGTAAAAGTAGAGCCTACTAGTACTTTTGGTAGCATTAAAAGAAAAAATCAAAAAAGATTAATTCAATTAAGCTCCAATGTTTTAGTGGACAAGGGATATAGCCCAACTACCGTGAACGCTGCTATTGCACAATATATTTCCAACTACAAAGGAATTGCCGATGGAGTAACCGTGAAACAAACAGGTGAAAACGAACAACAATTGGAAACCGTGGCCTTCTTAGGAAAAGCCTTGGTAATTGCCTTGATGTTAATTTTGTTCACCTTGGTATTACAATTCAACTCTATTTCTAAATCGGTAATTATCTTAACCGAAATCTTATTTAGTATTATTGGAGTATTCTTGGGCTTCTCTATTTTTGGAATGAAAATTTCTGGAGTAATGACGGGTTTAGGTATTGTAGGATTGGCAGGGATAGTTGTGAAAAACGGTATCCTGGTAATTGAGTTTGCCGATGAGTTAAGAGCTAGAGGAATGAAAACAAGAGAAGCCGTAGTGCAAGCAGGTAAAACAAGAATTATCCCAGTAATGTTAACTGCACTTGCTGCGATTCTAGGATTTATTCCTATTGCCATTGGATTCAATATCAATTTCGTGACCTTGTTCAGCGAGTTGAACCCTCATATCTTTTTTGGAGGAGACAATGTTGCGTTTTGGAAACCTTTAAGTTGGACATTAATATTTGGCTTGATCTTTGCCTTCTTCATGACTTTGTTTATTGTACCTGGCATGTATTTAATTGCAGAAAGATTACGTCGTCCAATGCGCCGTCACTTTGGTGGAAAATGGATTAGCTTATTGGGCATTCCTCCATTAACTATTGTGTTTATTCCATTGGTATTTGTAACGGTGTACTTACATAAGAAAAATGTAAAACGCAGAGTTGCCAATAGAAATGCAAATCAAAATGACCTGATCAATGGGTCTTGGTATTAAAATAATGAATTGGTTTTAATTGAAGTGTTGTAAAAAAAAGCCCCCGAGTTCGGGGGCTTTTTAATGCGATTATGCTAAGGATTACCAAAGACTGATAAAAGACTAGAAAGCAAGTTGATTAGACAAACGTTTTAATTCTACCTCAGCTACCTTGGCTGTGTAAATTAAGCTTACCAATCTAAAACCAGCCGATTCAAAACTTTGTTGTGCTTGTTTTACATCCACAATAGTAGCTTGACCTAGTTGAAATTTTTGCAAAATTAAATTCAACAAGGATTGAGACATTTTATAATTGGCTTCCTCCGTAGTTAATTGTTGTACGCTGGTTTGATAAGATTGAAATGTTTTTGCCACATTAGAAGACATGTCTGCTAATGCACTTTGATATTGAAGATCCGCAGAATTCGTGTTAATGCGCGCGTTTTTATACGCTTTTTTAGATGCCCCCCCCATGTAAATAGGCAAAGACAAACTTACTGCCGCCGATGGACCATAGGTTTCGTTCAACAAACTAAAACCAGCAGCAGAAGCACTGCTATTATAGTTATAGCCAGCAGTAGCTCTTAAAGTTGGATACATCAACGCGCGGGTTTCTTTTTCAATCAATTGGTTGATTTTTACTTGTTGCGCAAGGCTTTCTACATTGGGATTGGATAGACTTTTAGATTCAATGTCCTTTATTGCCAAAGTTTTATCAACAACCATGCTGTCCAAAACAATTATTTTGGTAGTAGTAGGCAGAACAAGACTATTTAACAAATCAACTTTGCCTTGTTCAATAATTAACAATTGATTTTCTCTTGCTTGCGCTAATGTGTTTAAATCCAAAGTAGATTGTAAAACATCTGCCTCATTCGCAACACCAATATTTTGTTTGGCTTTTACAATGTCTAATCTTTGTTGACTTGCATCGATCGATTTTTGAATCGTAGCCAAATAAGCTTGTTGACGAATAATATTATAGTACTGTTGCATTACGGTAGCAACTGTGTTTTGAATTTGCGCTTTTAATAAAGTATTGGATTGGTTTTCCAAAGCGGCCAATCTGCTTTTGGTTGACTGAACTCTATATCCATTAAACAATACTACCGATGCTGAAACGCCACCCGCAATAGTAGTTCCATCTACACCCGATTTAATAGTGTTTCTGGTTGGATCTGCAAACTTTTGTTGAAGGGTGCTGCTTGTTTTGTTTTCACTCCCTGTTGCATTAACTGTTGGAAGCGCGCCTGCAACACCATAATCATTATTGTTTTTGGAAACAGCCACTGTGTTTTCTACCAACTTAATGTCATAACTATTTTGCAATGCAATTTGTACCGCTTCTTTTAGAGATATTTTTTGCTGTGCTTTTGCCACTAGTGAGGCGCTTAATGCCAATACCACTAGGAGGGAAGAAAATATTTTTTGCATAGGATAAAATTAAGGCAGCAAGGCCTTTTGTGTTTAATTATTACACCAATGGTTTGACTTTTTTGATTTTAGTTTAGCCTACCAAGGTACCCACTGTTTCTCCTTGCACCAATTTCATTAAGTTGCCGGGTTGGTTCATGTCAAAAACAATGATGGGCAATTTGTTTTCCATACATAAGGTAAAGGCTGTCATATCCATTACTTTCAAGTTTTTAGAAATACATTCTTGGAAGCTAATTTTTTCAAACTTTACTGCGTTGGGATTTTTTTCAGGATCAGCATCATACACGCCATCTACCCTTGTGCCTTTTAAAATTACATCGGCCTTCATTTCAATAGCCCTCAACGAACCCGCTGTGTCGGTTGTGAAATAAGGGTTTCCTGTACCTGCGCCAAATATCACTACTCTTCCTTTTTCTAAATGTCTTAATGCTTTTCTTCGGATATAAGGCTCTGCAACCTGATCCATGTTAATCGCTGATTGTAATCGGGTGTAAACGCCAATTTTTTCCAACATTGCCTGAATGGCCATGGCATTGATTACAGTAGCCAACATACCCATATAATCACCATGGGCTCTTTCAATGCCACTATCGGCCTCGTTCATACCTCTGTAAATATTTCCTCCCCCAATCACAATCGCAACTTGTACACCTAACGCTACTACTTCTTTAATTTCATTGGCATATTGCTCAATAATTTTAGGATTAAATGGATCGCCGTTTCGCTCAGTACCTATTAAAGCTTCTCCAGATAATTTTAATAATACGCGTTTGTATTTTGGCTGCATAATCGATTGGGTTTATACTTGCAAGATACAAATTTTGAATAAGGTTTTAAAACAAAAGAGAGGCCTATTGGACCTCTCTTTTCTATTTTAGCAAACTCCCAGCATTAATGTCTCGGAATTTGTATCATTTGGATTTTTTGAACCAAACAATGCCCACTTGCAATTTATCCAAGTGCCACACGCTTGAACTCAATTACTTTAATGTCAGCACCCACGCTCTTCACATGTTCACCAACAGTTTTACCACCATCTTTCACGAAAGACTGTGCTAATAAAGTTTGTTCTTTGAAGAATGCTGCAATTTTACCTTCGGCAATTTTAGCAATCATGTCTTCTGGCTTACCTGCCATCTTAGGATCTTCTTTCATAGTATCAATGATGATCGCTCTTTCGCGTGCTACTGTTTCAGCAGGCACTGAATCGGCATCCACTGCTACTGGGTTCATTGCAGCAATTTGCATTGCTAAGTCTTTACCCAATTCAGCAGCTTCAGTTGATAAAGCAACCAATACCCCCATACGGTTTGCACCGTGAATATAAGAAGCTACAAATGGAGCATCTACTCTTTCAAATTTAGCTACAGAGATTTTTTCTCCGATTGCAGCTAATTTATCATTGATCATATCTGCAACAGTAGTACCATTGATAGATACTGCGTTTAATTCCTCTGCAGATTTTACATTGTTCGCAACTGCAGCGTCAGCAATGCTTTGCGCAAATGCTACGAATTCTGCATTCTTAGAAACGAAATCCGTTTCACAAGCAATACAAACAACAAAACCAGTTTTGTTATCGGCAGAAGTTTGTGCAATAATTACACCTTCTTTTGCTTCACGATCGCTACGCTTAGCGGCCACTTTTTGACCTTGCTTACGTAACCAATCAATCGCTCCTTCAAAATCACCATTGGTTTCAGTCAATGCTTTACGGCAATCCATCATACCGGCACCTGTAGCTTGACGTAACTTATTAATATCTTGGGCTGTTATAGCACTCATAAAATTATTTTTTAAGGATAATGTTCTTTTAAAATTTCATCTTAGTCAATCAATGATTGATAAAGTATTTGCTAAAAATAAAATAAATACAATTGGGTCATTAGTAACTATTTGCATAGAAACCAACAACCCAATTGGGATATTTAATTATTTTTTAACTGGACCACGAGAGCCAGTAGTAGTACGACGCTTAGGAGCACCTGGAGCAGAAGTTCCTGCACCAGCACCACGCTTAGCACGTCCGCCTTCAGCATTTGCTTCAGCTTCCATTCTCTTCGCTTTTGCTTCTAATTCGTTGTTACCTTCTTCTACTTCACTTTCATCATCTTTTGATGCTTGACGCTCAGCCAAACCTTCAGCGATTGCTGCAGTGATATAGTTAGTGATGATAGCAATTGATTTTGTAGCATCGTCGTTTGCAGGAATAGAGAAGTCTACTTTATTAGGATCACAGTTGGTATCTACCATACCAAATGTTTGGATACCTAAACGCTTAGCTTCTGCCAATGCGATATGCTCGTGACCGATGTCAACTAAGAATAAAGCTGCTGGTAAACGGCCCAATTGAGCGATACCACCTAATACTTTTTCCATTTTATCTTTATCACGCGCTAAAGTCAAACGCTCTTTTTTAGTTAAGCTGTCTGCGCTACCGTCGTTCAACATTTTTTCAATGCTTTGCATTTTCT
>JBDKLP010000036.1:0-20473 GCA_039795575.1 Bacteroidota bacterium | reverse complement strand
CCATCTCTATTGGCAATGCTTGCACCTTTCCAAATTCGGTTTCCTTTTAAATCTAATCCTACAAAGTTTTGATTGGGAAACATACGGCCTAATCCAACTGCGTATTCTCCACGTCCACAGGCAAGTTCTAAAACCAATGGTTTTAAGGGAGCATTAGTGTTGTTGCTATGCGCGTTATTTTGCATAGACTCAGTAATAGACAATTCCTCAATTGTGATGTTCTTTGTATCCTTTTCTAATGCTGTAAAAAAGGCTTTCCATTTCCCTGGCATGCCTTGCGGGTATTCCAATACATTTTCATATTCCTTAATTGCCGCAAACTTGATTAATTTTTTCTGACCCATAGTGTAAAGATACTTGCTTGAAAGGACTAATGCTTCATTAATTGAACTGCTTTTTGCGCAACAATGGGAGCAATGGCTACACCCATGCCACTCATGCGAACTGCACAAAACACATTAGGTTGTAATTCTTGAATAATGGGTTTTTTAATTTTTCCAATCCCCATTGTGCCACTCCATCTTAATTCAATTTTTGGTTTTTTACTTCCTTTGGGTAAGATACGTTGCATCATAAAGGTTTCTAAAGTTTTTTGAATTGTTGACGAGGTTTCAAGTGAGAAAGTTTTTTCGTTTTTAAAATCTTGATTGCGCGCGCCACCCAACAATAATCGTTTGCCTACATTTCTGAAATAATAAAAGCCTTCATCAAAATGAAAAGTGCCTTTGAATTTTAAATTGGGAATGGGTTCGGTAATAAATACTTGTCCTCTTGCAGGTTCCACATCTAACTTAGGCATTAATTGTTTTGCAAAACCATTGGTGCAAATTAATAACTGCTTTGTTTCAATAGGTGCTTCTAAATTGGTTTGAATGGTTACGCCTTTTTTATGCGAGGTATATTTTTTTAACTCGGTATTAAATAATATTTGTACCCCTTTTGCTTGCACTGCTTTTTGCAAAGCCAATACTAGTTTGGCTGAATTCAATTGTCCTTCGAGCGGACAATATGCAAGTGCTTGAATATTTTGAAATCCTAAGGATTTTATTTTTTTGCTTTGGTTGGAATAGATAGGCAAGTACTTTCCATTTTGCTTAGGCGTTTTCAAAACTGGTGCTAATAAATTATTTAAGTAAGCAATGTCTTCATCTAGTTTTGAACAATCATAGGAGCCACCTTTTTCAAATAATTCATATCCACCAAATTGATCGTAGTCTATATTTTCCTTCCCAAATATTTTTTGAATTCTTTGTAATCCATCATAACGCATTTTCACCGTCTCCAACATATTGGTAGCTCCCATTAATTGCACGTCGTACATTAATTCTGAAACACTTCCAAAACAACTAAATCCTGCATTGCGTGTACTTGCACCCGATGGAATCAGTCCGCGTTCTAAAATGGTAATATTTAGTAGGGGATTTTTTTGAATCAATTCATAGGCAGTCCATAGACCTACAAAACCGCAACCTATAATTACTACATCTTTTGGAGCATAGTATGTGGATTGCTCCCAAATGGATATTGCCATAAATTTAATTTGTATACAAATATCCTAATAATATATGAGTAGTTTGGGTGATTTATGCTTAAAAATGAGGAAATTACAGCCCGTATGGGGAAGTCTATAATTATTGTATTGCTTTGTTTTTGTATTGGTATCCAGCTAAACGCACAAACCAACCATAGTGAAGAATCTTGGTGGGATTATTTAAATCAAAACAGATACACCGAGCATTGGGGATCTTGGATTGATTTACAATCTAAACGAAAAGAAAATTACGTTGATGTTATCAATGCGAATGAGTACACTCTTGGGGCGTCTTATTTTCAAAACACCCGTTTTAAGTATACTGCGGCACTTACTTATGTAGACAACTATATGGGTACAGGAAATACCTATCATATTGGGGAGTATCGACCTTGGCAACAAATTCAATTGAGTACGAGTGCGCGTAAATCCAAATGGGTGCAATGGATAAGATTGGAAGAGCGATTTAAAGAAACGGCAATTAATAATGCCCCCTCTGGACGTTTTGATTTTAATTATCGATTAAGGTATTTTATTCTTGGACAGTTTCCAATGTTTGGGCATGCATATGATAAAGGCTCCATCTCTTTTGTGAGTTCAGAAGAACTTTATTTAAATTTTGGAAAGAATATAGTGTACAATACATTTGACCAGAACCGTTTTTTTCTAGGTATTTACTATTATTTGAATAAGGAAAACATTTTACAATTGGGCTATACTAATATGTTCCAGAAATACAACCTGCCTAACAAGTATTTAAATGCCGACGTCCTAAGAATATCCCTATTTAACAATATTGATTTTAGGAGGCACTAGAATAGTCCCATTTACTTGATATTCAACTCATTTTTCGGTATCGTTTGCGTAAATAAATACATTCAATATATGTGAAATATAAGTTAATATAAATAGACTTGTAAACGATTTAAAGGCCAAAATGGCCTCGATTGCTAAACAAATTGCTTTTATGAAAAAACTTGTATTGGGTTTTATGCTAACGTTTGCTGTGCTTGGATTGTATGCACAGAACATTGCAGTAACTGGTAAGGTTACAGACGAAACGGGTACTCCTTTAGAGGGCGTTTCCATTAAATTAAAAGGAACCAATAAAGGAACTCAATCCGATAAGGGGGGAAGTTTCCAAATTTCAGTGGCTCCAACTGGCTCAGTATTAACTTTCAGCTATGTAGGTTACAAAAACCTTGACAAAGCTATCAGTGGTACCACGCCTTTAACGATTAAGTTAGAAAAAACAAACTCCAACCTAGACGATGTTGTTGTTATTGGTTATCAGTCAGTTAGACGTAAGGATGTGATGGCTTCTGTAGCTTCCATAGGTGCGAAAGACTTAAGAGATATTCCTATTAACTCAGCTGCTGAGGCTTTGAATGGTCGTTTAGCGGGTGTTACGGCAACGACTGCGGAAGGTTCTCCCGATGCGCAAGTGCGTATCAGAGTGAGAGGCGGTATGTCGATCACAGGTGACAACTCTCCTTTATATATATTAGATGGTGTGCAGGTTGAAAATGCATTGAGCTTGATTGCTCCTCAGGACATTCAATCGATTGATGTATTGAAAGATGCTGCTGCTACTGCTATTTATGGTGCAAGAGGTGCGAATGGTGTAGTGGTAATTACTACTAAAAAAGGACGTGCTGGTAAAATGCAAGTATCTTATAATGCATTTTATGGAGTGAAAAACTTAGCAAAAGAATTAGGAGTGTTAACTCCTTACGATTATGCGTTCTATCAATACGAGCGTTCAAGAGGTAGTGCTACAGATAGCACTACGTTCGCTAATAACTTTGGCACTTTTGCGAACATGCAATCTTTAAAAACGCAAAAAGCAACCGATTGGCAAAAAGAAACTTTCGGTAATACAGGTACAACTCAATCTCATAACTTATCCATTTTTGGAGGATCTAATAAATTAACTTATAACTTAGGTGTTTCTTCAAACGACGATAAAGCGGTAGTAAGAAATTCAAGCTTAAAACGTGGAATTATCAATGGTAGATTGGATTATACACCAACTAAGAAATTGAAATTAAGCTTGTCAACAAGATACAATTACCAAGAAGTAATGGGTGCGGGTGTTTCAAGTGATCAAGGTTCTTCTTATAACAGATTAAGAAATGCAGTGCGTTACCGTCCTTATTTGTCAAGTACACAAGCAATTACCGATGCCGATCCAATGGCAGATCCGAATGTGGGTAATGGTTTGAACTTAATTAACCCAATTGAATTGTCTGATCAAGAATATCGTAAAAAATCTACCGAAGTAAAAAGTGTAACGGCTTCTCTTTCTTATAATGTATTAAAGAATGTAACATTTACTTCTACTTATGGTTATAACGATAACTTTATGGTAGATCGTAAATTCAGTGATTCTATTACTCCTTATTCAGTATTACAAGGTTCAAGAAAACCAATTATGGGTAAGGATACCATTCAAGGTACTACCGTTACCAATTCAAATGTATTGTCATATAACTTAAGCAACTTTAGAGATAAGCATAGCTTTACTTTCTTAATTGGTGAGGAAACTTATCAATTGGATTCTAAAACTGCCAACAGTTTATATAAATTATATCCAAACGGAACTACACCAGACCAAGCACTTTTATATCAAGTAGCAGGAACTAGTTTCGCAGGGTATCCTAAATTGCAAAAAAGCAAGTACACTAACTTGTCATTCTTTAGCCGTATGACTTATTCTTATGCTGACAAATATATGTTTAGCTTGAATGGTCGTGCCGATGGTGCGTCTAAATTTTCAGAGTCTAACAGATGGGGCTTCTTCCCTTCAGGTTCATTTGCTTGGAGAGTGAAAAAAGAGAAGTTCATGGAGAATGTTGATGCGATTAGTGATTTAAAATTAAGAGTAGGTTATGGTACTGTAGGTAACAACCGTATCAATGATTACCTATACTTGTCAACGTTCAATAATAATGGTTCTTACTATTATGGTTTAGGTGGTACTACTAATTATGGATACTCTTCTGCAGGCTTAGTGAATAGTGGTTTATTATGGGAGTCAACAATTAGCCGCAATATTGGTTTGGATGTGAGCTTCTTAAAGCGCTTTAACTTAACTGTAGATGTGTACAAAAACACTTCAAACAATTTATTGTTGAATGTACCTATCGCTTCTACTTATGGATATACTACTCAATTGCAAAATATTGGTAAAACATCTAACCAAGGATTTGAATTCAATTTATCTGCGTTAGTAGTGTCTTCTAAAAACTTTACTTGGAATGCGAGTTTGAATATGGCATTTAATACCAATAAAGTGGAAGCATTGGGTATCAATCAAACAAGTTTCTTCCCTGCAGCAAGCTGGGGTGTTTCTGGTCAACCAACGGACTACATTACCAAAGTGGGTGAGCCAGTTGGATCTATGTACGGTTTAGTAGCAGATGGTTTTTATCGCACTTCCGATTTTGATTGGAATGCTACAACAGGTGTATATACTTTAAAGGCAGGTGTTGTAAATAACTCAGGCATTATTGGTACAGTACAACCGGGTTCAATTAAATACAAAGATTTGAATGGAGACGGTGTGATTGATATTAACAAGGACAGACAAATCATTGGTAATCCTAATCCTAAATTTACAGGTGGTTTAAACAACCAATTCACATATAAGAATTGGGATATGAGCGTGTTTGTAAACTTTGTATATGGCAATACTATTTACAATGCAAACAAAGTGGAGTTAACCAATGGATATACCAACAATGCGAACATGTTAAGTATAATGGCAGATCGTTGGAAAACGGTAGATGCAAATGGTAACGTATTGCAATATGTGAATGGTTCTAACCAAGTAGTGGGTGTGGATCCAGCTTTGATCACTAATGCAAACTTGAATGCTAAAATTTGGCAACCACTTAAAGCAGCTGGTGCTTTCTACCCATCTTCTTGGGCTATGGAAGACGGTTCTTTCTTAAGAATTAACAATGTAACTATTGGACATACAGTGAGCTCTAAATTATTAGCTAAACTTAAAATCAGCAAGTTGAGATATTACTTTACTGGAAACAACTTAGCGTTATTTACTAAATACACAGGTTACGATCCAGAAGTAAGTGTATCTAACAGTGGCTTAACACCAGGATTGGATTATTCTGCATATCCAAAAAGCAGATCATTCGTTTTTGGAATTAATGCAACATTTTAATCTACCATTTTTAAAATCATAGTTATGTTTAATAAATCATTTTATAAATATTTTGTAGCGTTATTGCTACCTATTACCATCCTTTCGGGTTGTAAAAAATATTTGGATCAAAAACCAATCACTGAATTAGGTACCGATATGGTATTCAGTGATGTGCCAAGTGCAACAAAGGCAGTAGTATCGGTATATAGCCGTTTGGTGGGTGACCAAGGTTACGGTATTCGTTTGAGTTTGTACTATCCTGTAGACAACGACGAAATGCAAGGACCAACTGCTGCTAGTGATAATGACCGTCGTGATATTGCACGTTATCAAGCAACATCGGGTAATGCGCAAATCAATGCACCGTTCAACCAATTGTTTACAGGTATTGAGTTTGCTAATAACTGTATTGACAATATTCCTGTGATGGCTAAATACACTACAGGTTCTGATCAAGAGAAAAAACAATTACAGCGTTTGTATGGTGAGTCATTAACTTTAAGAGCTCAGTTTTATTTAGAAGCTATTAGAAACTGGGGTGACTTGCCTGCACACTTTACTTCTGCAGCAAATATCGCCAATACAAATCCTTTCCCTAAAGCAACAGATAGAGATTCTTTATACGAGGTTTTATTAAGTGATTTGAAAAAAGCGGAGGACTTAGTGCCATGGAGAGGTGATGTAGCGGGTATTGGCGATCCTATCGATGAAAGAATTACCAAAGGAACAGTAAAAGCTTTAAGAGCTAAAATTGCTTTATTCCGTGCAGGTTATTCTTTAAGAAAGAACGGACAAATGGCTCAAGGATCAAATCCTAGTGTTTATTATAAAATTGCATTAGATGAGTGTAGCGAAATTATTGCTTCAGGTCAACACAGCTTGAATCCTAGCTTTAAGGCTTTATGGAAAGACCAAGTAGGTGCAAGAGTTTCTGCCGATCCAAATGGCGAATTAATGTTCCAAGCAAGTGGTTCTGGAAGAACAGGGGTGGGTGATACAAAATTAGGTTATTACAATGGACCTAAAGTAGGTTCTTATGGTAATGTAAGCATCAACGTGTTGCCTTCTTATTTTTATGCTTTTGATTCTACCGATTTAAGAAGAGATGTTACTTGTGCTCCATATAACGTAAACGTTGATGGTGCTACAAAAGTAGGTCAAGCAATTACTGCTATCAATGATGGTAAGTACAGAAGAGATTGGGTTTCTAATCCTTCAATTGCGCCTACCGATGCGGTACAATATTTAAGTTTAAAATGGCAAATCATTCGTTACTCTGACGTATTGTTAATGTTTGCTGAAGCAGAAAATCAATTAAATGGTCCTACTGCAGCTGCATACAATGCAGTCAACCAAGTGCGCAGAAGAGGATATGGCAAACCAATTGGCACAGCAGATGCTACTGTAGATTTACCAGCTGGTTTATCACAAGCAGCTTTCTTTACAGCTGTGGTGAAAGAACGTTCTTTAGAATTAGGTGGGGAAGGCGTAAGAAAATATGATTTAATTCGTTGGAACTTATTAGCAACCACTATTGCTAATACTAAAACAACTTTAGCTGCAATGGCTGCACGTTCTGGTGCTTGGGCTAACTTGCCTCAGTTTATGTACTACAGAACCAATAATACTGCAGATGATAAAGCTGCTTGGTACAATTCATTCTATGTGGCACCTCCAACTGCATGGGCTACAACGCCTCCAAGTGGAACCACTAAAATCACCTGGATGAGTTCTGCAATTGGTACTGCAGGTACTACTTCACCATTAGGTCGTTTCGCAACAGGCTTTACCACTGGAAAGTCTGAATTACTTCCAATCCCTCAACCAGTATTGGATGCGAACTTCAACATGAAACAAAATCCTGGATACTAGGAATTGAATATGTTAAAATAAGGCAGTTAATTACTGCCTTATTTTTTTTGTCCTAAATTTAATTGTATGAAAAAACAGCTCCCCATTTTAAGTGTCCTTTTTTTGATTTGTATAAATCAATTTTCATTTGGACAAACCATTGCATTTCCAACAGCCGAAGGTTTTGGAAAATACGCAACAGGCGGGAGGGGAGGTGAACTTATCAAAGTCACCAATTTGAATGACGATGGTCCTGGAAGTTTTAGAGCAGCAGCTACAAAAAAATATCCACGCATCATCGTGTTTGATGTTGCGGGTACCATTCATCTTGCTACCAAATTAACCATTCAAGCCAATGCAACCATTGCTGGACAATCTGCACCTGGTGATGGCATTTGTATTGCCGATCAATCCGTAGGATTGGGAGGAGATAATATTATTGTACGTTATATGCGTTTTAGATTGGGAGACAAATTTCAAAAAGGAGGTATGATTGATGGCAATGGAGGGGATGATGCTTTTGGTGGAAATCGTCATAAAAATATTATCATTGATCATTGTAGTATGAGCTGGAGTGATGACGAAGTGTTTTCTATTTATGGGGGAGACAGTACTACTTTACAATGGAATTTAATTGCCGAGCCTTTAAACTATTCTTATCATTATGAAACAGGTGATAAGGATTATGAAAAACATGGATACGGAGGTATTTGGGGGGGAAGCCATTTAAGTGCACACCATAATTTATTTGCCCATTGTGTAAGTAGAAATCCAAGATTCAATGGTGCGCGTTTAGGTGCCAATGAAGAGTTTGTTGATTTTAATAACAATGTAATCTACAATTGGCAGCATAATAGCGCCTATGGTGGAGAAGATGGAAGGTATAATATGATGAACAACTACTACCGACCAGGACCTTCTACAGGTAAAAATGTTATGCGCAGAATAGTCAATCCAACCACCAATGAAACCAGAGGCTTGGGTGTATTTTATGTGCATGGTAATGTAGTAGATGGTGATGAGCAGGTGTCCAAACAAAACAGATTAGGTATTGATTTTGATCCTAAAATTGATTTGTCCCAACAAGCAAAAGCCATTACTGACAAACCTTTTGAAACCCTGCCAATTCAATTACAAGAAGCCAAAGCTGCTTATATATCTGTACTTGCACGCGTAGGAGCATCTTACAGAAGAGATACACTGGATGAAAGAATTATTCAAGATGTAGTATTCCGAAGAGGAAAAATCATTGATGTGCAAGGTGGCTACCCGCATGGAACGGCATATGAATTCACTACTAATGCTTGGCCTAGTTTACAAACAGGAAAGGTTTTACTAGATAGCGATGGGGATGGTATGCCGGATGAGTGGGAGATCAATCGAGGATTGAATAGCAAATTGGCGGATGATAAATTATATACCATTTCGGATCAATACACGAATATTGAAATTTATTTAATGAGTATCGCTCCTTAATTTAATACTATGAAGCATTTATTATTTGGATCCTTTATTTCACTTTTATTAATGTCGGCCATGCCAGCAAAAAAGATGAAAATATGGTTATGTGGTGATAGCACGATTGCGATTAAACAAACCACTGCTTATCCCGAAACAGGATGGGGCATGCCCTTTGTTTATTTTTGGGATTCAACGGTACAAGTTAACAATTTGGCAAAAAATGGAAGAAGCACTAAAACCTTTATCAACGAAAACTTGTGGAAGCAAGTGATTGATGGTGCAGAAGAAGGGGATTATGTGTTTATTCAATTTGGCCACAACGATGAATCGGAAGAAAAAAAAGATCGTTATACCAACCCTACAGAATTCAAAGCCAATTTAACACGTTTTGTTAAAGAAGCGCGTGCCTTGAAAGCGATACCGGTTTTATTTACTCCTGTTTCGCGTCGTAAGTTTGATACTTTAGGAAATGCTTTAGAAACACATAAAATATACAGCACCCTTGTGAAAGAAGTAGCCACGGAAGAAAATGTTTTATTCATTGATTTGGATACTAAAAGTCGCGCTCTATATCAGCAATTTGGAAAAGAAAATTCTACTTTATTGTTTGTACAATTAAAAGCAGGGGAGCATCCTAATTATCCCGAAGGAAGAATTGACAATACCCATTTTTCAGAATTAGGCGCAAGGCTGATTGCCCAATTGGTTTTACAAGAAGTAAAATCATTGAATACCAACTTGAACAACCATATTATTGTACCCAAGGCTAAATAAATGATTAGTATGAAAGGGATTGTTTTTAAAGCAGGGTTTTTGTTGTCTGTGCTATTGTGCAATGCTCATGTACAAACCCAAGCGCAAACCAAGTCTCAAACCAATGCGACATCCAAGTTAGAGGCTTATGATTATATAGTGGCCCAAGACAATAGTTCGGTGCACCATCATATTCAGGAAGTGTTGAATTTGATTCCTTCTGGAAATACAAAACCAGTGAAAGTGTTTGTGAAGAAAGGTATTTATAAGGAAGTGGTTACAGTAGATGCCAGTAAGGCCAATATTATTTTAATTGGAGAGGACGAAAACAATACCATTATTCAATTTGACAATCATGCAGGGGTACGTGATGCAAATGGAGATACTTTAAACACATGGACTTGTGCTGCTGTATTTGTATACGGGAATGATTTTCAAGCACAACATATTAGTTTTAGCAACCAAGCAGGATTTAATGCAGGGCAGGCTGTGGCATTAAGGGTAGAAGGCAATCGTGCTTCCTTTTTTAATTGTAAAATGTTGGGCTTTCAAGATGTACTGTTTTTAAGTGGTAACGGCGTTAAACATTATTTTCAGGATTGTTATATAGAGGGTACTACCGATTTTATTTTTGGCGCAGCAACCGCAGTATTTGAATCTTGTACTATACATAGCAAGAAAAACTCTCACGTTACGGCTGCATCTACCAATTCCATCATTCCATTTGGATTTGTTTTTAAAAACTGCACCCTTACAGGAGATAGCAGTTTGAATAAGGTTTCCCTGGGAAGGCCCTGGAGTCCCACTGCAAGTGTTACTTATATAAATTGTTGGTTAGGGAAACATATTGTGGAAGAGGGTTGGAACAATTGGAAAAATCCGGCCAATGAAACCACTGCAAGGTATAGTGAATTTAATAGTACCGGTCCTGGTGCTAACCCTGCTAAGCGTGTTGTATGGAGCAAGCAATTAACCGAAGCGCAAGCCAAAGAATTAACAACTGCTAAAATTTTAGGTTCATGGGTGCCCCTAAAAAAATAAGTATTTCATTACTGGTTTTGTGTGTATTGTTTTGTGCAAGCAAACAAAATGTTTTTGCACAAGGTAAAAACGCTGCAAAAAATTTAACAGCTACCTATACGAATCCCATAATTCACGAGGATTATAGTGACCCCGATGTGATTCGGGTAGGCAATGTTTTTTATATGACTGCATCAAGTTTCACTTCGGTACCCGGCCTGCCTATATTAAGTTCTACCGATTTAGTGCATTGGGATTTGGTGAATTATGCTTTGAAAAATAATATCCCAACGGATTATTATAAAACGGTGCATCATGGAGCAGGCGTATGGGCACCAAGTATCAGGTACCATGGAGGTGAATTTTATATTTATTATCCCGATCCCGACTTTGGCATTTACTGCATTAAAGCAAAAAACATTTTAGGGGAATGGTCGCAACCCGAATTAGTGCTTGCAGGAAAAGGATTGATTGATCCATGTCCATTATGGGATGATAATGGAAAAGTATATTTAGTGCATGCCTATGCAGGAAGTAGAGCAGGAATTAAGAGTGTGTTGGCGATGAAAGAATTGAATGCGGAGGGCACTAAAGTAATAAATGAAGGCAAATTAATTTATGATGGGCATGGAATTGATCCAACAGTAGAAGGGCCTAAATTATATAAACGCAATGGTTGGTATTATGTATTTGCTCCAGCAGGTGGAGTGAGTACAGGTTGGCAAATAGTATTAAGGTCTAAAAATATTTACGGGCCTTATGAAAGAAAAAAAGTGATGGAGCAGGGTAGTACTGAAGTAAATGGACCTCATCAAGGCGCTTGGGTGCAAACAACTACAGGAGAAGATTGGTTTATTCATTTTCAAGATAAAGGGGCTTATGGGCGTATCACACATTTGCAACCTATGAATTGGAAACAGGACTGGCCAGTAATTGGAACGGATCCTGATGGTGATGGTATTGGCAATCCTGTATTAAATTTTACTATGCCTTCCATGGCAGGGACTACTGTTGCTACTCGTGCCAATAAAGCATCAAGTGAATTTCAGTGGAATGCAAGCCCCGAAACCAACTGGCGCATGCAGTTTGGAAATAATTTTAGACATTATGCTGTTCTCAAAACTGATAGCAATGTAAATCTTTGGAATTTTCCAGCATTGTATTTGTGTAAGTTACCTGCAGAAAAATTTTCAGTTACTACTGCATTGCAATTTAATAGTTTGCAAGTTGGCGAGCGTGCAGGGTTTATGGTTTTTGGAAAATCCTATGCGGCCCTTGAATTAGTAAACACAGGCAATGGATTGTCTTTAAATTATTTGGTTTGCGATAAAGCAGACAAAGGCATGCCAGAAAAAATCACCACTTTATTAATAAATGCACCCAACACCTTATATATAAGCATGCAAATGGATCAAAATGCAATTGCTCAATTTGCATATAGCTTAAATGGGGTAGACTATCAGAAAGTTCCACTTACATTTATGGCTAGTCCAGGCATATGGGTAGGTGCTAAAATGGGATTTTATTGTGCAAGCAATAAAGCAACCAACGATGCAGGGTATTTAGAGATTTCGAATTTTAACATTCAAAAATAATTTTATGAAAAAAATAGTTTTGTTGTTCCTTACCATTTGTGTTTTTGTATTTGCGCAAGCACAATCCAAAAAAGAAATTGCAGTACAAGCAGCTGTAAATAAATTAAGTGCTGCAATGATTTCGGGAGATCGTTCGGAGCTGGAAGCGATAGCTTCAGTACATTTAAGTTATGGCCATTCCGGGGGACATGTAGAAGGCAAGTCGGAATTTGTTGAAAAAATTGCGAGTGGCAAATCTGATTTTGTAACGGTTGATATTAGTGAGCAAACTATTGACATTGTTGGCAAAACAGCCATTGTGCGCCACTTGTTAAATGCCACTACAAACGATGGTGGTAAAGCGGGCGTTGTGAAACTAAAAGTGTTATTGATTTTTCAAAAAGAGGGAGGCGCTTGGAAAATGCTTGCACGCCAAGCAGTAAAAGCCTAGCTTATCTTTTTTCTGAAGAAGCACGCTGATGCAATTCTGTAGCCAATACTACATCTTCAAATTGTTTGATAGGTCTTTTGCTTTCAATTTGTTTGATCAATAATTCTGCAGCAATGCGTCCCATTTCATATGCGGGTTGACTTACCACTGTTAAAGAAGGGGCTAATAAATCAGTTAAGTCCAAATTGCTAAATCCAACTAATCCCAATTGTTTAGGAATGCTCAGGTTTTTGTTTTGGCAATAACGCATAATGCTGGTGGTGATTTTATCAGAACAAGCTAAAATAGCGTCGGGCTTTTCTTTTCTATTAGTTGCATCGTCCATAATATCAACAACTTCCTCGTATAATAATCCGCCATGCAAGCAATAATAAATATTGTTAGGGTTCAAAGGAATATTGTGATCTCTTAATGCAGCTTTATAACCTTCTACTCTTTCCTTGGTAATAGACAAGAAAGCCGCGTTCGCAACACAGGCAATGTCTTTATAGCCATTATTGATAAAATGCGTAGTGGCTTCGTAAGCCGCTTTGTAGTTATCAACCGATACTTTATGAATGTCCTCAAAATCAACTACCCTGTCAAAGGAAACCATATTCATCCCTCTAGCATATAAATTTTGTAGGTGGGAAAAATCGGAGGTTTCGGCCGATACGGAAAAGATAATGCCATCCACACTTCTAGAAGCCAGGTATTGAATAGAGGAAACTTCTTTTTCAAAATCTTCCTTGCTTTGTGCAATAATCACATTGTACCCCATTTCTTGTGCAACCGACTCAATCCCATTAATGGCTTGAGAGAAAAAGCTATTCGCAATTTCACAAACCAAGACTCCAATGGAACTGCTTCTTTTCTCCTTTAAACTTAAAGCAATAGGGTTGGGGCGATAATTGTTCTCTTTTGCGTATTCCAATACCTTCACCTTGGTTTCTGGACTAATTTCATAACTATCCCTTAAGGCCCTACTTACTGTTGAAGTAGATAAGCCTAATGCTTTGGCGATGTCCTTAATGGTAATGGCTTCAAATTTCATTTTGGGTAAAATTGATAACTCAAAGTTAGGGCTTTTTGATCCGAATTATGCCGGTATCGTTTGCGTAAAATAAGCCCAATAAATACAAGCTGGGAAAGGCTTAAAATGGGCAGTTTTCTTTAAATTTATTCTTCTATGAAACGATTGATAATTGCTTGTTTAGCTAGTATTTCTTGCTTGTATGGGATGTCACAATCTCAGCCTAATTTTAAAGTTGCCAGTACCTCTTTTAAAAAGGATACGGTTTCCATTGCGCGCTTCGGTGCACAGTCCAATGGACATTTTTTAAATAGCCTGGCAATTAATAATGCGATTGCTTTTATGCATCAAAAAGGTGGCGGCGTAGTTGTTATTCCAAAAGGGCAATGGCTATCAGGTCCAATCATTTTAAAATCCAATGTGAACTTACATTTACAAAATGGAGCTTTATTGGTATTTACTGCTGACTTCTCTCAATATCCTTTAGTCGTTTCTTCATTTGAAGGGGTGGATGCGGCAAGATGTCAATCACCTATCTCCGCTGAAAATCAAACTAATATTGCTATCACAGGTAGCGGTATCATTAATGGCAATGGAATGTATTGGAGACCATTAAAGAAAGAAAAATTATCTGAAGCAGAATGGAAAAGACATTTACAAGTTCATGGTGGCGCTTTAACAGAGGATAAAAAAACATGGTATCCCTCTAAAGCTGCAGCAGACGCTTCCAAATTAAAAGATATTGGAAAGTTGGTGAACGGAAAAAAATTACAAGACTTTGAAGGCATCAAAGATTTCTTGCGTCCTAATATGTTAAGAATAAGCAACTGTAGTAAAGTATTAGTAGAGGGCGTAAGTTTTGAAAACTCACCTGCTTGGACTACGCATTTTTTAATGAGCAAGGATATTACCATAAAAAGCATGCGTGTTAAGAATCCATGGTGGGGTACCAATACGGATGCGATTGACCTAGAAAGTTGCAGCAACGCCATTCTTGAGGATTGCGTATTTGATACAGGCGATGATGGCATTACTATAAAAAGTGGAAGAGATGAGGATGGAAGAAAAAGAGGAATGCCAACTCAAAATATAATTGTAAAAAATTGTACAGTATATCATTCACATGGTGGATTTGTGATTGGTAGTGAAATGAGTGGCGGTGCAAAAAATATTTACATATCTGATTGTACTTTTATTGGATCTGATATTGGCTTAAGATTTAAAACAGTGCGTGGTCGTGGAGGCGTTGTAGAAAATATTTATGCGCACAACATTAATATGAAAGACATTGTTGGCGAAGCCGTTTTGTTTGACATGTACTATTTTGCAAATGACCCTATTAAAATAAATGCGGATGAAGCGCCTAAAGTAGTTGCAGAAAAATTTCCTGTTACAGAAGCAACGCCTCAATTTCAAAACTTTTATTTTGACAATATTGTTTGTGATGGAGCCAGTAAGGCAGTATTCGTAAGAGGGCTTCCTGAAATGCATATTAAAAATGTGAACTTGGATAAAGTTTTCATTAAGGCAAGACAAGGTATACAAATCGAAGAGGCAACTGGTGTATCTATTAAAAATGCAACCATTCTAACACAGGAAGCGGGTCCGATTTTAAGTGTAGTGAATGGCGAAAATATTTTGATTGATACGATTGCTTTAAAAAAATTAAATGCAAAGTCAACGAGCTTGTCTGAAAAATTTGCGGCAACAGCCATGCAAATATGGCCTGATTCATTTGCTGTGAAGCCAGGTGGTAAAGCAAGATGGAGCTATGATCAAGGAGTAATTTTGCGTGGCATAGAATCCTTATGGAATGCAACAGGAGATGCGCAGTATTTTAAATACCTCCAACATGCAATGGACTATTATGTAAGAGAGGACGGTACTATTTATGATTATAAACCGGATGAGTATAATATTGATCATTTAAACAATGGAAAATTATTGATCACCTTATACCAGGTAACTGGTAAAGAAAAATACAAAAAGGCACTTGATTTATTACATGCACAAATTATAAGCCATCCAAGAAATACACTGGGTGGCTTTTGGCATAAAAAAATATACCCTAACCAAATGTGGTTAGATGGATTGTATATGGGTGCCGCATTTTATGCGCAGTACGCTGCTGCTTTTCATGACACTGCTGCTTTTGATGATATCACTCGTCAGTTTGTGATTGCAGAAAAATATACTAGAGATGCAAACACCGGTTTGTTATACCATGCATGGGATGAAAGCAAACAACAAAAATGGGCAGATCCAAATACAGGAAAGTCGCCACATATTTGGGGCAGAGCAATGGGATGGTATGCAATGGCCTTAGTGGATGCTTTGGATTATTATCCAACAAATCATGTTGGAAGAGATTCTTTAATTCAAATTTTACAAAGATGGTCAGCGGCAGTTGTAAAAGTACAAGATGTTAAAGACGGCTTATGGTTTGATATTTTAGATGCACCGAATGATGCACGCAATTATAAAGAAGCTTCTGCTTCCAGTATGTTTACACGCGTATTGTTAAAAGCAGTCCGTCATGGATATATTAGCAACGACTATTTAGTGAATGCTAAGAAAGGATATGCGGGCATTTTAAAAACTTTCATTGAAAACGATAAGGGTCAACTTAATTTAAAAGGCACCGTAAGTGTTTCGGGTTTAGGAGGCAATCCTTATCGTGATGGTAGTTTGGATTATTATTTTAAAGAACCTGTTGTTGTAAATGATCCAAAAGGAATGGGCGCATTTTTACAATGTGCAGTGGAAGCAGAATATACACAGTTCAATGCAAAGCATCCCGTTGTTTTATTAGATGCCTATTACAACAATGAAATTAAAAAAGATGCTTCTGGAAAAAATACTAGATGGCATTATAGCTGGGAAGAATTATCCAATGGTGGGTTTAGTGTATTGGGAAAACAATTTGAAAATAAAGGAGCGCAATTACAAACAATCACAACAGCACCTTTTGCATTGGCTTTGAACAAAGCATCGGTATACTTAATTGTTGATCCAGATCATGTTAAAGACAATCCAACGCCTAACTACATGAATGCTGCGGATGCGAAAGTAATTAGTGATTGGGTGCGTGCGGGTGGCGTATTGGTATTGCTTGCAAATGATTCAGCAAATTGTGATTTATCGCATTTCAATACATTAGCTAACACATTTGGTATTCAGTTTACAAATGAATCGGTGAATATGGTAAAAGGCACTGCTTTTGAAATGGGAACTGCATTTCCAATTCAAGGCAATACAGTGCTAAAGCCTGGAACCAAATTATATGTAAAAGAAGTGAGTGCGTTGCAATTAACAGGTACTGCAAAACCAATTGCCTTAGCAGGTGATAAAATAGTTGCTGCGGTAGCTGCCTTTGGAAAAGGTCAAGTAATTGCAGTGGGCGATCCTTGGTTGTATAATGAATACGTAGATGGAAGAAAATTACCCTTTGGATTTCAAAACTTCGAAGCCATGGATCAACTGGTAAACTGGACTTTATCTAAAATAAAATAATTAAACTCAATCCCCCGAATGCGTAAAGCGGTTCAAATATTTTGCTTACTGGCGCTATTGATTAGCCTATCATCAACAACCTATGCAGGTAAGTTGGTATGGAAAGTGCGTGCCAATGGCAAAGGACAGTTCGCAAGTATTCAAGCAGCGATTGACAAGATACCAAATGGCGCACATGAATTTATTTCTATTGAGTTAGAAGCGGGTGTGTATGCCGAAAAATTATTCATTAAAAAAAGTGCTTTTGAATTGGTGGGCGCTGGCATGGACAAAACAATTATTACACAATCTATTGCGCGTGATGCATGGAGATGTGATCACAATGATGATTGGGGAGTAGCCACTGTGAATGTGGATTCTTGTAGTGCCATCAATTTTAAAAACCTAACAATCGAAAACAGTTATGGTTTTGACCATAAAACAGCTGTTCAAATTCCTTGCGCTGCTGACAGTGCTAAATTTAAATTAGTTCAACCTACTGGACATCAAATGGCATTTAGAAGTTTTTATGCAACCCAATTAAAATTTGTGGCTTGTCATTTAAAAGCATTTGGCGGTGATACGATGAGTCCATGGAATACCACCAATGGTATGTTTTATTTAAAGGACTGTATTTTGGAGGGAGGCGTTGATTTTTATTGTCCTCGTGGTTGGGCCTATGCTGAAAATTGTAGTTTCTTAAGCCATAATGGTCCTGCTGCCATTTGGCATGACGGCTCTTTACATGAGGATGCAAAAACGGTGTTAGTGAATTGTAGCTTCAAAGGATTTGATGGATTTAATTTGGGAAGATTTCATAGGGATGCACAATTCTATTTGATTAAATGTCATTTTGCATCAAACATGTCCGACACACCTATCTATCAAGTGAAAACAACGAATACATTAAGTTGGCCAGGAAGAGTGTATTATGATGGTTGTGATGGAGGCAATGAAAAAAATAAATTTTATAACAATAATTTACAGGAAGCAAAAGGGAATCCAAAGGCTTCTGAAATAAATGCAGCTTGGGTGTTTGGCGACAGATGGAACCCAATTAAACAATAAAACTATTATCAAAGAGATGAGTGTAGCAGTATTAAATAAATCAATCGCCCAAAAAGACACCCAACTTGTTTTTCCAACAACCGAAAAAGTAATTCAGTTTGGGACAGGCGTATTGTTAAGGGGCTTGCCCGATTATTTCATTCACAATGCGAACCAACAACATATTTTTAATGGAAGTATTGTAGTCATTAAATCTACTAGCAATGGTGGGGTAGATGATTTTTCACATCAAGATGGATTGTTTACACATTGTGTGCGTGGGGTATACAACGGCGCCAATGTTGACAAGCATTTTGTAAATACTGCAATAAGCCGTGTATTGGCGGCTGCTCCTGATTGGAATCAAATCATTGCATTGGCAAAATCAGAAAGCATTGAAATTATAATTTCTAATACTACAGAAGCGGGTATGGTATTAGAAGCGGATGATACCATTGCCAATGGAGCACCCAATTCTTTCCCAGGAAAGTTATTGGCTTTATTATTTGAAAGATGGAAACATTTTAATGGAGATCCAAACAAAGGTTGGGTGATTCTTCCAACCGAGTTGATGCCTGATAATGGCATATTGTTAAATAGTTTAGTGAATCAATTGGCTACTATTCTTGCCTTGCCAGCTGAGTTTATTCAATGGATGAATACGGCAAATGACTTTTGCAATACACTGGTAGATCGTATTGTTCCAGGAATGGTGAGTGAATCGGAATTGGAAATTTTAGAAAAACAATTAGGATATAAAGACAACTTATTAATTACCAGTGAGCCTTTTGCCTTATGGGCAATTGAATCAAGTAGCGCAAGTACGATTGAAAAATTATCTTTTGCAAAAACAGACGATAGCATCACCATTGCACCAAGTATTGTAAAGTTCAGAGAATTGAAACTTAGATTGTTAAATGGCACCCATACATTTAGTTGTGCTGTAGCCATCCTTGCAGGTTTTGATACCGTTATTGATGCCATGCGTGATAGCCAATTTAAACAGTTCATTCAAAACCTGGTGCATACCGAACTAGTGCCTTGTGTGGTGAGTGCTACCATTTCAAAAGAAGAAGCGACTCATTTTTCAAATAAAGTATTAGAGCGATTTGCCAATCCTTATATTGAACATAAGTGGACCAGCATTGCAATGAATTTTGAAGATAAAATGAAAATGCGCAATGGTTATTTGATGGATCAATTTGCTAAGCAAAATGAAACCCCTTCTGAGTGGATGAGTTTGGGTTTTGCTGCATTTAAAGTGTATATAGATCAAACTCAACAAAAAGAAGTAGTAGTGTGTGACTATTGTAATGATGCGGCATTTATCGCAAAAGTAGAAGCATGGGAAAAACTAATTAAGGAAAAAGGAATGAAAAATATATTAGCAGCATGAAACAATTAATTTTAAAAGTAAATCCAAAGGACAATGTATTGGTTGCTTTGCAAAACTTGAGCAAGGGCGACACCATTACATTTGAGGGATTGAGTATTGTGTTACAGGAGGATATTCCTGCCAAGCATAAATTTTATATGCAAGCGCTTTCAAAAGGTACTGCGGTTATTATGTATGGATTATTGGTAGGTAAAGTAACAGTGGATGTTGCTGCAGGGGCACGAATGTCAACCGATAATTTGCACCATGCATCAGAGCCCTTTGTATTTAAGCCTTACGATTATAATTGGACGGCACCTGATGTTTCAAAATTTGCAGAACGTACTTTTAATGGTTACCACCGTGGTGATGGCCGTGTAGGAACAGCCAACTATTGGTTATTTATTCCAACTGTATTTTGTGAGAACAGAAATTTGGATGTAATTAAGGAAGCTTTGCACAATGAATTGGGCTATTCTGTTTCCAATCAGTATAAAAATTACACGAAGGATTTAATTACTGCTTTTAAAGAAGGAAAAGATATTACTGAAGCAGTTTCCTTAGCGCCGAATACTTTAAAAAACCAACGCGTTTTTGAAAACATTGATGGTATTAAATTTTTAAATCACCAAGGAGGTTGTGGTGGCATTCGCCAGGACGCTGCGGTGTTGAGTAAATTATTAGCAGCATATGCGGATCATCCTAATGTTGCAGGCATTACCGTATTAAGTTTAGGAT
>JBDKLP010000035.1:0-2547 GCA_039795575.1 Bacteroidota bacterium | reverse complement strand
TTCAAGTAATTATATTATATCCAAAAGGGAAAGTAAGTCCAATACAAGAATTACAATTAACTACTTGTGGTCAAAATATTACGGCCTTAGAAGTGGAAGGAAGTTTTGACGATTGTCAAGCAATTGTGAAAGATGCATTTATGGATAACGAATTAAATGCTGCCTACAATTTAACTTCAGCTAATTCAATTAATGTGGCGCGATGGTTGCCTCAACAATTGTATTACTTTTTTGCATGGCAACAATGGGTAGCCAAAAATGGCGATGCTATTCCTATGAATATCGTAGTGCCAAGTGGCAACTTTGGAAATATTTGTGCAGGTATGATGGCAAAAGCAAGTGGTTTACCATTGGGACATTTTGTTGCAGCATGTAATGCCAACAATGTAGTGACAAGATATTTGCATTCTGGAAATTATGAAATTCATAAAGCAGTAGCAACGGTATCCAATGCAATGGATGTTGGTAATCCAAGCAATTTTGTGCGCATCCTGGAAATTATGCAAAACAATTTTGAGCAATTAAAAAATAGCTTGAGTAGTTATAGTTATGATGATATAGTAACTGAGTCTACTATTCAAAGAATATATAAGACGAATCATTATACTTTAGATCCACACGGAGCAGTTGCATTTTTAGCAGCTGAAGAATATGGTAAGCAATTTGGTAAGCCCGCCATTATTTTAGAAACAGCACATCCTGTTAAATTCCCCGAAGTGGTAGAGCGAGCTATTGGTGAAACCATCGCCATTCCTGCAAGTGTTCAATTTTTATTGGATAAAGAAAAAGTAGCTATTCCAATGGGAGCAAGCTTTGCCAACTTTAAAAATTGGATGTTAGAAAACGCAGCTGAGTAATAATTTCATATATTTAATATACAATATTGCTATATGAAACGATTCGTCTTGCTATTTGCAATGGCTTTTGCATTGCTGGAATTAAGTGCGCAAACCCGTGAAGCCACTTATTGTAATCCTATTAATTTGGATTATGGCTTTTGCCCAATTCCCAATTTTGTACAAAATGGAAAACATCGTGCAACAGCCGATCCGGTAATTGCAGTGTACGACAATAAATATTTTTTATTCAGCACCAATCAATGGGGTTATTGGTGGAGTGAGGATATGAATCACTGGAAATTTTTACCACATAAATTTTTACGACCTTGGAACAAAGTGTATGATGAGTTATGTGCACCAGCTACATTGGTTATGGGAGATAGTTTATTTGTAATTGGAAGTACCTATGAAAAAAACTTTACACTTTGGTATAGCACGAATCCAA
This sequence comes from Bacteroidota bacterium, assembly GCA_039795575.1. Taxonomy (GTDB): domain Bacteria; phylum Bacteroidota; class Bacteroidia; order Chitinophagales; family Chitinophagaceae; genus Sediminibacterium. Next base: position 1,263 of record JBDKLP010000035.1, on the reverse strand, counting down.
CAAAGAATGATTGGAAAATTGCAGTAGATAGTTTTAAAGTAGGTGCCTGGGATCCAGGATTATTTTTAGACGATGACAACCGCTTATATATTTATCATGGTTCAAGTAATTTATATCCAATTTATGGACAGGAGTTAGATAGAAAAACTTTTGAACCTATCACTGAAAAAAAACCAATGATACATTTGGTGGATAGCATTCATGGATGGGAGCGTTTTGGTGAACATCAAGACAATACTTTCTTAAAACCTTTTATGGAAGGGGCTTGGATGAATAAGCACAATGGAAAATATTATTTACAATATGGTGCACCAGGTACAGAGTTTAGTGGATATGGTGATGGTGTGTATGTGAGTGATAAACCATTGGGCCCATTCACTTATCAAAAACACAACCCATTCTCCTATAAGCCGGGAGGATTTGCGCGCGGTGCAGGACATGGTGCAACCTATCAGGATGTCTATAAAAATTGGTGGCATATCAGTACCATTGCGATTAGTGTAAAAAATAATTTTGAAAGAAGATTAGGAATTTGGCCAGCACAAATTGATAATGAAGGATTGATGTATACCAACACATCTTATGGCGACTATCCGCATTATCTGCCAACAAAAAATGCAAATCATGATTCAAGTTTATTTACTGGATGGATGTTGTTGAACTATAATAAACCCGTGCAAGTATCAAGTACATTAAGTGCATTCACTGCCAACAATGCAGTAGATGAAAATTTAAAAACCTATTGGTCTGCAACTACTGGTAATAAAGGTGAGTGGATACAATCTGATTTAGGAAATATTAGTACCATACAGGCCATTCAAATAAATTATGCCGATGAGGGTTCTGATTTAATGGGAAAGTACACAGACATTTATCATCAGTATCAAGTGTATGCATCCAATGATGCTAAAACATGGAATTTAATTATAGATAAGTCCAAGAATACAACAGACGTGCCGCATGATTATGTAGTGTTGCCAAAACCAATAGAAGCACGTTATATTAAAATGGTGAACATACATATGCCAAGTGCAAAGTTTGCAATTAGTGGTCTACGTGTTTTTGGAAAAGGACAAGGAGCAAATCCCGGTGCAGTACAAAACTTTGTTCCATTGCGTGGTGATAGTGAGCGAAGAAATGCATGGTTAAAATGGGCAGTGAATCCAAATGCAACAGGTTATCATATTTACTTTGGAAGCGATCCCAATAAATTATACAATAGTGTTTTAGTGTATGGAGTAAGTGAATATTATGTAACTGCAT
>JBDKLP010000034.1:0-23350 GCA_039795575.1 Bacteroidota bacterium | reverse complement strand
TGGCATAGGGATTGCCTGATTGTGTAACGGTAGCACGACTGTTTTTGGTGCAGTTTGTCTTGGTTCGAATCCAGGTCAGGCAACCAAAGGAAAAGCCTCAACGAAAGTTGGGGCTTTTTTCATGCCCAAATGTGACAAGGCAAGGAAGGAGCTGAGCGTAGCGATCACAATGGAGCGAAAAGATAAAATCAAGCAAATCGCAAAGCGATTACAATACAGCGAAAAGCCAAATGCGAGCTTGCTCGTGATTTGGATTGCAGCTGAATTGTATAAGTTGCGAAGCAACTTGCTTGAATTTTATATTGTAGCGACATTGTGAAAATTGTGCAACAATTTGCAACTGAGTATACCTAAAATTTGGGGCATCAAAAATAACTACCCTATTTCGTTGAGGCTTTTCTATGTTGGGATTTTCCAAAAGAAAAGGATGGCCGAGCACAGCGAGGCCCATCCAAGAATTTGACCATTTCTACTTATTTTGCACTCATGCAGCGCATTCATAAACTAGACGGACTCAGGGGACTCTTCGCACTCTTTGTGGTCTTATTTCATTTAAATATCAACAATGCCCCAGTTGCATTAGTAAATAACTTCTTTGTACGTGAGTCCTATATTTTCGTTGACTTTTTCTTTATTTTAAGCGGCTATGTTATTTCACTCACTTATAATAACAAAATAAACACTGGACAAGATTTTCTTCAATTTATAAAGAAGCGATTCATTCGCTTGTACCCCTTACTCTTATTTTCCACTTGCATATACTGGTACTTTGTGCATCCTCATTTTGATCAACAGCATATTTCACAAGCTTTAGATACCTTATTATTAACTAATGCGACGCCACTGTTTGGAACAGGAATTGGAATGAATTATCCATCTTGGTCCATTTCGAGTGAACTGATTTCCTATATAGTATTTGCAAGCTGTTCCCTACTTGCAATACATAGAAGAAAAAATTATTTAATAGGCATCATTACTTTAGGTTGTTTTATTTTTTTAGCCTACCAACAAAATTATTTCTTAACAGGCAGTTACGGATTTGTAAGAGGACTCGCTTGCTTTAATTTAGGCTACTTTTTATTTTCATCAGCACCTTCAACAATGAAAATACCCAATGCATTTGAATGGATTATGATATTGGGTATTGTGGGCATCATGTACTTTTATCATCAAGCCAGTTTACAATTCTCTCCTTATTTATACCTGCTTCAATTTTGCATCCCATTAAGTTTTGCTATAAGCATTTGGGTTTGGATCAACACGAATGGCATACTAAGTAATCTACTTAAAATAAGGCCTTTGCAATTTTTAGGTAAAATATCTTACTCGGTATATTTAAACCAAGCCTTTGTTATTGGTTACGGCATTCCCAAGCTTTATAAATGGGTTTCCTTTGCAAATGGTGAAACCAAAAAAACAATTTGCGTTAGCTTATTACTCCTCATCTTAATAGTGTATTCTTGGGGCACACAATATTTTATTGAACAAAGAATTGGTCAAAAAATGAGTAAGCATAAAAAGCATTAGTGAGTGGATCTATCCATGGGAATTACCAATACGGGCATGGTAGCATGACGCACAATATATTCGGCAGTACTTCCCATTACAGTATGAGACAATCCTGTTCTACCATGAGTACCCACGACAATATAACTTGCATTGATTTCGTTGGCTTTTTCGATAAGATCAAATTTCGGATTCCCTACTTCCACAAATAAATCTACAACAGTGTTAGGATGTTTTAATTGAATAGCTCGTAATTCATCCATTGCATGTTGTTTTTGCACTTGATAGATTTCATCCCATTGGGTTGGGATCATCGCCATTTGGGATTGTAAATAATCAACGTACACTGGAATGATAAAGCTAATTACAACTACCCCATCCATTTTTTCGGCAAAAGCAATGCCTTGCTGTATAATACTATTAGATTGTTCACTTAAGTCAACAGCAATGAGTATTTTGTTTTTCATGGCTAAGATTTTGTATAAAGTTAGCCCAGCGAAAAGCGTAAAAATATGATATTGATTAGCTATTTTTTAAAATAGCAATACATGCTTCAAGCGCAGTTTCCCAATGTGGTATACTTATACCCAGTGCATGCTCTATTTTTTCCGTTGAAAGCACCGAATATTTGGGACGTTTTGCAGGTGTAGGAAATTGTTCCGATGAAATGGCCTTTAAATCACATTCAAGCTCAGCAAAGGCTTTAATTTTCTCAGCAAAACCAAACCAAGTGGTAACACCTTCATTGGCATAATGATAAATGCCGCTAAAATGCTTTCCTTGGTTCATTTGAGTGAGCATCTGAAGCGTAGCAATAGCTAGGTCTTTGGCATATGTGGGTCTCCCTTTCTGATCCCCCACAATATTTAAGGCATCCCGCTCTTTCATTAAACGCAACATGGTTTTTACAAAATTATTACCATGACTACTAAAAACCCAAGAAGTACGAATGATAATGGTGTTGGGATTTAAGTCCAATGCCATTTTCTCTCCATCTGCTTTTGTTTTTCCATAAGCATTTATTGGTTCAATTTTCGTATCGGGCAGATAAGGAGCAGATGCATGGCCACCGAATACATAATCGGTAGAATAGGTAATAAAAGGAATATTATGCGCTTTAGCAATACGAGCAAATTCGGCCACCGCAGTCGCATTGATAGTATGGGCCAATGCTACTTCTGTCTCGGCCTTATCTACAGCAGTATATGCAGCAGTATTAATGATCGCATCGGGTGAAAATAAATTGACGATGCCATTAATTTCATTTGGCTTGGATAAGTCCAATGCATTTCTGTCTACAAATACAAATTCAAAATTGGAATAGGCTTTTTCTAATTGAGATAACTCCCACCCCAATTGTCCATTAGATCCTGTAACTAAAATTTTATGAATTGCCACTTGAAATAATTATTAAATGAGGTGAAAATTATTTTGAGGTAAATTCTTTAGGCAATTTGGTCCACTCACTAGGAGGCAATGCTTTAAAATAATCGTAAGTTCTTTTTAAACCTTCCGCACGATTTACTTTGGGCGCCCATCCTAAAATGGTTCTTGCTTTAGTGATATCGGGTTGCCTTTGCTTTGGATCATCAATTGGCAAAGGCTTGTACACAATCTTCACTGTATTTCCAGTTAACTTCAATACTTCTTCGGCAAAATCCTTTAAACTAATTTCATTCGGATTACCAATATTCACTGGTTGTGTATAATCACTTAATAATAATCGATAAATACCTTCTACTAAATCATCAACATAACAAAAACTTCTTGTTTGTGAACCATCCCCAAAAACAGTCATGTCCTCTCCTCTTAAGGCTTGACCAATAAATGCAGGTAATGCTCTTCCATCATTCAAGCGCATTCTTGGACCATAGGTATTAAAGATTCTGATGATTCTTGTCTCTACATTGTGAAAAGTATGGTAAGCCATGGTGATGCTTTCCATATATCTTTTTGCCTCATCATAAACCCCTCTTGGACCTACTGGATTTACATTTCCCCAGTACTCTTCTGTTTGAGGATGTACCAACGGATCACCATATACTTCACTTGTACTTGCCACTAATATTCTTGCGCCCTTTGCTTTGGCTAAGCCCAAACAATTATGTGTACCCATCGCACCCACTTTCAAGGTTTGAATCGGAATTTTTAAATAATCTATGGGGCTTGCAGGTGATGCAAAATGTAAAATATAATCTAGGGATCCTTCAATATTAATATAATGAGTTACATCGTGATGTACAAATTCAAAACAAGGATGATCGCTCAAGTGCGCTATGTTTTGCAAGTCCCCAGTAATCAAATTATCCATCGCAATTACATAGTACCCTTCATTTATAAAGCGATCACATAAATGAGATCCTAAAAATCCGGCAGCCCCTGTAATTAAAACTCTTTTTTGACTCATGATGTTTTTTTATTTAGGAAGCTTATTTTTCTGAACCCATTCTTCCTATACTTTCATAATAATATCCAAGCTCAATCATCTTAGTTACATCGAACAAATTTCTGCCATCAAAAATAATTTTATGGTTGGCTAATGTTTGCTCCATACGTTCAAAATCGGGTGTTCTAAACTCGCTCCACTCGGTAGCAATGATTAATGCTGTAGCACCTTCTAATGCCTGATATTGATTATTAGCGTATTTTATTTTATCTCCAATCTGTGCTTTTACATTCAACATGGCCTCGGGATCATATGCTGTTATTGTAGCTCCTGCATTTGTTAATGCTTCAATGATTGCCAATGCGGGCGCTTCTCTAATATCATCGGTATTAGGCTTAAATGCCAATCCCCACAATGCAAAATGTTTGCCTTGTATATTATTATTGTAGTATGCCTTAATCTTTTCCACTAAATGTAGTTTTTGATTGGCATTTACTTTCTCCACTGCTTTTAAAATCTCAAAATCATATCCCACTTCATCCGAGGACATAATGAGTGCTTGCACATCTTTAGGAAAACATGATCCTCCGTATCCGATGCCAGGGAATAAAAATCGTTTGCCAATTCTTTCGTCACTGCCAATGCCCCTTCTTACCATGTCCACATCGGCTCCCATTCTTTCGCATAACTGAGCAATCTCATTCATAAATGAAATCTTGGTGGCCAAAAAACTATTAGCAGCATACTTCGTTAACTCCGAACTACGCTCATCCATAAATATCACTGGATTACCCTGTCTTACAAATGGCGCATATAATTCACTCATTAATTTCTTTGCTCTTTCTGATCTTGTACCTACCACTACTCTATCTGGCTTCATAAAATCATCCACCGCCACACCCTCTCTTAAAAACTCTGGGTTACTCACTACATCGTATTCACCCTTATAATGCAAGGCAATTGCTGCATGCACTTTGTCGGCAGTACCAACGGGCACCGTGCTTTTATTAACAATAACTTTATAGCCCTTTAAAATTTTTCCTAAATGATCCGCTACGCCCAACACATATTTTAAATCGGCACTTCCATCTGCACCTGGAGGCGTAGGCAAAGCTAAAAATACAATCTCCGCTTCCTCAATCGCCTCTTCCAACTGCGTAGTAAATTTTAATCGACCCTCTTTAATATTTCTTAAAAAAATCTTCTCTAATCCTGGCTCGTAAATGGTAATTTGTCCAGCACTCAATTTTTCTACTTTGGCACTATCTATATCTACACAGGTTACCTTATTGCCCGTCTCTGCAAAACAGGTACCCGTTACCAAGCCCACATAGCCCGTGCCTACTACAGCTATTTTCATTTACTGCGCTTTAATTAATTAAAAAAAGATTTTACTACAGCTACAATATATTCCAATTGCTCCTCATCCATTTCAGTATGTATGGGCAATGAACATACACAAGGCGTTAATGCATTGGTAACTGGCAAATCCAAGTGTTGATTATCTTGGTCACCAAACATTTTTTGCAAATGACCCGGCACTGGATAATAAATCATGCATGGAATGGCTTTTGCATTTAAATGCGCAATAAATTGATCACGATCAACACCTTTTAATTGCATGGTATATTGATGAAACACATGCGTAGTATAATTGCCAGTTGCAGGGGTTACAATTTCAGGAATGCTAGCAAATGCTTCTGTATAATACTTAGCTACAGCTTGTCTCGCTCTGCTATATGCATCCAAATGCATTAGTTTAATATTTAAGATAGCTGCTTGAATAGCATCTAATCGAGAATTACACCCAACCACATCATGATAATATCTTTCTGACTGTCCATGATTGGCAATCATTGCCATTTTACTTGCCAATGCAGGGTCGTTAGTAAACAATGCACCCCCATCACCAAAAGCCCCTAAGTTTTTACTAGGATAAAAAGAAGTAGCACCAATATGTCCAATGGTACCTGTTTTCTTTTTAGTGCCATCCGAAAAAGTATAATCACAGCCAATGGCTTGAGCATTGTCTTCAATCACAAATAAATTATGTTCTTTAGCTATTGCCATGATGGCTTCCATTGGAGCGGCTTGACCATATAAATGCACAGGAACGATGGCCTTTGTTTTAGGCGTTATGGCTTTTTTCAAGCTTTCTAAATCCATGCAGTAAGTTACTGGATCTACATCAACAAAAACTGGCTTCAATTTTAATAAAGCGACCACTTCGGTAGTTGCGATATACGTAAAGGATGGTGTAATCACTTCGTCTCCTGGTTGCAAATCCAAGGCCATCATCGCAATTTGTAAAGCATCCGTTCCGTTAGCACATGGAATAACGTGTTCAGTACCTAAATACTTGCCTAAATTTTGAGCAAATTCTTTCACCGCAGGACCATTAATATATGCTGCACTATCCAAAACGGCATGTATTGCCGCATCTACTTGTTCTTTTATAGCTAAATACTGGGTTTTGGTGTCAACCATCTGAATTTTTCGCATCCTATAAATTTTGCCAAAATTACAATAAAAAGGTCGATTTTTGCCCCTAGAACCTTATTCCATGCTATTATACAAGTTATTCTTATTTTGTTATCCACGGATTGCCAAATTATTAGGTCTTTTCAATAAAAAGGCCAAGGAATGGAGTTTGGGGCAAAACCAGGTATGGGAAGAGATATATAGTAAGTTGCAACAAATGAATGGTCCAATTATTTGGATACACGCTGCTTCTTATGGAGAATTTGAACAAGGACTTCCTATTATTGAAACCATTAAATCCAAATACCCTAGGCATTGTATTTGGGTTACCTTCTTTTCACCTTCGGGTTATAAATATCGAAAAAATGATCCTATCGTAGACGCCGTTACTTACCTACCCTTTGATGGTCCTGAAAATGCAAATAAATTTATAGGAATAATAAAACCAAAATTAATTGTTTTTATTAAATATGAATTTTGGTATTACTATTTAAAAGCTGCAAAAAACAATCAAATTCCTGTAATACTTGCTTCAGCAATTTTCCGTTCGAATCAGATATTTTTTAAGTGGTATGGGAGATGGTACCAGCAAATGCTCTCTCTTTTTTCACATATTTTAGTACAGGATCAAGCATCCTATCAACTACTTATGCAGATAGGAATTTCTGCACAGGTTAGTATTACAGGCGATACTCGATTTGATCGTGTTTTGAAGAATGCAGCACAAGCCACTCCCATTGAATGGATATCATTATTAAGTGCAGATAAAAAAATTATCGCTGGTAGTACTTGGGAGGAGGATGAAAAAATACTGTCCAAAGCAACTGCCCATTTTACGCAGTTCAATTGGATCATTGTCCCTCATCATGTGGATACAAAAAGTATCCAACAGTGTAAAAATCGTTTCCCTAATGCCATTACCCTTTCCTCCCTTTTAAATTCTGGAACGATTCAAGCAAAGCCCATTGTGTTAATTGTAGACTGTATTGGATTATTAAGAACCCTATACCAATATGCATTTGTAACATATGTAGGAGGCGGATTTGGAAAGGATGGCGTACACAATGTGCTGGAACCAGCTGCATTTGGTATTCCTGTAATTTGGGGACCTAACGATGCAAAATATATTGAAGCCATTGGCCTAAGAAATGATGGTGGAGGTTTGAGTATTTCAAATGAGGCTGCATTTGTCCTATTTTTAAATGAATGCCTACAAGCCAATAACCATTATCAAAACTATTGCCAAAAAGCAAAAGATTATATTATACAAAATGCTGGCGCTACTCCCAAAACTATGACAATATTGAGTCCTTATTTAGATTCGGCAGCTCAATGAAGAATGTTTACTTTTGGGGCAACAAATAAAAAATAACAAGTACCATTATGTTTATAGAACAGAATATTAGAGGTGAGAAAAGAGGTTTTATTGAAGTGATTTGTGGAAGTATGTTTAGTGGAAAAACAGAAGAGTTAATCCGAAGACTAAAGCGTGCAAAAATTGCCAATTTAAAAGTGGAAATTTATAAACCAGCGATTGATACTAGATACGATGAAAATAAAGTAGTGAGTCACGATGCCAATTCAGTGCATTCTACCCCTGTGGACCATTCAAGTAAAATATTATTATTAGCAGAAAATGCTGAAGTAGTTGGCATTGACGAGGCGCAATTTTTTGATGAGGATGTAATTCGTGTAGCAGAACAATTAGCCATGCAAGGAAAAAGAGTGATTGTTGCTGGATTAGATATGGACTATTTAGGCAAACCATTTGGCCCCATGCCTCAATTGTTATCCATTGCCGACTTCATTACAAAACTTCATGCCATTTGTGTACAATGTGGGCATTTGGCCAATATCTCCTATCGTACAAGTGAAGAAGCAGGTACAGTGGTATTGGGCGAAAAAAACAATTACGAACCAAGATGTAGAATATGCGCAAGCAAATAACCCCCTTATATACTTTACTAAAAAAAGACTTATTGTTGGAGTTTCGCCAACAATACACTTTTTTTGGCATCTTATTATATATTGCTTCAACCAGTTTTGTAATATACCTTTCTATGGGACAACCCGATGATAAGGTTTGGAATGGTTTATTTTGGGTGACTTTATTATTTATTTGTATCAACGCTGTAGCAAGAAGTTTTTTACAAGAAGGCCGGGGCCGAATGTTGTATTTTTATACCATTACAAGCCCCATACATTTTATTTTCTCGAAGCTTATCTACAATAGTATTTTAATGGTACTCATGAGTGGATTAAGCTTGCTTTTATTTACACTCTTACTTGGGAACCCTTTACAACATGGTTGGCTATTTTTTGGCATAAGTTGTATTGGAGGAATTAGCCTTAGTTTGGTATTTAGTTTCTTAGCTGCCATTGCAGCCAAGGCACAACAACCATCCGCAATCATGGCTATCTTAGGATTCCCATTAATTATACCTCAAATCCTTTTGCTTATGCGCATCGCCAATATTGCATTTGCCGATGTAGTACAAAATGGACTCCCTCATTTAGTAGGGATGTTAGCAGGCTTTGATCTAATGATTATTGCACTTGCATATATCCTGTTCCCCTTTCTATGGAAGGACTAAAAGGTTTTAAAATTTATAGAATATAATTTTTAAACCTTTTTTATCTAATTGATTTTTTCTAGAACTTCAAATGGCGTACAGTTTGTCCGTTATTGATTAATTGCTTCAATGACTCCACTCCAATTCTCAAATGTCTCTCTACAAATTCAGCTGTGACTTTACTATCACTAGCTTCCGTTTTTACTCCTTCTGGAATCATGGGGGAGTCGCTCACTAATAAAAGTGCCCCTGTTGGGATTTTATTGTAAAAACCCACAGTAAAAATGGTAGCTGTTTCCATATCAATCGCATAAGCACGGAGCTTAGTCAAATAAGTTTTAAATTCATCATCATGCTCCCATACGCGACGGTTGGTAGTATATACAGTGCCTGTCCAATAATCTACATTGTTATCGCGAATGGTTGTTGAAATGGCTTTTTGTAATGCGAATGCGGGTAATGCTGGTACTTCTGCTGGGAAATAGTCGTTAGATGTTCCCTCTCCACGAATCGCTGCAATAGGCAGGATCAAATCACCAATGGTATTTCTTTTCTTTAAACCTCCACATTTGCCCAAGAACAAAACTGCTTCTGGTTGTATAGCAGTTAATAAATCCATGATAGTAGCAGCTCCTGGACTCCCCATACCAAAATTAATAATGGTAATACCTTCCGCAGTAGCACATTGCATGGGTCTATCTTTACCAATCACTTCCACCCCATTTGCAGCAGCAAACATATTTACGTAGTTGCTGAAATTGGTCAGCAAGATATATTTTCCAAATTGATCTAAACTTGCCCCTGTGTACCTAGGCAACCAATTGTTTACAATTTCTTCTTTCGTTTTCATAAGCGTATCTTTGAATCAAGTTAATATATAAAATTACAAATTTTATTGGACATATTATGATCTCTTTAAATTACCCATCTTATCCCTTTAAAATACGCAAAACACAGGGCCAGGATGAAATTTTTGATCCTTTTAGAAAGCGTTGGGTAATCCTCACACCCGAAGAATGGGTGCGTCAAAATATATTACAATATTTAGTTTTAGTTTGTAATTATCCAGCTTCACTCATTGCAGTAGAAAAACAAATTCAATTAGGAGAATTACAAAAGCGTTTTGACATTGTAGTGTATAAGCAGGAAAAACCTTGGATTATTATTGAATGTAAGGAAGCCAATGTGCCAATTAACGACAAAACCATCAGACAACTATTGCAATACCAACAAGTTCTTGAAGCGGAATTTCTTTTTGCTAGCAATGGACATGAAACCATTGGAGCTCAAATAAAAACGGGGAAACTGCTTGCACTGCAAGGTTTCCCCGAATATAATTAACAGTAAATGATAGTATTAAGCCCTTGTCTATTAAGGGAAAATACCCAATTCTGCATAAGAAGTACCTACTTTATCAATCGCACACACATAAGCTGCAGTACGCATATCAGGGATAGAAGGATTTGCTTTCCAAATTTCCATGATTTCTCTGGTAGCATTAATCATTGTTTCTTCCAATCCACTATGCACTAAATCAATTTCATCAGGCCCATGTGCAATGATTTCTTTTTCTGCTTGTGTTACTTTTTTACCAGTCAACTCTTCAATTTGCTTTAGGATATTGATATTGGCATTCTCAGTAAAACGTTTTTCTAAACGACCATAACGTACGTGGCTTAAGTTCTTTAACCACTCAAAATAAGATACAGTTACACCACCCGCATTCAAGTACATATCTGGAATCACCAAAATTCCACGCTTAGCAAAAATTTCGTCTGCTTCGGGTGTTAATGGACCATTCGCTGCTTCACCAATAATTTTAGCTTTTATTTTAGGTGCATTGTTGCCGTCAATTACGTTTTCTAATGCTGCTGGAATTAAGATATCACATTCCATTTCCAAAGCATCAGCGCTCTTTTCGATATTTGTTGCGCCAGGGAAATTTAAAATGCTTCCTGTGGATTTACGGTGTTGGAAAACAGCTTCTTCATTCAAACCCTCTTTACAATAAATTGCACCTTCGTACTCTGCAATAGCAATTACTTTTGCACCATGCTCTCTAAAGAACTTTGCAGTGTAATAACCCACATTTCCTAAACCTTGAACAATTACATTTTTGTTTTCAATTCCTACGGCCAACCCCGCTTTTTCCATTACTTCTGGCATTAAACAAACTTCTCTTACTCCGTAAAATACGCCCAATCCAGTGGCTTCTTTACGGCCTCTTACTCCACCTAATGAAATAGGCTTTCCAGTAACACAACCCGCTGCATCTATCTCACCTGGCTTTAATGATTGATAGGTATCAACAATCCATGCCATTTCTCTTTCACCGGTTCCATAATCGGGTGCAGGAACATCAATACCAGGACCAATAAAATTTTTCTTTACCAATTCTGAAGTATATCTTCTCGTAATCTTTTCCAATTCATACGGACTTAATGTTCTAGGACTAATTTTAATCCCTCCTTTAGCACCCCCAAATGGCACATTCACAATCGCACATTTATAAGTCATCAAAGCAGCCAATGCCATTACTTCATCCTGATTCACTGCCATGCTAAAACGAATCCCCCCTTTACATGGTGACTTGTGTTGAGAATGTTGTACACGATAGGCTTCAATTACCTCAATGCGTCCGTCATCCATTTTCACCGGAAAACGCATACTATAAATACTATTACAAGCTTTAATTTGTTCTAAGATTCCAGCCTCCCACTTTGTATATTGAGATGCTTTATCAAAACTTCGTTCTACGCTCTGAAAAAAACTGTATTCTTGATTTGCTGTCATAACAATCGTTTTACTTTTGATGAATTATTTTTTTTCTAATTGAGTTAATTTTTTATCAATGCTTGCAACATAAATAAATAGGCCAACTAAAATGATAGATACAATGGTCATAACTAAATAGATTTTACCATTTTGTACCATAATACCTTCGTTATTTGCGACCTGAGTTTGTAATAAATTGAACATAATATATTATTAAGGGTTAGTTGATAGTTTTATAAAAGACCTTCTTTTTTGAGTTGCAATAATTGAATACGAATGCGAATGGTGCTAATCCATACACCTAGCAAAGTCCAACCTATTACTGCAGGATAAAAAACAGTGCGCATATTAGCGGTCATATCCTTCCCATTGATACCCGGATTGCCTTCGCTACCCTGACCTCCAGGATGTAAGGACTCAGTCAGTCTAGGTAATATCCAAAGCGTTGGAAACAACATGAAGAAAGAAAAAATATTATACACCGCCGATAAACGTGCTCGTTTTTCGATATCTAATAAACTTCCTCTTAATACGAAATAGGCAAAATAAATTAATAATGCAATGGCCGCTCCATTTTGTTTTGGATCTCCAACCCAAGGACTTCCCCATTGATAATTGGCCCAAAAAGCACCAGTAATAATTCCAAGTACTCCAAATACCAATCCCATCGAAGCGTATGCAAATGAATACACATCATGCACTAAATCTCCTGATCTTAAATATTTGATTGCATAGTAGAGTGAAACAAAAAATAGAATCATCATGCCAAACCACATTGGCACATGAAAGAAAAAGTTTCGTATAGACTCTTTCATGCGATCATCCAATCGAGGCACTTTCACCAAGAAGCCATAAGTACAGGTATACAATAACAACACAAATGACAATACTTTCCACCATTTAGCTCTAAGCATAATTTATTGTTTTAGAACAAGTTCTCCTTAAACTAACAATTGTTTGCAAAACTAATGTTTTTTGCATAAAAAGTACAGATTCAAGGCAAATACTTGTGTTACAAATTTACTGCTAAAGTTGTACATTTGCGTCCATTATTTTCATGCCGTAACATGAAGCGAACTGCCCCGTAAGGCTGTAGTAAACTTAATGTGGCTATCATCTTAAAATCATAGACACAATGAAACTTTCTCAATTTAGGTACGATCTTCCTTTAAATCTGATCGCACAGTATCCAACCAAACGTAGAGAAGACAGCCGTTTGATGGTAGTAAACCGTCAAAATGGACATATGGAAAATCGCCATTTCTCCGATTTATTAGAGTATTACGACGACAAAGACGTTTTTGTAGTGAATAATACCAAGGTTTTCCCTGCTAGAATGTATGGGCGTAAGGAAAAAACAGGGGCTAAAATTGAGGTTTTCTTACTTAGAGAATTGAATAAGCCTAATCGTTTATGGGACGTAATTGTTGATCCCGCAAGAAAAATTCGTGTAGGCAACAAATTGTATTTTGGGGAAAACGAAGAATTAGTAGCTGAAGTGATTGATAACACAACTAGCCGTGGCCGTACCATTCGTTTTTTATGGGAAGGTGATGATGAAGGCTTTAAGAAAATGTTAGAATTTTTAGGCGAAACTCCTTTACCTAAATACATTAAGCGCAAACCAGACGAAGAAGATAAAGATCGCTACCAAACAGTATATGCAAAGCACGAAGGTGCTGTTGCTGCTCCAACTGCAGGTTTGCACTTTAGCAAGGAATTGATTAAGCGTGCCGAAATTATTGGCGTACGTTTTGCAGAAGTAACCTTGCATACTGGATTAAGCACTTTCCGCCCTATTGAAGTAGAGGATTTAAGCAAACATAAAATGGATGCTGAATATTTTAAAATTGATGAAGACGCTTGTCGCATCATTAACACAGCTAAAGAAAATGGTCGTCGTGTTTGTTCTATTGGCACCACTGCAATGCGTGCAATGGAAAGTAGCGTAACTGCACAACGTTTATTAAAACCAGCAGAAGGTTGGACAAATCACTTTATTCACCCTCCTTACAATTTTAATATTGCAGATAGCTTGGTAACGAATTTTCACTTACCAAAAACTAGTTTGTTAATTATGACCTGTGCTTTTGCAGGATATGAATTAGCAATGGAAGCTTACAAAAAAGCTATTAAAGATAAATACCGTTTCTTCTCTTATGGAGACGCATTGTTGTTTATTTAATTGCAATCCATAAATATTATCAAAGGCTTCGATTTTTCGAAGCCTTTTTTATTTTATATACTTTCGCTCTCAGCCGTGAATGACACTAAAAATAAAAAAGGCAAATAATTCATAATTGAATATTTGCCTTAAAACTATTTTGAGAAAACTGAATACTAATCTGAGACGAGGTTTCGAGCAACGCGCAGGGCGAGTCGAGGATTAAGTATTCAGTTTGATTATAAATTGAACAATCCTTTATTCACCAATTGTAATGTTTTGGTTTTATACGCATTAGGCAACAACAAAGTAATATTGTGCGGGCTTCCACCATAACTTACCATAGTAACAGGTATTTCATCAATCGCTGTAAATAATTTATTTAAAATTGATGCAGTCTTTGCAATTTCATTACCCACTATCGAAACGATGGTCTGGTCTTTTTCCACTTCAACCGAAGCAATATTGCTCAACTCTTCAATGATCTCATTTAAATGCAAATCATTATCAATCGTTACAGAAACAGCCACTTCCGAAGTGGTAATCATATCGATAGGTGTTTTGTATTTTTCAAACACTTCAAAGATTTTTCGCAAGAAACCATAAGCCAATAACATTCTGCTACTTTTAATTTTCACAGCAATAATTCCATCCTTGGCAGCAACCGCTTTCACTCCAACTGTCCCCGCTTCTTTTTTAATGACTGTACCTGCTGCAGAAGGTTCCATAGTGTTCAATAATTTTACAGGCACATTTTCTTGTTGTGCTGGCCAAATACAAGTAGGATGTAAAATTTTTGCTCCAAAATAAGCCAACTCTGCAGCTTCATCAAAACTCAATTGTTCAATCGCAACGGTTTTATCTACTACACGTGGATCATTGTTATGCATGCCATCTATGTCTGTCCAAATTTCACATACAGAAGCTTTAACAGCTGCTGCAATTAAAGATGCGGTATAATCACTTCCCCCTCTTTTTAAATTATCTACCTCTCCTTTTGCATTTTTACAAATATATCCTTGAGTAATAAATAATTTTTTGGTTGGATGCAATGCCAATACTGCACTTAACTTTTCTTTTATTAAAGATAAATCAGGTTCATCATTAGCATCCAAACGCATAAACTCCAAAGCAGGAATTAAGGCATGTTCGATTTGTTCCTGCTCTAAATACAAAGAAAATAATTTAGTACTCATCAATTCGCCCTGTGCTAAAATATCTCTATTCAAAGCATCGCTTAATGAAATACGTTGGGTAATTTTTAAAAACTCAAAATGCTCATCAATAATTGAATTGGCTTTTGCTACTAAGGCTTCTGATTTTAATAAATCTAATATAAACGCACGGTAATGCTTTTCTAGCGTTTCAATTTGATTCGTGGCGCCTGCTTTATCGGCTTTAGCTAAAAAATCACTTATCGTAACCAATGCATTGGTCGTACCACTCAAAGCACTTAACACTACAATGGTAGATTCATTGTCTCTAGTAATTAATTGAGATACCTGGTGCATACGTTCTGGCTTTCCAACACTGGTGCCACCAAACTTCATTATCTTCATAATCGTAAATTATTATTCAACTTTTAAGAGGCTCAAAGGTAAAAAGTAAATCTCAAAACACGCGTTAGTCTTGCTTAAATTAGGCATTAATTAATGTTTCCAATTCATAGCAAATTTGTGCGCCAACCCCTCTAAATCTTGCACTACTGCTTCCACCAAAGGAATGCCATTTTTCATTCGCTCCCTTTCCATATTCCTTTCGATATCTCCTGCCACAAATACTCGATCATATCCATTGGCCGGTTTGGCATTTCTAAATCGGTTCAACCAAATATCCATATTATTCTTAAACTCAGTGGCTGGTCTAAAAGCATCAATGCGCATGGCTCCTAAAAAGTGACCTAATCCTTCACCTGGCATATTCTCAGGCATGGGAACATAAGCTGGAAATGGGGGCACCCAAGGACCAAAGCTCGCACCACTTAATACAGCACTAAATATATCAACAATACTCCCTAATGCATATCCTTTGTGACTCCCTAATTCTTTTTCAGAACCCAAGGGCAACAAGGCACCTCCTTGCTTTAAAATATGCGCATCATTGCTTGCAAATCCATTTGCATCCTGTGCCCAACCGGATGGAATGGGCTGATTGTTTCTTTGTGCAATTTCCAATTTCCCATTGGCGGCCGTGGTAGTAGCAAAGTCTGCTACAAAGGAGGCTTCCTTTCCAGCAGGTACGGCTACTGCAATGGGATTGGTGCCCAACATTTTTTCTGCAGCATAAGTAGGAGCTACTAATGCACTTGCATTGGTCATAGCCATCCCAATCATATCTGATTGCAATGCCATCATTGCATGATACCCAGCGATTCCAAAATGATTACTATTTTTAACGCTTACCCAGCCCGTACCCACTTGCCTCGCTTTGTCCATTGCAATTTGCATGGCCTTAGGAGCCACGACCAATCCCAAGCCTTTATCTCCATCAACCACTGCAGTGGAAGGCGTTTCATGCACTATTTTGATTGTAGGATTGGCATTGATTCTTCCTGCCTCCCATAAACGTACATAGCCCACCAAACGCGCAATACCATGACTATCAATACCCCTTAAATCAGCCGACAACAATACCTTTGTGGCTAAGTCAGCGTCTTCATTGGAACAGCCCATCTTTAAAAACACATTCAAACTGAAATCAGCTAATTGTTCATAGGTATAAATGGATTCACTCATAAAATAAATTTCAAAATTTAAATGCGCACAATAATTGATTTTACAAATTTACACATAAAAAAAGGTGCACCGAAGTACACCTTTATAAATTTAGTTACTAAGAAATTAAAATGGCAAATCGTCTGCCATTGCATCTTCATTATTAGCAGCTGCATTAGGTGTATAGGTAGCACCAGCACTTTGATCTGGAGCTGGGCTATCTCCACCATTTGTTCTTCCACCTAATAATTGAACCGAAGCGATACGTAAGGTTAATGAAGCACCATTACGACCATCTGCAGTAGTATAAGTTCTTACATCGGGTGTACCTTCCACATATACTTGTGTACCTTTCTTTAAATAAGGGGCTACTGCAGTTCGATCTGTCCAATAAGAACAATCTACCCAAGTAGTTCTATCTTTTTGATTGCCTTGTGCATCTTTAAAACGTTCTGTATGGGCAACATTAAAGTTGATTACAGACTTTCCATTCACATTGTTTACTTGAGCATCTTTGCCCAAATTTCCGATTACTTGTAATTTGATCATTTTCTTAAATTTTGTCGTTATATGGCAGTGAAGATAGGATTTTTCGTTTTTCAACAATAAAAAGCCGCCTTTCATTTACCCCCAAAATGAAAAACTTAACAAAATGAAGTAATTTTGTGCCAAGCCAACTTTTAACTGGCCAATGACTATGAGCAAAAAAGGAAAGGTTTTAGTCGCAATGAGCGGCGGAATTGATAGTACAGTAGCAGCATTAATGTTGCACAATGAAGGTTATGAAGTGGTGGGTATCACCATGAAAACCTGGGATTACTCCACCAGCAATACCAATGGAAAAGAAACAGGATGTTGTAATATTGACTCCTTTAATGATGCTCGTTTAGCTGCGGTTAACAATGGCTTCCCACATTATATATTAGATATTAGAGAAGAATTCGGCGATTTTGTAATTGATAACTTCGTAGAGGAATATTTAGCAGG
The DNA here is from genome assembly GCA_039795575.1 of Bacteroidota bacterium. Lineage (GTDB taxonomy): Bacteria > Bacteroidota > Bacteroidia > Chitinophagales > Chitinophagaceae > Sediminibacterium. The sequence goes on along the minus strand of JBDKLP010000034.1, from coordinate 5,764 downwards.
ACGCACTCCTAACCCCTGTGTAATGTGCAATACGCATATTAAATGGAGAGCCTTGTTAAAAAGAGCAGACGCTTTAGGTTGTGATTTTATCGCCACCGGACACTATGCAAAAGTGCGTCAACATACCAATGGGCGCTATGTGATCTCAAAAGGATTAGATGAAACCAAGGATCAGAGTTATGTATTATGGGGAGTAGATCAAGATTTATTAAGTCGTACTATTTTACCATTAGGTGGAATGCATAAATCAGCTATCCGTCAAATGGCCATTGATTTAGGCTATCCAGAGTTAGCTAAAAAAAGTGAGAGCTACGAAATTTGTTTTGTACCTGATAATGATTACCGTGGATTCTTAAAAAGACGTGTAGAAGGGTTAGAAGAAAAAGTGAATGGAGGTTGGTTTGTAGACACCCATGGAAAAAGATTAGGCAAACATAAGGGCTACCCTTTTTATACTATCGGACAAAGAAAGGGTCTAGAAATTGCTTTGGGTAAACCCGCATATGTAACAGCGATTGATCCTGTGAAAAATATGGTTGTGATAGGCGAAGAGAAAGATTTGGACTCCAATGATATGTTGGTAGCTAAAATCAATTGGATCAAGTATGACCATTTAGAAGGCCCTACCGATCTAATGGCCAAAATTAGATACCATGATAGTGGTGCTTTATGTACTCTTTCGCATACCGACAATGGCGTGAATGCAAGGTTTTATCAAAATGTAAAAAGCATTGCCCCTGGTCAAAGTGCTGTATTTTATGAAGGAGATGATGTAGTGGCTGGCGGCATTATCCAAAGCGGCGCATTAATACCAAGCTTAACTTAATCTTATTGATAAATAGATCACACACTATTTATTTTAATTTGCTATTTTTTCAAGCAATGCACCGAATAAAGTATCAGCTTGTTGCTCATACCCTGTAAAATATTGTTGTTTCACAACTTTAAACTTTCCCGTAGCCAATAATGCAGCTACATTATTTTCGTTTTCATCCTTGTAAACAGAACAAGTTGCCAATAACAAATGACCATTTAATTTTACAGCGGGTATGATATTATGTAATATTTTAGCTTGTAATTTCTTGTACTTTTCTAGTTGAGCTTCTGTAAAATATGATAATTGTTCCGGAGTCCTACCCCATGTGCCACTCCCAGAACAAGGCACATCGGCAAATACAAAATCAAATGGTTTCTTTATTTCAAAAGCTTGGGTTAAATCAATCTCTTGAACACTGGCTGGACGTATCCCCGCTTCCTGCAAACGCTTATCCGCATTAAATAAAATACTTTCTCTCACATCCGATAAATGCATTTTAATATTCGACATCGTATCAAACATTAAAATGGTTTTCCCACCACTTGCAGCACATGCATCCCATACTTGAATAGGATGCTCCACGCTTGTAGGTACCAGTTTTAATAATTCAGCAATGGCTTGAGAATTAAAATCTTGTATCACTGCTTCCTTGTTCAACTCCAATATATTTTGCAAAGAAGTTGTGTTTGGGAAAGCAAATGCATTTTCGTTGACTTCCTTGTATTCGATGTTGGCGGCATGTAATTTTAGAATTACTTTTTCTTTTTGCCATGGGCGAATACGAATAAACAATAAGGGCTGTATTTGATGCGATTGAATAAATACAGGCGCATCAATCGCCTCTGAAATATGTTCAGCTAAAGGAAATTGCTTGGCCTTATTTCTAAAATGCGCAAAACATATAGCGCTAATATTTTTTCGATCCTTACTACCATGTTTCTTATTTGCTGCAAAATATTTTTTCAAATAATTGGCAAGCGGCTCTTCCCCATGGTAAGCAGCTAATAATTTATCGGCAATATCTTGATGAACTGCAAAATGCATTACAATTCTAATAAACTAGCAACTGGATCTTTGCCAATTAATAATAAAGCAGGATTTTCTAACAACTCTTTTACTCTTACCAAGAATCCAACACTTTCACGACCATCTATAATGCGATGGTCATAACTCAATGCCAAATACATCATAGGTAAAATTTTCACTTCCCCATTCACTGCCATTGGTCGGTCTTGAATTTTATGCATACCTAAAATAGCAGACTGTGGAATATTGATAATAGGTGTACTCATTAAACTTCCAAATACACCTCCATTGGTAATAGTAAAGGTACCTCCTGTTAAATCCTCGGTAGTTAATTTTGAATCTCTAGCCTTGCCCGCTAAGACAATCACATTCTTTTCAATTTCTGCCATGCTCAAACTTTCTACATTACGAATCACGGGCACAGTTAAACCTCTTGGTGTGCTCACTGCAATACTAATATCTGCATAGTCATGATATAATAATTGATCTCCGTCAATAAACGCGTTAACACTAGGCCATTCAGTTAAAGCAATCGCACATGCTTTTGCAAAGAAACTCATAAAACCTAAGTTTACTCCATGCGCTTCTTTAAACTTATCTTTAAATTGCTTTCTGATTTGCATAATCGCAGTCATGTCTACTTCATTAAAAGTAGTTAACATAGCAGTGGTATTTTTTGCTTCCACCAAACGACGACTAATGGTTTTACGTAGGTTACTCATTTTCTCTGGACGCACATTTCGAGAGAATAATTCCTGTCCAGCAAATTGAATTTTACCTGGATTGTTCAATGCATCCAACACATCTACTTTGGTTATTTTTCCTGCATAGCCACTTGCTTTAATTTGTGCAGTGTCTACTTTCTTATCTGCGATAATTGCAGCTGCCACAGGGGTAGCTTTAATATTATTTGGAACAGCTGTTACAGGCGCTTGACTTGTTGGAGCTGATGGCGTTTGTATTGTAGCAGTTGCTGCTGGCGTCTCCGCTTGAGCTGGCTTAGGAGCGGTCTCATCGATATCTGCTAATACATCTCCAATTAATATACTATCTCCTTCTTTTGCTTTATGGAATAAAACACCTGCTTGTTCAGCATTCACTTCAAAAGTGGCTTTTTCACTTTCTAATTCTGCAATTACTTCGTCACGGTCTACCCATGCTCCTTCGGCCTTTGTCCATTTTAACAAGGTTACTTCTGTAATTGACTCTCCTACGGTTGGTACTTTTATAGAAATCATAATAGTTACTAATTATTTATTAAATCGAAAACGCGGTTGTTATAATATCAGCTTGTTCTTTGGCGTGAACTTTCATATAGCCCGTTGCAGTAGATGCGCTTGATTGTCTGCTAATCACACCAAACTTAATAGCTTTTAAATTCATTTGCAAGAAACCTGCAGCACCCATATTCAAAGGCTCTTCCTGCACCCAGAACCATACAGCTTTCTCATACTTTTGCTGCAATGCCTTGATTTGATTTACAGGCAATGGATACAATTGCTCTAAACGCACAATGGCAATATCGTTTCTATTTTCAGTTTTTTGTTTTTCGGCCAGCTCGTATGAAATTTTACCTGAACAGAACAATACTTTTTTAACCTGCGTTGGATCAGTTACAAAACTATCATCAATCACTTCCTTGAAACCTCCTTCAGTAAAATCTTTGATATCACTAAAAGTCCAAGGACTTCTCAAATTCGCTTTAGGCGAAAAATTAATCATTGGTTTACGGAAATTCCAGGTTAATTGACGACGCAATGCATGGAAGAAATTGGCTGCTGTAGTAATATTTGTTATTACCATATTGTATTCGGCACACAATTGTAAATATCTTTCTAAACGTGCACTACTATGTTCAGGCCCCTGTCCTTCATATCCATGAGGCAATAACATCACTACTCCATTTTGTCTTTGCCATTTTTGTTCTCCAGCTGCAATAAATTGGTCAATGATGGTTTGCGCTCCATTAGAAAAATCTCCAAACTGTGCTTCCCAAATTACCAAAGCTTGTGCATTCGCCAATGCATAACCATATTCAAAACCTAATACACCATATTCACTTAACAAGGAATTGTAAATTCTAAATGGTTGTTGATTTTGTGACACATGATCTAAGCGGCAATATTGCTCATTAGTATTTTCATCAAACAATACTGCATGACGATGACTAAAAGTTCCGCGCTTCACATCCTGTCCGCTCATCCTAACAGTTTTCCCTTCCGACAACAAGGATGCATAAGCCATTAATTCACCGGTTGCCCAATCAATTTTATTTTCAGTTTCAAATAACTTTACTTTCTCTTGAATTAATTTTTCTACTTTTTTTAATGGCGTAAATCCTTCTGGCCATTTCATTAAAGCATTAAAAATATATTTTGCTTTATCTGCACTAATGCTTGTGTCGGGTGAAACTTCAAAATCTGCAGGTGTTGCTTTATGCATGGCTTTCCAAGCCAATTCTGGTGCTTGGTATTTATAAGGCAAAGGATTTTGTTTCACTTCATCTAAACGTGCCTGCAAATCGGACCAAAATTTTTGCTCCATTTCTTTCGCCATATTTTGCGCATCGGCAGTTCCATTTTGCATTAAAAACTCAACATATTTTTCTCTAGGATTTTTATGTTGATCAATCAATTTATACAAATGAGGTTGTGTATACTTTGGATCATCCCCTTCGTTATGACCATGCTTTCTGTAACAAACCATATCCACAAAAATATCTGAATGATAAGTTTGACGATACTTGGTAGCAATTACTACTGCTTTGTAAACTGCTTCGGCGTCATCACCATTTACATGCAATACAGGTGCTTGCACCATGGCCGCCACCGATGTACAATAGTTGGCACTTCTTGCATCATCAAAATCGGTAGTAAAACCAATTTGGTTATTAATTACAAAATGAATCGTACCTCCAGTTCTATAACCATGCAAATTGCACATTTGCAAAATTTCATACACAATGCCTTGTCCTGCTACCGATGCATCACCATGAATTAAAATAGGCAACACTTTATTAAAATCCTTTTCATACAACACATCGGCTTTTGCGCGCGCAAATCCCAATACCACTGGATCCACCGCTTCTAAATGTGAAGGGTTTTGCATTAATTTTAAATGCACATTCTTTTTAGTAATCGTTTCTACTTCCGAGCTATAACCCATATGGTATTTAACATCACCACTTCCCATCGTTTGATCCAGCACTGCAGTTCCTTCAAATTCACTAAAAATTTGTTCATAGGTTTTTCCCATAATATTAGCAAGCACGTTCAAACGACCACGGTGCGCCATGCCAATTACCACTTCTTGCACCCCATTTTCTGCACCTTGATTGATAATCGCATCTAAAGCAGCAATGGTTGCTTCCCCACCTTCTAATGAAAACCTTTTTTGACCAATATATTTGGTATGTAAAAACTTTTCGAAAATAACGCCCTGATTCAATTTCTCCAAGATGCGTCTTTTCTGATCCAAATTAATTGGTTCTGAAAAATTATGTTCCATTTCATTGGTCAACCAATTTACTTTATGCTGGTCTGAAATGTATTTATATTCAATTCCAATATTTTTCGCGTATATATTTTGCAAATGATCTATGATGTTTTGCAAACTTGTTACACCAATGCCTAATAAATTACCTGCATTGAAATGGGTATTTAAATCGGCATCACTTAAACCAAAAAACGACAAGTCCAAGTTGGCTTGTCTATCTTTTCTTGGACGAATTGGATTGGTCTTTGCAATTAAGTGTCCTTTATTACGATAACCTAATATCAAACGATACACATTGATTTCTTTTGTCCAATCAATTGAATCTGATGAACGAGTTGTATTTGTAACAACTGTTGGTGCGATAGCACTTGTGTTGTTAGCTCCATTTTGCATCGCAAAATCAAAACCTTCAAAAAACTTTTTTAA
>JBDKLP010000033.1:0-19327 GCA_039795575.1 Bacteroidota bacterium | reverse complement strand
AGCGTTGACAAACGTAATGTGAGTCATTATGCTGAAGCAGAAAGAGTAAAGTATGACAAAGTGTATGATGACACTTTCGTACAAATTAATGACGGAGAAATCATGAATGGTTTAGTCGTTGCTTTAACTAAAACAGATGTTGTTGTAAACATTGGTTTTAAAAGTGATGGTCTAGTATCATTGAATGAATTCCGTGACACCAATGGTGTTAAAACTGGTGATACAGTTGAAGTTATGGTTGTAGAAAAAGAAGACCGTGATGGTAATCTTCACTTAAGCCGTAAATCTGCTCGTATTTTCCGTGCTTGGGAGCGTATTATGGAAGTACATAAAACTGGTGAAGTTGTTACTGGTTTAGTTACAAGCAAAACAAAAGGTGGATTAATTGTTGATGTATTTGGTATGGAAACTTTCTTGCCAGGTTCTCAAATTGACGTTAAGCCAGTTACAGATTATGATCAATTCGTAGGTAAAACAATGGAGTTCAAAGTTGTTAAGATTAACGAAACAATCAAGAATGCCGTTGTATCACATAAAGCATTAATCGAAAGTGATATCGAAGCACAACGTGCCGAAATCATGAGTAAGTTGGAAAAAGGCCAGGTGTTAGAAGGTGTTGTTAAAAACATCACTGACTTCGGAGCCTTTATGGACTTAGGTGGATTAGATGGTTTATTGTATATCACTGATATCTCTTGGGGTAGAATTTCTCATCCAAGTGAAGTGGTTAAGATGGATCAAAAAATTCAAGTTGTTGTATTAGACTTTGATGATGATAAAAAACGTATCAGCTTAGGTTTAAAACAATTAACTCCACACCCATGGGATGTATTACCTGCTGATTTAGATGAGGGTAGTGTTGTAAAAGGTAAAGTAGTTAACATCGAGGATTACGGTGCGTTCTTAGAAATTCAACCAGGTGTTGAAGGTTTAGTACACGTATCTGAAATCACTTGGGCTAACACGCCAATTAATGCTAAAGAATTCTTCAAATTAGGAGATGAGCATGAAGCGAAAGTGGTTACTTTAGATAAAGATGCACGTAAGATGAGCTTGAGCATTAAACAAATGACACAAGATCCTTGGAATGCAATCGAAAACAAATTCCCTGAAAACAGCAAGCACAAAGGTTTAGTGAAAAACATCACTCCTTATGGCGTATTTGTTGAATTAGAATCAGGAATTGGTGGAATGATTCACATCAGCGATTTAAGCTGGTTGAAGCGTTTCAATCACCCTTCTGAGTATGTGAAAGTAGGTGAGTCAATCGACATCATCATCTTGAACATCGACAAAGAAAACAGAAAATTACAATTAGGTCATAAGCAATTAGAAGAAGATCCTTGGAATGCATTAGAAGAAACTTTTGCAATTGGATCTATTCATGATGGTACCATCGTTCGTAAAGACGATAAAGGTGCAATCGTACAATTGCCTCATGGCTTAGAAGGTTTTGCACCTAACCGTCACCTTGCAAAAGAAGATGGTAAGCAAGTTCAAGCAGAAGAAACTGCTCAATTCATGGTAATCGAGTTTGATCGCAATGAAAAGAGAATTGTAGTTTCTCATGCAAGAATCTGGGAACAAAACATTGTAGAAGAAAAAGAAGCCGCTAAGAAAGAAGCGAAAGCTGATTCTGAGAAAACTAAAAAAGCAGTTAAAACCATCCAAGCTAAAGTAGAAAAATCTACTTTGGGTGATTTAGGCGCTTTGGCAGAAATCAAGGCTAAATTAGACGAAAACAAAGAAGGGTAATCATACTCCTCTTTTAGTATAGAAATAGCCCGGCATTTGCCGGGCTATTTTGTTTTGAGGCCTTTCTTATAGTATGCCTGAGCGCCAAGAAATGGACTGATTGGGGCCGAAACCACCTAAATAATTGGTTATTAAGCCTGTTTTAGCTATTTCTTAACTTCTAAGCCTTTATTCGCAATCTTTTTCGACTTAAATTGGGGATTATTAGTTAATTTTGCCACCCTGTATGAATAGAATAATTGCCCTCTTTTTAGTGATCATAAGCATGTCTGCATGTACTTCGAAATTTCAACAAGTTTTGAAAAACAAGGATACTGACTATAAAGTGCAAATGGCGGAAAAGTATTTTGAAGCCAAAAAGTACAGAAACGCACAACAACTTTTCGAAAACGTGATGCCTTTTGTAAAAGGTTCTCCTCGCTACGAAGAATTGTATTTGAAATGGGCAAATTCTTATTATTTAGATAAAGAGTATGATTTGGCCGAAAATTTATTCAAAACATTTATTGAATATTTCCCTAACACAGCTCGTTCCGAAGACGCCGAATTTTATAGAGCATATACTTATTTTAAGCGTTCACCTAAACCAGAATTGGATCAAACTACTACCAATAAATCCATTCAATTAATGCAAGCTTTTATTGATGCACATCCAAATAGTGCAAGAGTGAAAGAAGCAACCGAAGTAATTGATGCTTGTAGAGCTAAATTGGAATTAAAAGATTTTAAAACTGCTTCCTTGTATGAAAACCTTGCCCTGTATCGTGCAGCGGCAATTTCTTACGGTTTATTGTCGGACAATTATCCCGATTCTAAAAATGCTGACAAGTACAAATTACTTACGGTAAAAGCCTATTACCAATTTGCTGAAAACAGCTTTGCAGAAAAGCAAAAAGAGCGTTTTGAAAAAGTAATTGCTGAATACAATGATTTTGTGGATCGTTTTAGTGATAGTCCATTGATGCCTGAAGCAAAAAAAATAAAAAAACAAACTGATAATTTTTTAAATATAAAGAAATGAGTAAACTAAGAAGACATATGGGTGCCAATACACCTGCTGTTGTAGAAACAAAAAGTTTAAAAGCATTAAAAGCTAAAACTGGTAATCTATATGAGTCTATCTCAATTATAGCTAGAAGAGCAAACCAAATCAATATTTCTATTAGAGAAGAATTACACTCTAAACTAGAAGAGTTTGCAAGCCATACAGACAGCTTAGAAGAAATTCATGAGAATAAAGAGCAAATAGAAATCTCAAAAGCCTATGAGCGTATGCCGAATCCTGCAATTTTAGCTACTGCAGAATTCATTGACGATAAAATTTATTACAGAAACAACGAAGAGACAGATCTTTTCCGTTAATCTTTAAAATAAGCATGAAAACGTCATGGAATCTTTATGGTGTCAGGACGTTTTTGTATTTTAGGGAACCAATATCAAAAGTCATGTTGCGTAAAACTTTTATACTGTTTTTATTTTTTTACAATTTTGTATTCATTGCAAAAGGGCAGGAATTGTCTGCGACTATTAGTATTCAAAGTAGCAAGGTGGACAATCAAGTAGATCCAAAAACTTTTGTACAACTCCAATCACAACTCAAGGACTTTATCAATCAGCGTAAGTGGTCTAACGATACCTATGGAGCGGAGGAGAAAATTGACTGCAATTTTTATATCACAATTGAGTCGGTACTTTCTACAGGAGTATATAGTGCTAAATTAAGTGTGGTATCCAATAGGCCCGTATTTAATGCCAACTATACAAGTTCCTTGCTCAATATGCAGGATGCGAATTTTACTTTCAAATATCAGTTGTCACAGCCCATTGAATTCAATGAAAACAAAGTTCAGGGCACAGATCCTTTGGAAGCAAATTTAACAGCCACCCTTGCTTATTATATTTATATGATACTAGGAATGGATTATGATTCCTATGCTTTGAATGGAGGAGCGCTTTATTATGCAAAAGCCTTGAACATTGTGTACAATGCTCCTGAGTCGGGGAATATCAATGGATGGAAGTCTTTTGATGGCCAAAGAAATCGATTTGTACTCATTGATAATTTTACAAAGAGCGGGATGGATAAAATCCACGAAGCCATTTATACTTATTACAGACAAGGTTTGGATCAACTTGTTGAAAAGCCATCAGTTGCTAGGGGAAACATTCTCAACGCTTTAATAAGTATGCAAGAAGTTCAAGAAGCCAATACGAATACCATGGCCGTGCCTATTTTATTGCAAGGTAAATACACCGAAATTATTGGCGTCTTTAACAATGCCGAAAAGCCAATCAAAACGCAATTAATCAATACCATTTCGGTAATTGATGTAGCGAATTTAAATATGTATAAAGAGAAATTAGAATAATGAAGTATTTGTCCATTTTATTGTTTTCCCTTTTTTTATTTGCATGTAGCAGTGAAAAAAAGCATGTATCCTTAATTCCAATTAACACCATGAAAGTGGTAGTTTGGCAATTAATGCAAGTCGATGAATTGTATTCTAGGAAAACTTTAACAGATAGCAGTTGGAAACGAGAAAAGAAAAACATTCAATTTTACCAACAAATATTCAATTTAAATAAGGTGGATAGGGGGCAGTTTTTTGATGAAATGAAATATCTACAAACACACCCCATTGAGTTTAAAGAACTAATGGATTCAGTGGAAGCGCTTTCGAAAAGGGAAAAAAACGAGGCATTGAAACATTAAAACTAGCCCTAGTTGAATAAACCTTTCTACATTTGTCAATCATAAAATAACAAAAAACCAATTAATATGAGCAATTTACTAGGTAAACCAGCACCCGCTTTTACTTTGTTTGATACAGACAAAAAAGCAACTTCTTTAGCAGATTTAAAAGGCCAAAACGTGGTGGTTTTGTTTTTTCCTTTAGCCTTCACAGGCGTTTGTACTGCTGAGTTATGTAGTATCAGAGACAATATTGGATTGTACAATAACGCCAATGCTCAAGTACTTGGTATTTCAGTAGACTCTGTATTTACATTAGGCAAATTCAAAGAAGAGCAAAAATTAAACTTCCCTTTATTGAGTGACTTTAATAAAACGGCTTCAAAGGCTTTTGATGTATTGTACGAAGTATTCCCTGCGTTAGAAATGCAAGGGGTTAGCAAACGCGCTGCGTTTGTAATTGACAAAGAAGGGGTAGTTCAATACGAAGAAGTTTGCGCAACACCAGGTGATTTGCCAAATTTTGCTGCGATTCAAAATGTATTGAATACTTTAAACTGAAACATGCCCTCTTGCTAAATAAACAAAGCAAGATCAGGATTTGATATATAAAAAGGGGCTCCAAAAATTGGAGCCCCTTTTTATATACATTTAATTACCCGTTTTATTTGTCACAAACTTCTACAATTAAAAACTTTAGATAATGTGTATTCTCCATGCCCCATATAATAGGGTGGTCGCTGGATTGAGATTGATAAGTGACTTGACGAATTCTTTTTTTTGCATCACGTGCTGCCATTTCAATGGTATCTAAAAACAATTCAGGACTTACCAAGTTGGTACAACTAGAGCTTACTAAAAAGCCTCCATTACGAATCAATTGCATCCCGCGTAAATTAATTTCCTTGTAACCTGTTACGGCTTTGTCAATATTGTTTCTGCTTTTAGTGAATGCGGGAGGGTCCAACATGACTACGTCAAATTTTTTGCCCTGTTTGCCCCAGGTTTTGAGTACATCAAAAGCATTCATGGCTTCAAATTTTACAATATGATCCAATTGATTCAATGTAGCATTTTTATTGGCTTGTGCAACAGCAGTTTCAGAAATATCTATGCCTAAAACTGATTTTGCGCCATAGTGTGCTGCGTGAATTTCAAAAGTACCCGTGTAAGTAAAAGCACCCAATACATCAGCTCCTTTTACGATATGTTGAATGGCACGTCGGTTGTCCTGTTGGTCCAAGAAATAACCTGTTTTTTGCCCATGCTCTATATCTACATAAAATTGTAAATCATTTTCCTTAATAATAATTTCGGTGGGGAAGGGATCGGTTAAAAATCCTTTCTGTTGAATTAGCCCTTCTAGTTCTCTTACTGGCACATCATTTCGTTCGTATATTCCTTTAGGACTAAAAATACTTTGTAAGGCAGCTACAATGGCTTCTTTCCAAACTTCAATACCATAGGAGAGGGTTTGCATTACAAAATAGTCATTGAACTTATCTATGATTAATGCCGGTAAACCATCAGCTTCACCAAATACCAATCTACAGTTTTCGGTATATCCTAATTGCTTTCTATAATTCCATGCACTTTGAATTTTATCATGAAAAAAAGCAGCGGTGATCTCTTCTCTTTTACGAGTGAGCAAACGAATAATGATTTGAGATTCCGGATTAATGTAGCCACGACCTGCTAATTGACCATCAAAATAATAGACTTCCACAATATCGCCTGGAGCCACTGGCCCTGCAATACGATCTACTTCATTGTTATAAATCCATGGATGTCCAAGTACAATCCTTTGGGTTATTTTCCTATTTAAATACACTTTTGTCATAGCGCAAAGATAGGCAGTGATTGACTGACAACTTGTTCATTTTTAGCCTATTTAGTGTCAATTTTGCTCTTTTAGGCCTTTGGCAATATATTTGCTCGCATTAGATAACAATTAGTCAATTATGGAAGAAAAAGAGATCAATACCCAAGAAACCACAGAAAACCTTGAAAATGGTGCTGAAAATGCCCCAGAAACCCAAAAAGAGCCTATCAGTGAGCTTGATCAATTGAAGGCAGATTTGGCAGAGCAAAAGGATAAGTACCTGCGTTTAATGGCAGAATTTGATAACTATAAACGTAGGACAGCCAAGGAGAGAATGGAGTTAATCCAAACTGCTGGAAAGGATGTGATTGTTTCTTTATTGGATGTGTTGGATGATTGTGATCGTGCCGAAAAGCAATTGGTGTCGTCTGATGACATCTCCCTTCAGAAGGAGGGGATTCAATTGGTGTTTAATAAAATTCGTTCTACTATGCAAGCTAAAGGTTTGAATGCAATGGAAAGCATTGGTAAGGATTTTGATGCTGAATTGCATGAAGCTATTACGGAAGTGCCTGTGCCTGATGAAAAATTAAAAGGAAAAGTAATTGATGAAGTAACCAAGGGTTATTTGTTAAATGAAAAAATTATTCGTTTTGCCAAAGTGGTTGTAGGCAAATAAAATACCAGCTATGTCTAAAAGAGATTATTACGAAATATTAGGAGTTAGTAAATCGGCCACTGCGGACGAAATTAAAAAAGCGTATCGCAAAGTGGCGATGCAGTTTCATCCAGACCGAAATCCGGGAGATAAAGCCGCGGAAGAAAAATTCAAAGAAGCTGCAGAGGCCTATGAAATATTAAGTGATAATGATAAGAAGGCAAAATATGATCGTTTTGGTCATCAAGCATTTGGTCCAGGTGCTGGAGCAGGAGGTGGTGGCTTCCACGGCGGTATGGATATGAATGATATCTTTAGTCAATTTGGAGATATTTTTGGAGATGAAGGATTTGGTGGATTCTTTGGAGGTGGAGGTAGATCTCGTGGAGGTGGTGCAAGAGCAAGAGGTCAAAGAGGAAGTAATTTGAGGATCAAATTAAAATTGAATTTTGAAGAAATTGCAAATGGAGTTACCAAGCAAGTAAAAGTAAAAAAGCATGTACTTTGTACTACCTGCGGTGGCAATGGCGCAAAGGATAAGAATAGTTTACAAACCTGTCCAACCTGTAATGGGCAAGGACAAGTGCGTAAAGTAACCAATACCTTTCTAGGGCAAATGCAAACTGTGAATACCTGTCATACCTGTAATGGTGAGGGTACAACAGTAACTGCTAAGTGTACTGCATGTAAAGGAGAGGGCAGAGTTTACGGCGAGGAAACGATTTCTATTGATATTCCAGCGGGTGTACAAGATGGAATGCAATTGAGTATGTCGGGCAAAGGAAATGCGGGTGAAAGAGGAGGCATGTCAGGAGACTTAATCATTATGATTGAGGAAGAAGCACATGAATCTTTGCACAGAGATGGATTAAATGTTGCTTACGATTTATACATAACTATACCCGATGCCATTTTTGGAACCAGTGTTGAAGTGCCTACTATTGATGGCCGTGCAAAAATTAAAATCCCTGCAGGAACGCAAAGTGGAAAAATATTCCGTTTAAAAGGAAAGGGTTTCCCCGAAGTGCAAGGATATGCCAAGGGCGATCAATTGATTCATGTAAATGTATGGACACCACAACATATTAGTGATGAGGAAAAAGCAGCTTTGGAAAAAATGCAGGAAAGTGAAAACTTTAAACCGAAACCAGTGAAAGGAGAAAAAAGTTTTTATGATCGTGTAAAAGAAGCATTCAAATAATATAAAAAAAGAGGGACCGGGTCCCTCTTTTTTATAGATACTATTTTCTATTTAAGTTGGTAAATGGCCCTGGTATTGCGGCCTAATCCATCATAATCAAGGCCATAACCTACTACAAATTTATTAGGAATATCAAAACAAGCATAATCTACTTTTATTGGATAAGCCAAAGCTTCTTTTTTATTCAACAATACTGCAATTTTAATGGAGCTAGGTTGATTGGAAGCTAACTGAGGTAAAAAATGGTGTAAGGTTTTGCCAGTATCAATAATGTCTTCAATAATAATAATATCACGGCCACTCACATTGGCGTCCAGTCCAATTGCTGTAATCACATTGCCCGAAGAAGTGGTTCCTTTGTAAGAAGCCAATTTAATAAAACAAACTTCTGCATCAATTGTGATTTGTCTAAACAAGTCGGCAGTAAATAAAAAAGATCCATTTAAAATGGAAAGGAAAATAGGTTTTTTTCCTGCATATTCTTGATTCAATTGTGCGGCTAATGCTGCAATTTTTTCTTGAATCTCGGCTTCGCTAATATAGGGCTCAAATTCTTTATCTAATACTTTGATCGATGACATAGTTGGCTTGTTTATTTGATTGAATTATTTTTTGATGGGATTGGGTTTGATTGTCTTTAGCTTATTGTTACTACTAGCCTTAGGTTCGGGATCCTTGGGCATATTGAATAAGTAAATAATTTTTCCAGCCACTAAATCAGCATCCTTTATTCCGACATTGTAGTCCTTTAACAATGCCAATTGTATGCCTTCCATTTGGCTAATAGTATATAAGGTTTCACCTTCTTTTACAATATGTACTTTTTTAGCGCTCTCTTTTTTCTTTTCTGTTAAAAAGATTAACTGGTCTTCGTTCACTAAATCCGACGCCAATAATTCATTGTATTGGTATAATTTATACAAGGGAACATTATAGGTATTGGCAATTTCAAGAAATGATCTTCCTTCATTTGCCCAAATTACAGAACTGTGATTTATTTTAAATTTTGTATTAATAGGATAATTGTTAATCAACTTCTTTTTAACAGGGTGTGACGTATTATCATTTGTATTGGCTTTACTTGTGTCGGCAAGAGCAATTTTTGGAACTATCGTGGCTTCATTGTTGGTAGCTCCTGATTTTGTCAAATCGCCAATTCCCTGCATGCTAGGCAATTGTTGATGTATGTTATTGCTGGTTGATATTCCTTGAATAGTATTTAAGGCAAGGCTTTCTGAATTGGTTTTTGGTGTATTAGTTTTTATAGGAGTAGTGCTAACTGCTGTTGCAGTATCATCGGGCTCATTCGCCAATTCAGGAAAGTTGTATTGAGCTAATTCATAGTCATCAATTACTTTCAATAATTTTTTAGGATAGTCATTTGCGGTTGCATAACCTGCTTTTTTTAATCCATATGCCCATGCCGTATCATCTACAGGGTCTAATTCAAATAGACTTGCATAATTAGGCCTGTTCTTTAAAAAATTAGAATGGTCAATAAATGAATTTTCTGCATTGGGGTATACTCTAAAACATTCTTGTTTGGTATCATCATCCTGGTAAGTAGTGGCGCCTTTCCAGTCCAATTTACACTTAATACCAAAATGATTATTGAATTTTTTTGCCAAATTACTTTCGCCACTGCTCGATTCAACAATCGCTTGAGCTAATGTAATAGAGGCTGGAATTCCTGTGCGCTTCATTTCCTTCATGGCAATTTCCTTGTATTGTTGAATATATGCTTTTGTAAGCTGCGATTGTGCAGTTAATGCAAAAGGCAATATTAATAACAATAGCAAGTGTAAATATTTTTTCATTTTATTTTTTACGAATTAAGCTTAGCCCATCTCTTAAAGTGATAAGGGTTTGAGTAGTACGATGATCATTAAGCAGGTGCTCGTTGAAAGCCTGAATGGCTTTGGCACTTTTTCCTGTTATTTTCTCCTCTAATACATCTCCATGAAATAATACATTGTCAACAATGATCAAACCATTTGGATTCAACAAGGGGAGCACCAACTCATAATATTCAATGTATCCAGTTTTATCAGCGTCAATAAAAACTAAATCCCATTGGTGTGCAATGGTTGGAATAATAGTTTTTGCATCTCCAATATGCATATGCATTTGTGTAGCAAATGGACTTTTTTCAAAATAGGATTTTGCTTTATTGGCGTCTTCGGCCCTCAATTCAATAGTATGCAATTGACCTTGGTGGGTAAGTCCTTCGGCTAAACATAGGGCACTGAAGCCTGTAAAACTACCAATTTCAAGAATCTTAGTGGGTTGAATGAGTTTACTAATAAAACTTAAAACACCTCCTTGGTGCCAATTGCTTTGTAAATGGGCATGTGGATGTGCAAGAAGGGTTTCCTCATACATATCCTTCAAATACAGTGGAGTAGCGTTACTGTATTGATCAATGTACTGGTTTGCAATTGGGTTGATGAAATCCATTTGCAAATGTCTAATTTTTTTTGGGAATCGGCGTGGAAATTAGCCACAATCCTATAAAGGTGAATAGGCCGTTTATTATAAGTAATTCCTGTCCAATTCTAAAGTTGCCAAATAAGGCAGCTTGTGCACTATCTAAGGCCAAGCAAAGTAGGGGGGCAAGTAAACAGGGGAGGAGTACCCATTGATCCTTAATTTTTCTTTTGGTTAAGATCCCAAAGGCAAATAAACCTAATAAAGGGCCATAAGTGTAAGAAGCTATTTTCAACAATAAGTCAATAATGCTTTTATTGTCAATCCACTTAAATATCATCACCATGATAAAAAAAACCAGTGCAAAGCTTAAGTGAATTCGTTGTCTTATGCGTTTCTTTCTTGCTTCATCCCATTGCTCATTGCGTTGCATGCCTAATAAGTCGATACAAAAACTGGAAGTAAGTGCAGTGATAGCTCCATCTGCACTAGGAAATAAGGCCGATATTAATGCCAAAATAAAGATAATCGATAAATAGGGGGGCATATATTGCAATGCCAAAGTAGGAAATAAATCGTCACCCACTGCAGTAATATTTTGTTGTGCTGCGTATAAGTTAAGTAAACCACCTAAAAATAAAAATAGTCCTATTACTAATAACATGGTAATGCCAATAGTGACCATGTTTTTTTGTGCATCTTTTAAGGTTTTTACCGAAATGGTTTTCTGCATCATTTCTTGGTCAAGTCCAGTCATAGTTAGGGTTACAAATGCACCGCCAAGTATTTGTTTTAGGAAAAATGATTTACTATAAGGGTCTGAAACAAAAACAGAAGATAATCCTTTTGCATGCATCGTTTCCAAGGCACTGCCAACTGAAAAATGCAAGTTCTTTAAAATAAATACGCTGCAAATAATTAATCCCAATAACATACCTGAGGTTTGTAGGGTATCGGTATATACAATAGTTTTTACTCCGCCTTCATAAGTGTATAATAATATCATGGCTAGAATCACCAAAGTGGTTGCCCAAAAGGGTACACTCATATTGTCTAAAATGAAAACTTGTAATGTTTTTACCACCAAATAAAGTCGCGCTGTTGCTCCTAAAGTTCTTGATAATATAAAAAATGAAGCTCCTGTTTTGTAGGCTTTAAAGCCAAGTCGTGCTTCCAAATAATTATATATAGAAGTTAAATTCATTTTATAATAAATGGGAAGCAAAATATACGCAATCGCAAAATAGCCAATCACGTAGCCCAATGTAATTTGTAAATAATGAAATGCATCTTTTCCCACAGCCCCTGGCACACTTACAAAAGTAACGCCGCTTAAAGAAGTGCCAATCATGCCAAAAGCAACCAACATCCAATGGCTGTTTTTATTGCCAATAAAAAAGGACATATTATTGCTATTCTTGCCAGTAATTTTCGCAACGCCTAATAAAACAGCAAAATAGAGGACAACGAATAAAAATAAGATGGGTGCACTCATGTAAAAGTAATTTGTATAGGCAAAGTAATAACAAAGTTTCAATTATTTAGTTAAATTGAGGACTGTTTCAATTATAAACTTTGACAATGAAAATATCGGCAGTTACCGTTTTTTGTGGATCCAAGCCAGGCGATGATCCTCAATTTGTTATTGCAGCAAAGGAGCTAGGTAAAGCATTAGCGGCTAAACACATTACCTTGGTATATGGTGGGGGAAATAAAGGTATTATGGGTGCAGTTGCCAATGCCTCATTAGAGGCCGGAGGAAAGGTAATTGGGATTATTCCGCAATTATTACTAGAATGGGAGGCCCAACATACTGGATTGACTGAACTAATTGTAACGGAATCCATGCATGCGAGGAAAATGCTTTTATATGACAAATGTGATGTAGCCATTGTGTTGCCTGGTGGGATGGGAACCCTAGATGAATTATTTGAAATGCTCACTTGGAACAATTTAAAAATTCATAATAAAAAAGTATATATCTTAAATGCAAATGGATACTATAATGCACTCTTTGCACTATTAGATACCATGGATCAGCAAGGATTCATGTATGATGAATGGAGACAAAGATTAATTGTTTGTGAAAATGTAGACTCAATGATCCAAGCTATTTCCTAGGGTTTTTTCTTGAAAAATGAATCGGTATGCCAAATCCAGCTCTAAATATGGGTTGAGGACTTAGTTGCCCCATTCTATAAGGCGATTGTTCTGAGTCTATTAAATCATACATCACCGAAAAATAGGAAAATCCATTTTCAAATCTTTTGCCATATCCAATGCCTGCTAATAAACTCGGAGCACTTACTTGGCTATTGCCAGCTGTACCTTGTGAGTAGTTTTTAGTATTTGAAAAAGTCCAATTGTATTCGGGTTGTAGTTGCACAAAAAATTGTTCTAAGGGCCATGCACGTACAAAACCACCCAAGCCTAATTGTATATTGGTTAATTTATAGTCTGCGTTATTACTAGTTGTAGAATGATAATTTGCGTAATAAAAATTGACTGCTGTACCAAGGTCAATATATTCATTGTAGGTCTTTACCAATTCGGGGTTTAGCCCCAATTGGAAAAAGCCAGTGCCTCCTCCCAATACAATTCCTCCGCCAATAAACAAAGGTTTGGGGTGTAGGGCATCCATGGTAGTAATGGTATTGTTTTGTCCAAAACAAATGGATTGAATCAAAACAAGGCTTAATAGGTAGCTAACTTTTTTGAACATAGGCTAGGCATTAATTACCAAGGTCAAAAATCTTACCTGGATTTAAGATATTATTAGGATCGAAGGCTTTTTTAATGCCCTTCATTACTTGCAAACTAGCTTGTTCAAATACAACGGGCATATAGGTTTTTTGAATTAAGCCAATACCGTGTTCGCCGCTAATGGTACCTCCCAAGCTTTTTACCAATACAAATAATTCTTTTAGAATGGCATTCATTTCTTCGCTGCCATAGCTGTTTTTAATAGTAGGGTGGTTAATGCGAATATGTAAATTGCCATCTCCTGCATGACCATAACAAACAGCATGGAATCCATATTGGGTACCCAATGCTTTTACACCTTTGATTAATTTAGGCAATTCAGCTCTTGGCACCACTGTATCTTCTTCAATCGTATAGCCCACCGATTTCACTGCTTCGGCTACACGTCTTCTTAATTTCCACAATTCTGTTTTTTGTTGCGCATCGTCGGCAAAGAAAATTTCACCTGCTTCAAATTGTGTCAAAACTTCAGCAATGGCTTCCATTTCACTCATCAAAACGTCCATATTATTGCCATCCACTTCTATAATTAAGTGGGCTGCTATATCATCACTTACTGGAAAGGCAGTGCTTTCTACCATTTTGCTCACTATTTTAATGGAATCGATTTCCATTAATTCCATAGCACTTGGTGTAATGCCTGCTCTAAAAATAGCACTTACTGCTGCGCTTGCATTTTCCAAATTACTGAAAGGTGCCAGCATTAATAAGTCAAATTTTGGCAAAGGAATTAGCTTCAACACAATTTTAGTGACAATACCTAAAGTGCCTTCACTGCCCACCAATAATTGAGTGAGGTTATAACCTGTTGAATTTTTTAGAACATTGGAACCCGTCCAAATAACTTCGCCTGTTGGCAAAACAATTTCTAAGTTCAATACATAGTCTTTTACAACTCCGTATTTTACTGCCTTAGGACCGCCCGAATTTTCGGCAATATTGCCTCCTATAAAACAAGAACCCTTACTACTTGGATCGGGGGGGTAAAACAAATTCACTTCTTTCACCGCATCCTGTAATACTTCGGTAATCACACCTGGTTCGGTCGTGACTTGCAAATTTCTCTCGTCAATTTCTAAAATGCTATTAAAGCGTTCCATAGCAATGACCAAGCCGCCTAAATGAGGCAATGCGCCACCGCTCAAACCTGTCCCACCTCCACGTGGTGTTACTGGGATTAAGTGTTGATTACATAATTTTAAAAGTGCTCCAATTTCTTCGGCCTTTCTTGGTTTTACGATTACTTCGGGATTGTAGTGTAAACGTTCAGTTTCGTCCTTTCCATATTTTTCAAAATTCTCTGCATCGGTAAACACATAATCCGCTCCCACAATTGTTTTGAATTGCTCAACTAATTCGGGTGTAATCTTATTCATTCCAGTAAAATTTATCAATTAAAATAAACCATATAACATGCCATCCACTTTGCTAATGATTTCACCAAAGTCTTCTTCGTTTTCTCCGAATTTATTTTTGTCGCAATCAATAACCAACAAAGGACCTTCTGTATAGTTGTCAATCCATTTATTGTAATAATCGTTTAGCTTTTTCAAATAATCCAAACGAATATTTTCTTCATACTCTCTGCCTCTTTTTTGAATTTGAGAAACAAGGGTAGGTACCGATGCCTTTAAATAAATCAATAAATCGGGAGGTTGTACCATGCTTTTGATAGTACTAAAAAATCCAAAATAGTTATCAAAATCACGTTTACTCATTAAGCCCATTTCATGTAAGTTGGGAGCGAAAATATTGGCATCCTCATATATGGTTCTATCTTGAATAATGGTTTCAGTGCCTCTTTGAATATCTAAAATTTGATTCAAACGACCATGCAAAAAGTAAATTTGCAAATTAAAACTCCAACGAGGCATATCGTCGTAAAAGTCGGTCAAATAAGGGTTGTGGTCCACGTCTTCAAATTGAGGGATCCAACGATAGTGCTTACTTAACATTTCGGTAAGCGTGGTTTTGCCAGCTCCAATATTTCCAGCGATTGCTACGTGTTTTGGTTTTTTAGTCGCTTTTGCCATAATTTGATAGGTATAATTGAATAAGTTGTTTATAAATATTGCATGCCTACTGCTTTACGCACAGTAGTCAAAGTCGCAGAAGCACTAGCCCTTGCTTTATCGGCGCCTTGTTGAATAATTTTTAAAAGTAGTTCCTTGTTGTTTTGTAAATCGGCAGCTTTTGTACGAATAGGATGAATAAAGTTCACCATATCTTCAGCCAATTGTTTTTTCATATCTCCATAACGAATAATGCAATTGCCTTCGGAGCTATTGTTAAAGTCTTCTTCAAATTTTTTCACCGTATCGGTCGTGCTTACCAAACTCATTAAAGTAAATAAGTTTTGAATATAATCGGGTTTCACCGAATTGGGTGCCAAAGGTCCTTGATCGGTTTTTGCTTTCATTACTTTTTTGCGAATCAAATCATCTTCGTCGGCTAAGAATAAAGTAGTCATTTGATTTTCGCTCTTGCTCATTTTCCCATTACCATCCAGTCCCATAATTTTTACCAACTCGCTATTGTAGTTGAATGCATAAGGCAGTGGGAAGGTTTCTCCATAACGATGATTAAAACGTTCTGCAAAATTGCGAGCCATTTCCAAATTTTGTTCCTGGTCTTTTCCTACAGGTACTTTTACAGCACGGTGAATTAAAATATCGGCTGCTTGTAATACCGGATAAGTTAATAAGCCTGCATTTACGTTTTCGGGTTGCAAGCGCACTTTGTCTTTAAAGGTGGTTGTTTTTTCCAACTCTCCTTTATAAGCCAACATATTCAAATACAAATACAATTCAGCGATTTCAGGTACATCACTTTGTACATATAAGGACACTTTTTCCGGATCTAACCCACATGCAATATTTTCAGCTACTACACGCAATACACTTTCTTGTAAAGTTTTGGTATCGGGATGTGTGGTTAAGCTATGCCAATTGGCAACAAAAAAATAACAATTATACTCGTTTTGCATACGCACATAATTGCGCATTGCTCCAAAATAATTTCCTAAATGTAAGAAGCCGGTAGGGCGGATTCCACTCAATACAATTTCCTTTTCCATAGCTGTGCGAAGATAATGAAACAAGACCCCATTTTTTGCTATCTTTTTGGGATATTTGTACCCAATTCAAAAAAAATAGTTTGAGCCAAGCATCTCTTTTACAAAGTCCCATCGAATACCTGAAAGGCGTAGGCCCTTTGAGGGCGGATATGCTTAAAAAAGAGCTGAATTTGTACAGTTTTGGCGACCTTTTACATCATTTTCCTCATCGACATATTGATAAGACCAAACTAACACCCATTGGTCAAGTGAACCCCCAAATGGACTTTATACAGGTGAAAGGGGTATTACAAGGGGTATCCATAATTGGGGAAAAACGTTCCAAAAGAATGGTGAGTCAGTTAAAAGATGCCTCAGGGCAATTAGAGTTGGCTTGGTTTCAAGGTATTAATTGGGTGCAAAAAACGTTGGTAGAGGGGCAAACCTATTTGGTATTTGGTAAAGTGAGCTTCTTTAATGGACGGGCACAAATTGTGCATCCTGAAATTGAACCTTATGTGGCAGCAACGGCGGGACAAAAATCATTGTTAGAACCAGTTTATCCTTCTACCGAAAAATTAAAATCAAGGGGTTTGAATGGCAAACAGATTGGTAAATTAACCCAAACATTGTTTAGTCAAATTAGTGAGCGTGATGTACCCGAAAATTTACCAGTGCATTTGTTAAAGGATAGAATGGGAAGATGGGAAGCATATAGGCAAATTCATTTCCCAAGTTCACAGGAGCATTATAAAAAAGCCTTGTCTAGACTAGTTTTTGAAGAATTGTTTTTAGCCCAAGTGCGTTTGAATTTAATAAAAATTGATCGACACAAAAATAGCCAAGGGCGTCGATTTGAAAAAGTAGGAGATTATTTTAACACTTTTTATAACAAACATTTGCCATTTCAATTAACGGGTGCGCAAAAGCGTGTGATTAAGGAAATAAGACAGGATACTGCACGTGGATTTCAAATGAATCGATTGTTACAAGGGGATGTGGGTAGTGGTAAAACTATGATTGCATTGCTTTCCATGTTGATTGCTGCCGATAATGGCTATCAAAGTTGTTTAATGGCACCCACCGAAATTTTAGCACAACAACATTATGCGAGCTTATCTGAATTACTTAAGGACATGCCTTTGGAAGTGGCCTTATTGACAGGGAGTACAAAGACAACAGAGCGTCGTAGAATTTTACAAGGTCTTATAGAGGATACTATTCACTTTGTAGTAGGTACTCATGCTATTATTGAAGAAGTGGTACAGTTTAAAAACCTAGGATTAGCAGTGATTGATGAGCAACATCGTTTTGGAGTGGCGCAAAGGGCACAGCTTTGGAAAAAATCACAAGTACCACCACATGTGCTTGTAATGACGGCAACGCCTATACCTAGAACTCTTGCCATGACTGCATTTGGAGATTTGGATTATAGTGTGATGGATGAATTGCCTCCTGGAAGACAGCCTATTAAAACGGTACATCGTTATGAAACATCCCGTGCAAGTGTGATGGATTTTGTGAAAACAGAAATAGCCAAAGGCAGACAAGCATACTATGTATATCCATTAATTGAAGAGAGTGAAAAAATGAGCTATGAGGATTTAATGCAAGGATATGAACAAGTGAAAAGTTTCTTCCCCGAACCCAAATATAAAATTAGTATGGTGCATGGGAAACAAAAAAATATCGAGAAGGATACCAATATGCAAAGGTTTATAGCAGGAGATACACAAATATTGGTGGGCACGACAGTGATTGAAGTGGGTGTGAATGTGCCCAATGCAAGTGTGATGGTAATTGAAAGTGCTGAAAAATTTGGATTGTCCCAATTGCATCAGTTAAGAGGACGTGTGGGAAGGGGTTCGGAGCAGAGTTATTGTATTTTATTAAGCAGTGTAAAAGCGAGTAGAGAAGCCAAAAATAGATTGAAAATAATGTGCGATACCAACGATGGTTTTGTGATTGCAGAAAAAGACTTGGAATTAAGAGGACCTGGGGATATAGATGGAACCAGACAGAGTGGGGCACTCAATTTTAGATTGGCGAATATTATTAACGATCGTCAAGCCTTGGAAGAAGCTAAAAATGAAGCTTATGCCATTTGTGAAAAGGATCCCAATTTGAGCGCTCCCGAAAATGCAGCTACTAGGGCCTATTTACAGGCCCAAAAATCAAAAATCGGCTGGGGCAAGATTGCATAAAACACTTGATTTTTAAGTATCTTGCAGGCGGTGCATGATTCCAATGAATATGCATATCTATAAATAGACCATTATGAAATATTTACCTTTAGATCCTAAAATATTTATACAAAACAGAAAACGTTTTGTAGCAAAAATGCAAAAAAATAGCATTGCGATTTTCGTAAGCAATGACGAATTTCCAACCAATGGAGATGCCTTACATGACTATAAGCAAAACAGTGATTTATTTTGGTTGTCAGGCATTGAACAAGAGCATTCAATGGTGATTTTATTTCCAGACAATCCAGATCCAAAATATCGTGAAGTATTGGTATTGACACGTCCGCAAGAATTAAAAGAAATATGGGATGGGAAGCGCTTAAGAGCAAATGAAGCCACAGCGATTTCTGGTATGACTACCATTGTTTGGGAAGATGTGTTAGATGGCATGTTACAACAATGGATTCATTTAGCGGATGCTATTTATTTAGATTCTAACGAAAATGATCGAAAAAATAATTTGTTGCGTACTGCTGAATATCGATTCATTGATGAAATGAAAGCGCGTTATCCATTACATACTTTTTTACGTGCCGCTAAAATTTTAAAAGAGTTACGTGCTATTAAAACCAAGGAAGAAGTAGTCGTAATTCAAAAAGCAGTGGACATTACTGAAGTAGCTTTTAGAAGATTGTTACAATTTATTAAGCCAGGCGTTTTTGAATATGAAATTGAAGCAGAAATTTACCATTCATTTTTAAGTCAAAG
>JBDKLP010000032.1:0-65660 GCA_039795575.1 Bacteroidota bacterium | reverse complement strand
CTAAAAAGAAAGTAGCGGCAAAAAAGCCGGCAGTAAAAAAAGCAGCACCTGCTAAAAAAACAGCTCCTAAAAAAGCAGTTAAAAAAGTAGTAGCAAAAAAACCAGCAGCTAAAAAGAAAGTGGCAGCGAAAAAACCCGTTGTAGTTGCAGCACCAACACCAGTTGTAGTGCCAGCAGTACCACAAACACTTTTCACTGAGCCAACTACCGATAACAATCCAACAGCTTAGTTTATACATTGTTCAAAAAATCCCGCTTCAAAGAGCGGGATTTTTTATTTTAATACTCAATTAAAAAGTATGCGTAATTTATTCTTAGCGCTTTTGTGCTTACCTATTGTATTGCAGGCTCAATCCAATAGTATTCTTGAAAAAACAAAGAACATGGAATACCATCATGGCTATTTCAATTATTGGTGGGATGCAAGTCAAGGTAAAATATACATGGCCATTGATCAATTCGAAAGCCCTTTTCTTTATGTGAATAGTTTGCCTGCAGGTTTAGGTTCCAATGATATTGGATTGGACCGAGGTCAAATTGGAGGATCCAGAATTGTGTATTTCCAAAGAGTGGGTAAGAAAATTTTAATGACCCAGCCCAATTATAATTATCGTGCTGTCACTAATGATAAACGCGAACAAAAAGCAGTGAATGAATCTTTCGCCCAGTCTATTCTATTTAGTTTTAACATAGAAGCAGAAGCGCGCAAGGATAGTCAGTCCAATCAAAATACCTTTTTAATTGACCTCACTCCATTTTTATTGAGAGATGCACATGGCGCTGCTGATAAAATTAGAAAGATGAAGCAGGGTTCTTATACTTTAAACGAAGGACGCTCTGCAATCTATATTCAAAACACTAAAAACTTTCCCAACAATACCGAATTAGAAGCTACCCTGACTTTTGTGGGTGGCGCAGATGCAGGCAGATTGGTTAGCTCAGTTACGCCATCAACCGAAGCTATTACATTGCGTATGCACCATAGTTTTGTAGCCCTTCCCGACAACCAATACCAACCTAGAAAATACGATGTGCGCAGTGGCTATTTTGGAACAAGTTACTTTGATTACGGAAGTGATTTTAGTGAACCCATTGAAAAAATGTTTATCAATAGACATCGCTTAACAAAAAAGGATCCAACTGCAGCAGTGAGTGAGCCTGTTAAACCGATTGTGTATTATTTAGACAATGGAACACCCGAGCCTATCCGCTCGGCCCTATTAGAAGGTGCAAGTTGGTGGAACCAAGCATACGAAGCAGCTGGATATAAAAATGCATTTCAAGTAAAAATACTTCCTGATAGTGCCGACCCAATGGACATTCGTTACAATATGATTAATTGGGTACACCGTTCAACGCGTGGATGGAGTTATGGAATGAGCATCACGGATCCTAGAACTGGAGAAATTATCAAAGGACAGGTAAGCCTTGGTTCATTAAGAGTAAGACAAGACTATTTAATTTTTACTGCATTACTTTCCCCATTTGTGGATGGGCAACCCGTTACCGACAAAATGAGAACGGCTGCTCTACAAAGATTAAGACAATTGGCCGCACATGAAGTGGGACATACTTTGGGCTTACAACACAATTATGCATCTAGTTATAATGATAGAGCTTCTGTGATGGACTACCCTCATCCAAATGTTTTTGTAAATGAAAAAGGAGCTATTGATTTTTCAAGTATCTATACCAACGAAATTGGCGCATGGGATAAACGAGCCATCACTTATGGCTATCAAGATTTCCCAAATGGCACGAATGAAAATATCGCACTCAATACATTGCTTGAAGAAAATTCAAAAAATGGTTTGCTATTTATTGCAGATGCCGATGCGCGTGCTGCTAGTGGATTTCATCCCTATGCACATTTATGGGATACTCAATCAGATGCAGTGACGGGTTTACAACAAGCTTTAAAAGTGCGAAATAAAGCACTTGAGCAATTTGGCGAAAACGCCATTCAAAAAGGAACTCCTCTTGCAAAACTAGAAGATGCATTGGTTCCATTATATAACTATCATCGCTATCAGCTTGAAGCCGTTACAAAACTAATTGGAGGCATCAATTATAACTATAGCGTGAAAGGGGACCAAAATCAAATTAAACCTACTATCCTGCCAAACGCTGTACAACAAAAAGCTTTGGATGCGGCAATCAATTGTTTATCTTCAAAAACTTTGATAATACCTGAACGTATTCTATCATTAATTCCACCAAGACCTCCTTTATATTATGGTGTTGGTGAATTGTTTGATAAAAGAACGGGGATGAGTTTTGATGCTTTAGCTGCAGCCGAAGCCTTGGCAGATTTTGAATTAGGCTTTTTGTTCAATGTAGAAAGAGCCAATAGATTGGTACAAAACAAAGCAAGAGCGAACACGATTGGATTTGACAATGTTGTAGATGCGGTATTAAAAGCCACTTGGTATAGTAAAACACCAGCAGGTTTAGAAGGTACTATTCATTTACAAACCCAACAACAAGTACTTACTTGGCTATTAGGAGTTCATCAAGATAACGATGCAAATTTTGAAGTAAGAAGTATTTGCAATGATCGCTTACAACAATTAAAAAGTAAATTAGAAAATTTAAGCAAAACGGATATTGCACATAAAGCACAATATGAATTTGCAATCGAAAGAATTAAAAATCCAGGCACCATTAGCCTGCCAAAACCAGTAATAATGGCACCAGGCGCTCCAATTGGATG
Organism: Bacteroidota bacterium; assembly: GCA_039795575.1. Taxonomy (GTDB): domain Bacteria; phylum Bacteroidota; class Bacteroidia; order Chitinophagales; family Chitinophagaceae; genus Sediminibacterium. The sequence goes on along the minus strand of JBDKLP010000032.1, from coordinate 62,947 downwards.
CGACCTTGATTAGCATGTATCAAATCCAATCATCGCCTCGCCCTGCGCATACTCGAAAGCTCGGCTCAAATTGATTTGATACATTGCTGTACTATTGCAACAAAAAAGCCCCTAATTGTTTAGGGGCTTTTTTGTTGTTTTATTAAAGACAAACTTTTAAGCTAACATTCTCAAAGGCTCTTCTAACAAACTCTTTAATGTTTGTAAAAATGCTGCTCCTGTTGCACCATCTACCACACGGTGATCGCAACTTAAAGTAACATTCATGACATTGCCTGGAACAACTTGACCATTTTTAACCACTGGTTCCTGAGCAATACCACCTACCGCTAAAATACAAGCATCTGGTGGATTGATGATCGCAGTGAATTGATCAATACCAAACATGCCTAAATTAGAAATGGTAAATGTGCTTCCTTCCCAATCTGCAGGTTGTAATTTTTTATCTTTTGCTTTTTTAGCAAACTCTTTTACATTTCCACTAATTTGTGATAAGCTTAAGCCATCGGCAAAACGCAATACAGGCACCAATAATCCTTCGTCTACGGCTACTGCAATACCAATATTCACATGGTGGTTCTCTCTGATAAAGTCGCCCATCCAACTACTGTTTACTTTTGGATGTTGCTTTAATGACAAAGCAGTTGCTTTTACAATCATGTCATTAAAACTAATCTTAGTAGTTGCATTTTCATTTAATAAGGTACGTGCTTTGATTGCGGCGTCCATATTAATTTTCATTGTCAAGTAAAAATGTGGAGCAGTAAATAAACTTTCACTTAAACGCTTCGCAATTACTTTACGCATTTGTGATACAGGCGTATCTACAAAACTTACGGTGCCGGCTGGTATAAAGCTAGCAGTTGATGCACTTACTGTTGCAGCAGGCGCACTTACTTTCCCAGCTCCATCATTTGCATTCGCAAATTCTTCCAAATCGGTTCTTGTGATTCTTCCGTTCTCACCAGTTCCTTTTACAAATTTTAAATCAATTCCTTTTTCATGTGCGATTTTTTTAGCCAAAGGAGATGCAAAAATGCGACCTTCATTAACTACTTGCGCAGCAGCTGGCACTGATGGTGCCGGGGCAGGAGATGTAGATGCAACAGGTGCAGCCACAGGAGCTGCAGATGCGACTGGAGCAGAAGCTGTTGTAACACCACCTCCCTTCAATCCTTTTACAATTGCATCAATATCCATTCCTGGTTGACCAATAATGCACAATAAATCATTAACTAAAATCTTTTCTCCTGCTTGTGCACCTTGATATAATAAAATACCATCCTTATAAGACTCTAATTCCATGGTAGCTTTATCGGTTTCAATATCTGCCAACACTTCACCTTTCTTCACCGCATCACCTACTTTCTTTTGCCATCCAGCAATCACTCCTTCAGTCATCGTGTCACTCAAACGAGGCATTAAAACCACTTCCTCCATTTTAGTGTAATCCACCCCACTTGCAACAGTTACTTCTGGAGTAGCTGCAGGTGCTTCCACTATCGCAGCATTATTACTAGCAGCTACTGGAGCCACATTTGAATCAGCAATTAAAGCACTAATATCCTCACCTTCCTTACCAAAAATGGCAAGTAGATCGTTTACTTGTAATTTGCCACCGCGAGGCGTTCCAATATGTAAAAGGACACCATCCTGATAACTTTCTAATTCCATCGTGGCTTTATCCGTTTCAATCTCGGCTAATAAATCTCCCTTTTTAACGGTATCACCCACTTTTTTATGCCAAGCCGCAATGACACCTTCGGTCATGGTATCGCTCAAACGGGGCATTAATATAACTTCTGCCATAAGTAAAAGGCTGTTTTGTAATTGAGCCGTGAAAATACATCAAAATTGGTTTTTTTCCCACCCATTCGGCCAATTTTTGGGCAAAAGGGGGGAAAACAAAGTCATTTTCCGCAAAACGAAGATGGAATCAAAAATTTATTGGCCTTGCGCTAAGCTGTAAGCTTTTTTATCGGCCCACATGTTTAAGATTTCAAGGGAACAAATTTGAAAATCCTTAGACAAGGCGCTGTACAAGTTCACCACTTCCTGTTGAGATAAGGGCAATTCATTCACAGTTTCAAATCGACAATAATATTGATTCACCAAATTTGTAAAAATGGAACCCGAAGGCCAAACCTGTGTTCCACGATTAGTAATGGTTACCAATTTAAGTGCATCGGTGGTATGTGCATTACATTTATCTGCAATGGCTTGGGGTTGTTCATTGCTTTCAATAAAAAAGTCAACACCTACAATTTTATGATCATCCTTTAATCCACTTTGCAACATAGGATTATGTTCCAATTTAAATTGTGTAGGTGTAACATAAAAATTAGGCAGCATTGGTTTTGGATTGTTAGCAGGTTGCTTTCCAAAATTATCAATAATGGCTTGTGCAAAAACAGTAGTGTTTACCGATGGAATAGACTTGTCTCCAAAATCACCAGTATGCACACCCGATTCTAATGTATACAATAAAGCATTTTCAATCATAATTGCTTGCTCCATCAATCCTAAGTGACGAAGCATACTCAATCCACTCAACAACAAAGAAGTTGGATTGGCAATATTTTTTCCTGCAATATCTGGTGCAGTTCCGTGTACGGCTTCAAAAATAGAAATATGATCGCCTATATTTGCAGAAGGCGCAAAACCAAGCCCACCAACCAATCCAGCGCATAAGTCACTCACAATATCTCCTTGCAAATTAGTCAAAACAATCACATCAAAAAGATCAGGACGACTCACCAATTTCATACATAAATCATCCACAATTACATCGTCGGCTTTTAGCTCAGGGTACTCAGCTGCAACTTCCTTGAACACTTCTAAGAACAAACCATCAGTTAATTTCATGATGTTTGCTTTGTGTCCACAGGTAATTCTTTTAGCGCCTTTTTTCTTAGCCATTTCAAAAGCATAACGAATTACTTGCTCACTTCCAGGACGTGAAATAAAACGACGTCCTAATGCTACATCCTGTGTAAGCATATGTTCAATACCACCATAAGTATCTTCAATGTTTTCTCTTACAATAGTTAAATCAATATGAATGCCCGCTTTACTAAATACGGTATCCACTCCACTTAAGGTTTGAAAATGTCGATCATTCGCATAAGTGTTCCAAGTTTTTCTCGCAGTTACATTCACACTTTTTACGCCCTTGCCTTTTGGAGTTTCCATAGGACCTTTAAAAAGTAATCCTAATTCCTCAATGGTTGCTTTTGCTTCTGGAGTCATACCGTTGCTAAAACCTTTATCAAAAACCCATTTCCCCATATCCACAAATTGGTATTCTAAGGGCACTTTGGCAGCATTAAACACATTAATCACGGCTTCCATAATCTCTGGACCAATTCCATCTCCTTTTGCTACTGCGATTTTCATTTGAGTCATTTTTTGATAATAATGTAAGAAATTTCTAACCTAACGCATACGTTTGCGCAAAGGTAAAGGACTTAGGGGGTCTTATAAAAAAATAGAAGGTTTTTTTGCCCCCTTGGTGGATATTTTTGCTACTTTTAACCCGCAGTATCCTCTGCAAATTACCCATACCTGATTCCATCATGGTTTCTAAGATTTCGGAAGGCATTGAAATAAGCATTGAGACCTTTTACCAAAAGGACTATAGCAATCCATTGCAAAATGAGTACATGTTTGCCTACCGCATTACCATAGAAAATCACAATTCCTTTCCCGTAAAATTGCTTCGCAGATATTGGGAGATATTTGACAGCAATGCCGAAGAACGCATTGTGGAAGGAGAAGGCGTGGTGGGAGTGCAACCCTTAATTATGCCAGGCAAACATTATCAATACGTGAGTGGTTGCCATCTAAAAAGCGAATTGGGTAAAATGCAAGGGTACTATACCATGGAAAATATTGAAAATAGGGACTTGATTCAAGTGAATATCCCTGCTTTTAAATTAGTGGCACCTGTAAAATTAAACTAAGACATTAGGGCTGATAAGCCGCTGCAGCAAACAACCTGTCATTAGGTGTACGCAACAAGGCCTCCATTGAAATTTCTTTTTGCGCTTTTTGCTGCATCCAAGCAGCTACAATTTGATACCCAATATATTTGCCCGCATTTCCTGGAATGGATTCCCCAAATACATCACTGTATACTCCTTCCTGCATAAGGGATCTTATATCCGAGGGAAGATTCGAGTAAATTAATTTAGCATGTAGGATATAGTTCCAAATAGTAGATTCCTGCTGGCGCAATGCATTCAATTGTAAAGTAGTGAATCCAAATTTAACCGAATCGGGAGCTTGCGGTATACAAGCATTGAGTACATATTGACGCTTGCCAGCTTCAATCATTTCATCTAATAAACTGCCATTCAATTTAGGAACAGGAACAATATCATTAATGATATTTTGAACGCTATTCGCAACAAGGTATTCATGTGAAAAACGCCTACTCAAATAAGCTGGATAAATGGTTTGGATACGCTCTGAGAAATACCAATCCGAACTGGCACCTAAATACATTTGCAAACCCAGGGCCAATCCATTATTGGTAATAATATTGCCATAGGATTCCAAAGGCCCCACAAATCCAATGATGTTATGGGTTAAAGGATAAGCTGGAAAATAATAATGTATGCGCTTAAATGCTTCGCCGAATGCGTGTTGCTCCAGTGCGATCGCATTGCTTTTAATAGCTTGTTTATAAATGGGCAAATAGGCTTTGTAAAATTCCTTAACCATCACTGTATCCCTAGTGGTATTGAGCATTAATATTTTTGCAAAAAAATCGGGAGCAAACTGCGGATATTTTTGATTCAAAACTTGGATAGATGCTGCGATATGGGTAGTATCGATAGCAAAAAAAGCGCTATCAAATCGAACCCATTGTAATGCATGATTGGGCGCATTTTGGGCAGGGTCACTTTGAGTAGATTTACAAGCCCAACTAAATAAAACAATTGCCAATAAGGGGAGGTGTAATTTGCGCATTTGTGAAAGTACAAAAAATGAACGTTTATTGCTGTTAAAAACCGACCTTTGGTCCATGAAAATTTGCATTGCACAACAAAATTATCATATTGGCAATTTTGCGCAAAACACCCAAAAAATGTTATGCGCTATTGAAGCAGCTAAAAAACAAGGGGCGGATTTAATATTATTTAGCGAAATGAGTGTTTGCGGATATCCCGCACGCGACTTTGTAGAATTCAATGATTTTATCAATCAATGTTATCAAAGCATTGAATCCATTAAAGCCGCTTCGGATGGCATAGGTATACTTATTGGCAGTCCTGCACGCAACCCGAATCAAAAAGGAAAAGATTTATACAATGCTGCCTTCTTTTTACATGATCAAAAAATAGTGGCTGAAATTCATAAAACACTTTTGCCTACCTACGATGTTTTTGATGAGAATAGATATTTTGAACCAGCGGAAACATGGAAGGTGGTAGAATTCAAAGGAAAAAAATTAGCCATTACCATTTGTGAAGACATTTGGAATTTAGGAGATAACCCATTGTACCGTATTTGTCCAATGGATATGATGATGGACCAGGCTCCTGACATTTTATTAAACCTAAGCGCTTCTCCTTTTGACTACACTCACGATGAAGACCGTAAAGCAACCATCAAGGCCAATGTAATAAAATACAAAAAGCCATTATTTTATTGCAATGCAGTGGGCAGCCAAACTGAAATTGTTTTTGATGGTGGTTCACTTGTGTTTGACAAAGATGCCAACCTTTGCGGCGCTTTACCCCTATTTGAATCGGGCATGGAAATATTTGAATGCAATGAGGATGGCAGCATCAATGCTCCTATCTTAGAACCTGCAGCACGTGTCCCCAATAAAGAATTGAATCCTACACAACTTGTACCTGAATTAAATATCAATCAAGTATACCAAGCATTGGTATTAGGGGTAAGAGACTATTTTAATAAAATGGGATTTCAAAAAGCGATATTGGGTTCCTCTGGTGGTATTGATTCGGCAGTTACTTTGGCCATTGCTGTTGAAGCTTTAGGCAAAGAAAATGTTTACGCTGTTTTAATGCCCTCTCCCTATTCCAGCGAACACTCTATTAAAGATGCCGAGGACTTAAGTAAAAATTTAGGGAACCCTTATGATATTATTCCTATCAAAGAAGTGTATGAAAGTTTTTTGTCTACTTTAAAGCCTATTTTCAAGGAACTTCCTTTTTCATTGGCCGAAGAGAATATACAAAGCAGGTCAAGAGGTAATATTTTAATGGCCATTGCCAATAAGTTGGGTTTTGTATTATTAAATACTTCCAATAAAAGTGAACTAGCAACTGGCTATGGAACCTTATACGGAGATATGGCTGGAGGATTAGGTGTATTGGGCGACTGCTATAAGATGCAAGTATATGCATTGGCAAGATATATCAATCGCAATACCGTCATCATTCCACAAAACATCATTGACAAAGCACCTAGTGCCGAATTAAGACCCGATCAAAAAGACAGTGATAGTTTACCCGAATACGATGTGCTCGATCAAATTTTATACCAATATATTGAAAAACGTTCCGATCCTGCTGCAATTAAATTATTAGGATTTGATGCAGCATTGGTAGATCGCACTTTAAAAATGGTGAACAACAACGAATACAAACGCAATCAATTTTGTCCAATCATTCGTATCTCTCCAAAAGCATTTGGTGTGGGCAGGAGAATGCCAATTGTAGGTAAATATTTAAGCTAATAAATATTCAATGCATAAAATATTTTTACTCATTGTTTGTTGCAGTTTAAGTATTGGCCAAGCGCATGCGCAGAAAACTATTTTACCTGGTGCATATCAAACCAGCGCATATTTCCATTTGCTCCAAAACAAAAAAGTGGGCTTGTTTGTTAATCAAACATCCCGAATTGGCACTACGCATTTAATTGACACTTTACTTAAATCAGGTATACAGGTACAAAAAATATTTACCCCCGAACATGGCCTAAGAGGCAATGCCGATGCAGGCGAAAAAGTGAACGATGGATTTGATGAAAAAACGGGCATTCCCATTGTTTCCTTATACGGTAAAAAAAATGCACCTTCCAATAAGGATTTACAAAATGTAGATATATTAGTGTTTGATATACAGGATGTGGGCACGCGCTTTTATACCTATATCAACTCTTTACAATATTTCATGGAAGCGGCCCTAGCCAATAACAAACCCTTAATTATTTTAGATCGCCCTAACCCCAATAGCCATTTTATAGATGGCCCAATTTTAGAAGCAGCTTTTAAAAGTGGCGTAGGCAAACAACCTATTCCCATTGTATATGGCATGACGATGGGCGAATACGCATTAATGTTAAGAGGAGAAAAATGGATGAAGCTAGATAGCACCATGGCGCAACAAAATTCCTCTTGGTCCCTGCGTGTCATTCGCAATAAAAACTACACACATAATTCTAAATACATTTTACCAGTTGCACCTTCTCCCAATTTGCCCGATATGCATTCTATTGTTTGGTATCCTACAACTTGTTTAATAGAAGGGACAGTGTTGAGTGAAGGACGAGGCACTGCACATGCATTTGCTTATATTGGACATCCTAGTTTAAAAAATAAAAAATTTAGTTTTACACCTACCGCCCGAACAGGGGCTATGACTTCCAAATGCTATGGACAAACATGTTATGGTTGGGATTTGACCAAAGTAACTCCCCCCATCAATAAAATTGACATTGGTTTGTTAATTGAAATTTATCAAAGCTTTCCACAAAAAGACAGCTTTTTCTTAGCAAGCAATAGCAAGGAATCCAATGATTACTTTTTTAATAAACTAGCAGGCAATGCAGATTTAATGCAACAGCTAAAGAAGGGCGCCTCCGAAAATGAAATTCGAAAAAGCTGGACCCCCGGCCTGGTTGCCTTTAAAAAAATCAGGAAAAAATATTTACTTTATAAGGAGTAGTCACTTTATCTATTAAAAGATTTATATTCTTTCGATTATGCCTGCAATGCCTTGTCCCCCTCCAACACAGGCTGTAACAATACCATATTTTTTATTCAAGCGCTCTAAATCATTTAATATTTGCACAGTAAGTTTCGAACCTGTACAGCCCAATGGATGACCTAATGCAATCGCACCTCCATTGATATTTACTTTATGCGTATCCAAATTCAATTCTCTAATTACAGCAAGTGATTGTGAAGCAAATGCCTCATTTAATTCAATCAAATCTATTTGGTCCAACTGCATACCGGCTTGTTTTAAAACTTTTGGAATGGCAGCAACAGGACCAATGCCCATGATTCTGGGATGCACTCCTGCCGATGCACAATTCACCAAACGTCCTATAGGCTTTAATCCTAAGGAATGAATCATTTTTTCACTCATCACGATTACAAAACTCGCACCATCACTGGTTTGCGATGAATTTCCAGCAGTAACCGAACCCTTTAATGCAAATGCGGGTTTTAATTTTCCTAAAGCTTCAATGGTGGTATCAGCACGCACCCCATCATCGGTATCCACGATATAAGATCTGGTAGCACGTTTATTTTTTTCATTCACATAGGTTTCTGTTACTTCAATGGGTAAAATTCCTTTTTTGAAATAACCATTTTCAATGGCAGTTTTTGCTTTTTGATGCGATGCCAATGCGAATGCATCTTGGTCTTCTCTACTCACATTATATTCCTTAGCTACGGCCTCGGCAGTTAAACCCATAGATAAATAATAATCCGGCTCCTCCACTGCAATTGAATAGGCAGGCACTGTTTTCCAACCTGCAGTTGGCACCAAACTCATGGATTCCGTTCCTCCTGCAATAATACAATCGGCCATGCCTGTTCTAATTTTTGCTGTAGCCATTGCGATACTCTCCAATCCACTAGCACAATATCGATTGATAGTAATACCCGGCACTTCAATGCCCAATGCTTTTGCCGAAATCATTCTTCCAAATTGCAATCCTTGTTCTGCTTCAGGCACTGCATTACCCACAATTACATCGTCCACTAATTTTGGATCCAATACAGGCAAGCTTTGCATTAATCCCTGAATGACTTGAATTGCCAATTCATCGGAACGCATAAAACGAAATCCTCCTTTCTTACTCTTGGTTACGGCAGTTCTAAAACCTGCTACAATATAAGCTTCTTGCATACAATTGGATTTGGTGACGAACTCTCAATTTCACCCTAAATGTAAGCTTTTTTACAAACAGTTGTTTATGCAACTAAATATTTCGTCGTAATTTCGTAGCATGTTCTATCCAATTATACGAAACACCCTGTTTTTACTCCCTCCCGAGTCGGCACATAAGGTTTCCATGCAAGGCTTGCATTTAGCAGCAGCTCTTCCCTTTGGAAAACAAATATTGTCTAATCAATTTCAATATACTGGAAAGGACCTAACCAAGGATTTGTTTGGATTACATTTTCCCAACCCAGTTGGACTAGGTGCTGGTTTTGATAAAAATGCCGAGCATTTGGATGTGTTGGAATTATTGGGTTTTGGTTTTGTTGAAATTGGAACAGTAACCCCAAAAGCGCAAGCTGGTAATCCTGCTCCCCGACTTTTTAGATTACCCAGTCAAAAAGCCTTGATTAATAGAATGGGGTTTAACAATGATGGAGTGGAAGCCATTGCGACAAGATTAAAAAAGAGAAAAGAAATAACAAATTCCCGATTGATTATTGGAGGGAATATTGGTAAAAATAAAATTACCGAGAACCAAGATGCCTGGAAAGACTATTGTATCAATTTTACTGGATTGGAGGAGGTAGTGGATTATTTTGTGGTGAATGTGAGCTCCCCCAATACACCCGGCTTACGTGCACTTCAAGAAAAAGAGTCCCTGAGAAAGCTATTTAGTGAGTTGCAAAATTTAAACAAAAACAATAAACCCATCTTACTAAAAATTGCCCCCGATTTAGAACACAGCGCTTTGGATGATATTATTGCTTTAACGCAGGAGGTAAAAATTGATGGATTGGTTTCAAGTAATACCACACTAGATCGCGGCTTATTGAATGCTGCCAATTTAGAGAAAGCCAACGCAATTGGAGCAGGCGGTTTAAGTGGTCAACCTCTGTTAAACAAATCCAATCAAGTACTTGAATACTTACATAAAGGTATTGGTGATCGTTTGCCAATCATCGCAAGTGGAGGCATACTTACTGGCGAGGATGCACAATCCAAGATCAATGCGGGTGCAGATTTAGTACAGGTTTGGACCGGATTTATCTATGAAGGACCAAGTATGGTGAACAACATTTGTACTTATTTGTCCAAAGAAAATCAATCGTTATAACGCAACCCTAAAGCTTCCAAACACACCAAAAGTGGATGGATTATTGGTGGTAATGAGTTGATTATTAGTTAACCTCCAAACAAAATCTACTCTGAAAAATTTAGCGATATTATCAATCCCTGTTCCTACTTCACAATAAGGTTGTGCTTGCAAGGAATTAAATGGATGATTACCAACAAAGTTTAATTGCATATTCTCTTGGGACAATTCACCCACCACCGACTTCAAATTCCAAAATTGTCTCCATTTTGTTTTTTTAACTAAAGGGATATATTTCAACAAGCCCTTCCCAATTTGATGTTCAATATTCAATCCAATATAAGCATCACTAATAAACTCATATCGGCGCATCATATTGAAAGCATATTTATTATAATATTGCATTTCATTACCAGGCATTATGTCTAAGAACGAATAGGCGGCTTTTCCCCAGGTTTTTCCCCCATAAATAGCATAAATGATATTGCCATAGGGAGTAATGGGCAATTCGTCATTGACAGTAAAATTTAACTTATGATAATCATTGCCCGAGGCCAGTACATTTTTTACTGCGTGTGCATATTTAAGATCAATAACGGGATATAAACTTCCAAACCCAAAACGGGTAAAGTTACTTTCAATGTATCTTTCTTCAAATGCAAATCTTAGTTGAAAACCTAATTCAAATGCATGCATCAAGTCATCCGTTCCACCCGAACTTATAATAGGTAAGTTTAATAACGGATTATAAGACTTATCGGCTACAGACCAAGTAAATTGAAAGCCTTTATTGTTTTCATGGAAAAATGAAATTTGATTTTGCGTTAATTGCTGAAACTTGAATGGAATACCAGGCTTTCTCAATAAAGTACCAAATAAGTTATCGTTATTAATTTGGTCAAAATATTGCTGACCAAATTCCAAATCTGATTTTCGCTCTACATTTAAGTACATCAAGGGGCTTTTCTTAAAACGATAAGTGACTCCCACCGCTCCTTTCATTTTTTGATCATTAAATCCATAAGCACCATATCCGTAGAAATTCCAAAATTGACTAAAACCTGTATTCGTAGCCATATCCAGCCTTAATCGAGTTCCTTCCCATTTATTGGCACTGATCAAATTAAACCAAGGACCCAAAGTTATATTACCCACTTCTTTCACTCCTCTTACCAAAAAAATAGCTGCGTCCTGATAAAATAAAAAGGTTTTGTTTTTGTTCAAGGTATCTAATAATGCGTACACCGCTTTCTCTGTTTTGCCCAAGGGCTCATGTCGCAGGGACTCCCATTCTTTTTCATCCTCCGATTTACTTTTGGGCAACACATCTACTTCGGGTGATTTTACAATCGTACTTAATTTTTGGGTGATTAGATCATTGTTCAATACTACATTTTTATAGGTAGTTGTTTTTCTTCCTTTTAATCCAAGCATTTTATCCCCAATAGAAAAATCAGCAATAAACTTATCCTTAGCTAAAAACCAAACACTATCATTTACTAATTTATATTCCTGCACCATGGATAAAGCCGACAAAAAATTGATATCTGCAAAACTCGAAGGTCTTAATGTGATTTTCTGAATCGCGAAACTAGTATCATGAATCCAACAATCTCCTTCGAAAGTCAGTTCATTCATACCCTTGGGCTTAAACAATAAATGAACCAATCTTTTCCCGTTTAAGTAAGCAGTGTCGGCTAATTTATAAGTGTAGTAAGTACTTCCATTGGTATGAAAAGGAGAAATAAATTCTTTTGTGAAAACTGGCACTACATTTTTATACACATTTACATTTTGATAAGTGCCGCCCAATTCTTTTAGCAATGACTCGTTCTCAATACCATTAGTCCTTGTTTTTTTAATCAATTCAAGTGACTTCTTAGGATCATTTTGGTAATAATAGTCAGAAATGGTTTCGGTTAAATAAACAGGTAAAAATGCTTGATGAGTTTCTGAGGTATCAATATAATCAAAAACAAATTCTAGTGGTTTGATGAGCGCATTCTTACTTAGCTTATTCTTTTGTACATTGTTCAAATCAATTTCAAGCTTATTGTATAACTCATAACTGTAATTATTTAATTCAGCCGGATTGTTTTTGTTTTTATGTGCCATTATTTTTTTCCAAAACCACAATGAACGGTTGTATTTGGATTTAACCACTACTTCCTGCTTTGCAGCTTGAACATACAAATGAATAGTCCCTAAATCGTCTTTTTTTAATTGTGCAATGGGAATAGTCAATGGAGTGTAACCTACACTTTGAATACGCAAACTGTCATTTTGACTAAACCATTTGGGAAGGATAAAATTACCTGCCGAATCGGTCAAAACTCCTTTTTGCGCTTTTACATACGAAACGGAAACAAATGGCAAAGGCTCTTCACTTTGATGGTCCGCTACTCTACCAATAAATACACCCGTATTGTTTACTGGAGTCAATTGCTGCGCATGCACTAATAATGGGAACCATACACACAAGCCAATCACATACCTTTTACAAGCACTTAACATTTTCATACCACAAAGATAAAGCATGTTGATATTTTAAGCGTGATGAAAGTCACCATTCATTTATTTGATCCTAACTTTGTACAAAAGTTTAAACCAATGCTTACAATACATTCCTTTTGCTTTAATGCTTTTCAGGAAAACACCTATATATTATTTAATGAACAAAAGGAAGCCATCATCGTTGACCCAGGTTGTTATTTGAGAAACGAACAAGAAGCTTTGTCTAGTTTTATTGAAGATAATAAACTTAGCCCTACCTTATTGCTCAATACCCATTGTCATTTAGATCATGTTTTCGGAAATAATTTTGTGAGTGAAAAATATGGCTTAACTGCACATTTTCATAAAAACGAGCAAGCAGTGATTGACCGATTGCCAGAAGGAGGCGCAAGATGGGGCGTACCTTGCGACCCCTACACAGGACCAGTTCAATATATTGAGCAAGATGAAATGATTCAATTTGGAAAAGACCAATTCAAAGTGTTGGTTACTCCAGGACATTCCCCCGGTAGCGTATGTTTTTACCATGCAACTCAGGATTTTTTAATTGGAGGAGACTTAATATTTAAAGACGGTGTAGGCAGAACAGATTTGCCAGGAAGCAATCCATTGGATTTGATTCGTAGTATTCAAAATCAAATACTGCCTTTACCCGACAGCATGACTATTTATTCTGGACATGGCCCTGCTACTACATGGGGTAGAGAAAAACAACACAATCCTTATATTTTACATATTTTGAAAGGGAACTAACCCAAAGAATTGAGTTAACAATTTGATAACCTCAAGTAGAGCCTATAGTATGCTAATTAAGGCTTATTTTTGGGTCTAGACTTATTATGGAAACAAATCCAATCAAAATTCTTATTGCCGACGACGAACCTGATATTATTGAAATTATCAGCTATCATTTAACCAAATCTGGATTTGAAGTGTATAGTGCCAAAGATGGAGCTGAGGCAATTGAAAGAGCCCAGGTCATTCACCCAGATTGTATCCTCTTGGATATTATGATGCCCAAAAGAAACGGATTTGAAGTTTGTGAATACCTAAGACGCAATAAACAATTTGATAAAACTTTAATTGTAATGCTCACTGCATTAAATGATGAAGATTCTCATATTAAAGGACTTGAATTAGGTGGAGATGATTTTGTGAATAAACCCATTAGTCCAAAAGTATTGGTTAGTAGAATTAGTGCCTTATTTAGACGCATTCAACCTAGCGCTAACAATGAAGTAAAATCGATTGTTGCAGGTGATTTAAGCATTGACCCTAGCCAATACAAAGTGATTTTGAAAAATATCACTCATACACTTGCCAAAAAGGAATTTGAATTGCTTTATTTATTGGCTGCACAACCTGGAAGGGTGTTTTTAAGGAATGAAATATTAACACAGGTTTGGGGTAACGATGTAATTGTAGGAGATCGAACAATTGATGTGCATGTGCGAAAAATTAGAGCAAAGCTAGGCATTGATTGTATCACCACCGTCAAAGGTGTCGGTTATAAGTTTGACTATTAGGCTTGCAACCGCATAGAATGATTTAACTTCGTTGCAAACACAGGGAGCACTCGCATATGTTTAAAGAAAAAAACCTATCCCCAAAACAATTGGCTGCACTGACCGCCTTATTGCTTTCTAGCATTATTGGATTGAGTGTTTTTGCATTATTTTCCAATTGGAAATTTCTTCTTACTTATTTCACTGCAAGCTTTGTGGTGATTTATTTGATAGTATTTCAAATATTGGAATACTTTATTTACCGAAAAATAAAGCTCATTTATAAATTAATTGCGGCTACCAAGGCTAGCAAACGAGAAGAGGCCTATCAAAAATACATTTTACCTCAAAAAGGAATGGATGAAGTGCGTGAAGATGTAGAGCAATGGGCTACACAACAAAACGAGCAAATCAAACAACTTCAGTCCAACGAAGCATTCAGAAAAGAATTTTTACAAAATCTTTCCCACGAAATCAAAACACCCATTTTTGCAATTCAAGGATATTTAGAACTCATTGCCGATGGTGCTATGGAAGATCCTGCGCTTGGACAAAAGTTTATCAATCAAGCACAAGCCAATGTGCAAAGACTGGTAGGCCTTTTAAAAGATGTTGATGTAATTACCAACCTTGAAATAAACAAAGCCCCTGTAGTAAAAACCGCTTTTATAATTCAAGATTTAATCAACGAAGTAGTACACAATTTGCAAGTAAAATGGTTAAAGAAGAACATACAATTTCATTATAAAAAAGGGAGCGAAGTAGCTGAGTTTGTTTTTGCAGATAAAGACAAAATTTATCAAGTACTCGTGAATATTATTTCCAATGCTGCTAAATATGGAAAAATAGATGGCCAAATTATTGCAGGCATCTACCCAATGGAAGATCAAAAAGTACTTATTGAAATTAGTGACGATGGCACGGGTGTAGCCGAAGCACATATTCCCCGTTTATTTGAACGATTTTACAGAACCGACGAAGCCCGAAACAGAGAAGTGGGTGGTACTGGTTTGGGGTTGGCCATTTGTAAGCATATTATTGAAGCCCATGATGAAACCATTCAAATTCGCAGCAAGCTAAACGTGGGCACGACGGTAGGTTTTACTTTGGCTTCGAAAGCTTAATGCTATTTTTTTCGTTTCTTTGTATCCTAAATGACATCAATGCAAACGATTTTAGTTACTGGAGGTTGCGGATATATTGGCGCCCATACGATTGTAGACCTTATTGAAAATGGGTTTGAAGTCATTTCAGCAGATAATTTATCTAAATCAAGTGGGGAAGCCTTAAAAGGCATTGAACGCATTACAGGTAAAAGCATCAAAAATTATCCAATCGATTTAACCAATAAGGAAGCTACAGCATCTATTTTTATTGAAAATCCCAATATTGTTGGCATCATTCACTTTGCAGCTTATAAGGCTGTGGGGGAATCGGTTGAAAAGCCTTTGGACTATTATGAAAACAATTTGTTTTCATTAGTGCATTTATTAAAGATGGCCGTGCAATACCATGTGAAGCATTTTAT
This sequence comes from Bacteroidota bacterium, assembly GCA_039795575.1. Taxonomy (GTDB): domain Bacteria; phylum Bacteroidota; class Bacteroidia; order Chitinophagales; family Chitinophagaceae; genus Sediminibacterium. Next base: position 47,149 of record JBDKLP010000032.1, on the reverse strand, counting down.
ATTTTCTTCCTCTTGCACCGTGTATGGTAATCCAGATCATATCCCAGTTGTAGAAACTACTCCTTTTCAAACAGCAGCTTCCCCTTATGGAGCTACTAAACAAATGGGAGAAAGTATTGTAAGAGACGCTAGTTTGGCGCATCCTTTGTCTACAATTTTATTAAGATACTTTAATCCTGTGGGCGCACACCCTAGTACAGCTATTGGTGAATTGCCAATAGGCCGTCCACAAAACTTAGTACCCGCTATTACACAAACCGCTATAGGGAAACTACCTACTATGCAAGTGTATGGATCCGACTATCCTACCCGCGATGGAAGTTGCATTCGTGATTATATTCATGTATGTGATATTGCACATGCACACACATTGGCTTTACAGTATTCCATAAAGAACAATGCCGAAAATACTTGCGAGGTATTTAACCTGGGAACCGGCAATGGCATCACTGTTTTAGAAGCAATCCAAGCTTTTGAGAAAGTAAGTGGGATTAAGTTAAACTATGCAATGGGACCAAGAAGGGCCGGAGACATTGTTTCAATTTATGCAAACAATGATAAAGCAGTGAATCAGTTAGGATGGGAATGTAAATACAATTTAGAAGATATGATGCGTACTGCATGGCAATGGGAACAAAGCTTAGCTAAATAAAGCATAAAAAAGGGCTCGAAATTTCGAGCCCTTTTTTATGTAAAATGGTTCCTATTAATTTTGTACCAACATCTTCTCCGCATTTTCTGCCATTTGTAATGCTTCGATAAATTCGTCAATCTCACCGTTAATTACTGCATCTAAATTATAAGATGTAACGTTAACACGATGGTCGGTAACACGCCCCTGTGGCCAGTTATAGGTTCTGATTTTAGCACTTCGATCCCCAGTGCTTACCAAGGTTTTACGATGTCTTGAAATCTCATCTTCTTGTTTACGCACTTGTTCTTCAAACAATTTAGTACGCAACATACCCATTGCTTTTTCACGGTTGCCTAACTGAGAACGTTCTGTTTGACAAATAATCACTGTGCCAGTAGGGATATGCGTTAACATTACTTTGGTCTCCACCTTATTTACGTTTTGTCCACCCGCACCACCACTTCGCGCTGTTTCCATTTTCACATCGGCAGGATTCAATACAAAATCTACCTCTTCTGCTTCAGGCATCACCGCAACGGTAGCTGCAGAAGTATGCACACGACCTTGTGTTTCGGTACTTGGTACACGTTGCACACGATGTACTCCGCTTTCAAATTTCATAGTACCATATACATCTTCGCCCGTCACTTCTAAAATAACTTCTTTGTATCCACCTACCGATCCTTCACTCTCACTGGCAATAGCTACTTTCCAACCTTTCTTTTGACAATATCTTGTATACATTCCCAATAAGTCCCCCACAAATAAACTTGCTTCATCTCCACCAGTTCCAGCTCTTAATTCAATAATGGCATTCTTATCATCCTGAGGGTCTTTTGGAATCAATAATTTAGTCAATTCTTTTTCCAAAGCTTCTTTCTCTTCCTCTAATCCAGGCAATTCCATTTTTGCCAATTCACGCATATCTGCATCATCTCCATTTAAAGACTCTTTCGCAAACTTATGCTCATCCAACACTTTTACATATCTTAAATAAGGCTGTACAATTTTTTCCAAGGAACGATATTCCTTGCTCATTTTACCAAACTCTGTTTGGTTATTAATGATTTCTGGATTGGTCAAAGCCACCCCTACTTGGTCAAATCTGGCTTTTATGGCTTCTAATTTATCTAGCATAGTCTTATTTCTGTGCGCAAAAATAGCTATTTTAGTTGTCAATTAAAAACAAACCCGTACCATGAAATCCTTTGCCCCATTTTTGCTGTTTTTTGCCCTTCAGTCCAATGCACAAGCTATTCATTTTAAGTCGGTTTTAGTAGATACACACAATGATGCCGTAACTGCTTGTATTGAGAAAAATGTTAGCCTGGATCAAGACCTTACTGGAATCAATCATTCCGATTTAAAAAGATTTAAACAAGGAGGTGTGGACTATCAATTGTTTTCCATTTGGTGCGACGGAGAAAAGCAACATCCTTATGCTTGGGCAATGCGCGAAATGGATACATTGGATGCAGTGGCGGCAAGAAATCCCGATAAAATAGTAATTGCAAAAACTTGGAAACAAATTCAAGACGCTTTACAACATGGAAAATTAGTGGGACAATATGGTGTTGAAGGTGGACATATGATTGAAGATGATATCAATAAATTGGACACATTTTACAAAAGAGGCGTTCGTTATATGACCCTAACCTGGAATAACTCACCAAGTTGGGCAAGCTCACATGCCGATGAAAAGAATCCAAAATATACAGGTCATAAAGGACTCACTCCTTTCGGAAAAGAAGTAATTAAACGTATGAATAAATTGGGCATTATTGTAGACATTTCTCATGTAGGGCCCGCTACTTTTTGGGATGCCATTCATACTACTACCAAGCCTGTGATTGCATCGCATAGTGACGCTTATGCAATCAATCCTGTTTCAAGAAATTTAAAAGACGATCAAATAAAAGCAATAGGTAAAAACGGAGGCGTAATTAGTTTGAATTTTTATTCGGCTTTTGTAGACAGTAATTATGGGAAAAAAGCAGCTGCATTTTACAAAGCACATAGCAAAGAAACGGATTCTTTAGTAGCCTCTGGCATGCAAAAAGAATATGCACTTGGCTTAATTGCAGATAAATACAAAGAAGCATCCAATGATATTAAACCCGATATCGAAGTACTAATGCATCACTTTGATCATATCGTAAAACTCATTGGCATTGATCATATAGGGCTAGGCTCTGATTTTGATGGCATTGACTCTGCACCCAAACAATTAAAAACGGTATTAGATTATCCTGAAATTACCAAGGCATTGATAAAACGTGGCTATAAAGATGCAGATATTGCAAAAGTATTGGGTGGCAATTTCTTGAGAGTGTATCGAGCAAATAATTCAAACTAAGCTCTTAAATTTTATTAAGAGGCTTATTCATTAATAGCTTAAAAGTCGCTGCATGGTTTCATGCAATCTACTATTGGCTAGATATTGTTTTTCTAAAATAGTATTGAATGGTATAGGTGTGTCCAATGATGCACAACGCATGATTGGAGCATCTAATTGTGTAAAACAATGTTCTGCAATCCAAGCACTCAATTCACCTCCAATTCCACCTGTTAAATTATCTTCATGTAAAATCAACACTTTACCCGTAGCAGCCACTACTTTTTCAATGGATTCAAAATCTAGCGGCGCTAATGATCTTAAATCCAATATAGTCAAAGCAATATCGGGATTTTCTGCTTGGTATTTTTTTGCCCAATGCACTCCCATTCCGTAAGTAATAATAGTAGCATCTGTTCCTTCACTTATCCTAAAAGCTTTCCCAATAGGTACTTGATAATAAGCTTCTGGCACCGCGCCTTCTACACTTCGGTACATGGCTTTATGCTCAAAATATAATACTGGATTGGGATCGGCCAAAGCTGCAATCAACAATCCTTTAGCATCGGCAGGATTGGACGGATACACTACTTTCAATCCAGGCACATGGGTAAACCAAGCTTCATTGGACTGAGAGTGAAATGGACCTGCACCTACACCAGCCCCTGTGGGCATTCTTACTACTACATCGGCATTTTGCCCCCATCTGTAATGAATCTTCGCCAAATTATTTACTATCTGATTAAATCCAACGGAAACAAAATCAGCAAACTGCATTTCCATCACCGATTTAATACCTTCCAAACTCAATCCCAATGCAGCACCTACAATGGCGCTTTCACAAATGGGCGTGTTGCGAATTCTTTGTTTTCCAAATTCATTTACAAAACCTTCTGTTACTTTAAAAGCACCTCCGTACTCCGCAATATCCTGACCCATGATGATCATTTCAGGATAGCGTTGCATGGCACTTCGCAATGCATCCCCAATGGCTTCAATAAATCTTTTGTTCACAGATTGACTTGCATCCATCTCTGCAATACTTGGTATATCATTGATATGGACGGGCGCAAATACATCGCCCAGCTCTTTTTCAACTGAGGGTTCAAAAGCAGTCAATTCCATTACTTGTCGAATATCCTCATCGATTTTTTCTTTGGTTTGGGTTTGTATTGTGTTAACCGCATCCTGGGTTAAAATATTTTTCTCCATTAAAAATGCTTCAAAATTTTTAATAGGATCTTTTTGAGCCCACAAATCAAATAATTCTTTTGGGACGTATTTTACACCACTTGCTTCCTCGTGTCCCCTCATTCTAAAAGTGTCGCACTCAATTAAATAAGGTTGTTGGTGCGCTATACAATAGGCGCGTACTTCTTGAATAGTATGGTAAACTTCTAAAATATTATTACCATCAATTCTCCTACCCTCAATACCATAGCCTTTTGCACGATCTACCAAATGTGCACACTTATATTGTTCATTAGTAGGTGTACTCAGCCCATATCCATTGTTTTCAATGATAAAAATAACAGGTAGGTTCCACACTGCTGCTACATTGAGTGCTTCATGAAAATCACCCTCGCTTGTACCTCCATCACCGGTAAATGCAAGCGATACTTTTTGTTGACCTCTTTGTTGATAGGCCAGCGCTACTCCGTCGGCAATTGCTAATTGCGGCCCTAAATGTGAAATCATTCCACAAACATGATGTGCTTTGGATCCAAAATGAAAACTTCTTTCTCTAGCCTTACTATATCCTGTGATATCTCCCTGCCACTGTTTAAATAGTTCTGTAAGGGGCATGTTTCTTGAAGTGAACACACCTAAATTTCGATGTAATGGCATAATCCATTCATCAGATTGCATGGCAATAGTAGCGCCAACCGAAATAGCTTCCTGTCCAATCCCACTAAACCATTTGCTGATTTTACCTTGACGTAGCAATACCAACATTTTTTCCTCGATCATTCTTGGCAATAACAAAGCTTGATATAAGTCAATAAGTTGCTGGTTGTTTAGATTTCCAATTTGGTATTCCATCAGGATTGATTAAGTGTTCAAATTTACCATATTTATTGCCAAAGCTCCAATTCGGCCTTAAAAACATAAGTCCCGAAATTTCGGGACTTATGGAGTATTGTATTTTCAAGTAGCAGCTTAATCTCTAGAATTAAGCTTACTTAATAATTTCAAAATCTCTAAATACAACCAAACTAAGGTAACCAATAAACCAAAAGCGCTGTACCATTCCATAAACTTAGGCGCTCCCATTTCAGCAGCTTTTTCAATGGCATCAAAGTCCAATAATAAATTAAAAGCAGCAATCCCAACAATGAACAAACTAATACCAATGCTTAATGGAGAGCTATTAAATGCAAAGCCCATATTCACACCAAACATCCCTAAAATCCATACGATTAAATAAAACAAACCAATCCCCATGGTGGCTGACATCACAATAGATCTTAAACGATTGGTCACATTGATGATTCTAAAATTGTATAACAAAAACATAGCCAATGCTACACCCATTGTTAATCCAACTGCATGTAATATAATATTTGGATACTTGGTTGCAAAAATTGCATTAAAAAATGCACTGATGCCACCAATAAACAATCCTTCTAAAATTGCATAAGCTGGCGCAATATAGGATGCCCAATTAGGTTTAAACATCATTATCATTGCTAATACAAAGCCGCCGATAGCACCTACAATCATTAATGTACTTGCAGTGCCTTGATTGCCTGGTTGTGCATATACATTCCAAATGTACATGGCAGAAGCCATTACCATTAACAATAGAAAACCAAATTTATTCATGGTTCCTCTTACACTCATTACACCAAAAGCGTTAGAGGTTTCATGCAAACTTTTATCAAAGATTTTTTCGCTAAGGGTTGGGTTCCCTGTATTAAATATTGCCATAAAATAGATGTTTATTCAAGAATAAATGTACAAAAAACTTTGGGTAACTACTGCAAAATAAATGTTAATGCCCGCCATTCTTTAAACCCGGAAACTGAGTGAGTTTGCGAAACTGATAGTGGGGATTTTTTTTGAGTTGATCAATCATTTGTACCAACTTGGCCGAATCAGCTGAAGTTCGAAACATTTGATCATGCATTAAAATCACTAGATGATTTTTTACCATGGTTTCATTGTACTTAAATAAAGTGTCTACCATATTCGCCACATGCTCGCCAGTTTGAACCGGTTTCCCATGTTTGTCAAAATGCCATTCTAGGTCCCATCCAAGTACATTAAATCCAACACTATCTAATTTTTTTACCAAGGGCTTCACCAATCCACTAGCCCTTTTCGATTCCATAGTATTCCAGGCATTATTGCCTGGTAGGCGAACTAAATTATTAGTAGGCGTCAATATTTTTTTGGCAAGTAAAAAGTCGGCCAAAGCAGTATCAGGCTGGTGGTAAAATTGAATATACCTACCATAAGTATGAGAATAGCTATGATTGCACAAAGCAAATAAAGATGCATTGTTACGAATGCGGTTGTATAAATTTTTTGCGTAGCTGGACCTAGTTTGGTGCATTGCAATTTCAAAGAAAGTAGCTTCTACTTGCGACTGCTCACACACGTTAATACAGTTACTCGTTCCAGGCAAGGGACCATCATCAAAACTTAAATAAATATACTTCGCCAAACTATCCACTAATACTGGTTTTGACTCGGGAACGATTGCAGTCTTCGATGTGCTGAACACGAAGAATTGGGTCAAAAAGTATAAAAATGGGGCTATGTACATCTTGCCTTGAATTGAGGAGCGAAGTTAACTAAGAAAATATAAAAAAAATGCTTAAAAATAAGCATTTAGGCGCACGTCTATGTACCTTTGTCCTCAAATTACAGCCATATGCAGAACGAAGTTATTTTACAGGATGTTGTGATTAAGTTTGCTGGAGATAGTGGTGACGGAATGCAGTTAACAGGACAGCAATTCACAAACAATACTGCCATCCTAGGTATCGACCTTGCTACTTTCCCCGATTTCCCAGCCGAGATCAGAGCTCCTATCGGAACCTTGCCAGGTGTAAGTGGATTCCAAGTGCACTTTAGTTCGGACAAGGTTTACACGCCGGGTGATGCATGTGATGTATTGGTTGCAATGAATGCTGCCGCTTTAAAAGTGAATTTAAAAAGCTTAAAGAAAGGGGGTAAAATTATTGCCAACACCGATGGCTTCGATGTGAAAAATTTACGTCTTGCCAATTATGCCGATGGCATCAATCCCTTAGAGGACGGGAGTTTGGACGGTTATGAATTGACAAAAATTGATGTAACAAAATTAACACGTGAGTCTTTAAAAGATTTTCCAGAATTGGGAAACAAGGAAAGAGATCGTGCTAAAAATATGTTTGTACTAGGTGTTATTTACTGGGTATACAACCGCGACTTAGACACCACCATTGATTTCTTAAAAGAGAAATTTGGTAAAAAAGAATCTATTTTAAATTCTAATATCGCTGTATTAAAAGCAGGATATTATTATGGAGAAACTGCAGAATTATTTAACGCTACACGATTTAAAGTTGAAAAATCAAAGATGGAACCAGGTACTTATCGTAGTATCATGGGTAACCAATCTTTATCTATGGGATTAGTAGCCGCAGCGCAAAAGGCAAACCTGCCTTTGTTCTTAGGTTCTTACCCTATTACCCCAGCTACTGATATTTTACACGAATTAAGTAAGTATAAAAACTTTGGTGTAAGAACTTTCCAAGCGGAGGACGAAATTGCAGGTATTGCTTCTGCAATTGGTGCTAGCTATGGTGGCCAAATTGGCTTAACCACTACTTCTGGACCAGGTATGGCTTTAAAAACAGAGGCAATGGGATTGGCAATGATGTTGGAATTACCATTGGTAATCGTAAACATTCAAAGAGGAGGTCCTTCAACAGGTTTGCCAACTAAAACAGAACAAAGTGATTTATTACAAGCTTATTACGGCCGTAATGGAGAAGCTCCCATTCCTGTTTTAGCTACTTCCACTCCAAGTGATTGTTTTGATATGGCTTTTGAGGCAGTACGTATTGCTTTACAACATATGACACCCGTTATTTTATTAAGTGACGGATATATTGCGAATGGTGCCGAGCCTTGGAAATTTCCAAAAGCAGCCGACCTTCCAGCAATTGAAGTAAGTTTCAAAACTAAATTAGACGAGGGAGAAACCAAATACAAGCCATATGCACGTAACGAAAAATTAGCGCGTCCATGGGCAGTGCCTGGTACACCTGGTTTAGAACACCGCATTGGTGGTTTGGAAAAACAACATGAAACTGGTAACGTTAACTACGAAGCAGAGAACCACCAGTTCATGATAAAAATGAGAGAAGCGAAAGTGGAGAAAATCGCTGACTATATCCCCAAGCAAACCATTGATAGTGGTGCTGAAAAAGGAAAAGTATTGGTATTAGGATGGGGCTCTACCTATGGTACCATTAAAAGTACTTTGATGGATTTACAAGCGCAAGGCAAATCAGTAAGCCATGCACATATTAAGTACATGCGTCCTTTCCCAAGCAACTTAGGCGAAATATTAAAGAATTTTGAAACGGTATTAATTCCAGAGATCAACAATGGTCAATTGATTAAAATAATCCGTGATAAATATTTTGTAGATGCTAAAGGATACAATAAAATGATGGGTGTGCCTATTACTAAACAAGAATTGACTGATGCAATCAATCAATATTTATAATAGCCATTATCAATAAACATAAAAAGGGTTCCCCATAAGGAGCCCTTTTTATGTTTACCACTCTAAAGGTTTAAGGATTTAGCTTTGCAGTTTTTTTTAATTGCGCAGCCGTATTTTTTTCATGGTATTTACAAAAGGATTGTAATCCACAGCCGGCACATTTGGGACTTCTTGCCAAACAAGTATACCTCCCATGTAAGATTAACCAATGATGCGCAGTATGCACTAGTTCCTTGGGAATATTTTTGATAAGTACTTTCTCCACTGCCAAAGGAGTAGTAGCGGTCATGGGAACCAAGCCCAATCGCTTACTTACTCTATTCACATGCGTATCCACCGCCATATTGGGCTGGTTATCCCAAACACTGGTAATTACATTGGCTGTTTTACGACCTACTCCAGGCAATTTTACCAGGGATTCGATCGTCATGGGAACTTCACTCGCAAACTCATTCACTAATAATTGACTCATGCCAATCAAGTGTTTAGTTTTATTATTGGGATAAGAAATACTTTTAATTAGGGGGAACAAATCCTCAAAACTCGCCTTGGCCATTTTTTGAGGCGTAGGGTATTTGTTAAAAATAGCAGGCGTAGTAAGATTTACACGCTTGTCGGTACATTGTGCAGATAAAATAACGGCCACCAATAATTCAAAAGGATTTTGATAGGCGAGCTCTGTTTCAGCAACAGGCATATGCGTTTGAAAAAACTGCAATACTTTTTCGTAACGTTCTTTTTTTATCATTTCTTTTCAACGGGAGTAACAGGCGCATGAGTGGTGTCTTCAAACAAATACACTTCCTCTCCTTCACGCTTTAGTAGATATCTTTCACGTGCGTATTTCTCAATGGCAGCAGCATTGTTTTGTAAATTATTCAGCTGCTTTTGTGTTTGATCAATTTCGTCCTTATAATATTTTTTGGCAGCCTCCACTTTATTTAATTCTCCTGCCCTTTCTCTTTGTTGGAAATAATCTCTTTGATCAAAAAATAACATCCATACCACAAAACCTAGCGCCGCTAAAAAATAACGGTTAAACAATACGGGAACTATTTTTTTTATGAATTGCATACCAAAAGATTCCAGTAAAATTAACATAGTTCCTTTAATGCACAAAAAGAAAAGGCCCCAAACGGGGCCTTTTTATATCGATTCAATTGAATTATTTGTTGCCAAATTTCAACTTGCCTTTTGTTGGGAATACGCCAGTTTCTCCTAATTGCTCTTCAATACGGATTAACTGATTGTATTTAGCCATACGGTCAGTTCTTGAAGCAGAACCGGTTTTAATTTGACCACAGTTTAATGCTACTGCTAAGTCAGCAATGGTAGTATCTTCAGTTTCACCTGATCTGTGTGACATGATGGTATTGTAACCATTGTGTTGTGCCAAGCTTACTGCATTGATGGTTTCCGTTAAAGTACCAATTTGGTTTACTTTAACCAATAAGCCATTTGCAATTTTCTTGTCGATACCCGTTTGTAAACGATTTACATTTGTTACAAATAAATCATCTCCTACTAATTGACATTTAGAACCAATAGTATCCGTTAAGTTTTTCCAACCAGCCCAATCGTCTTCTGCCATACCATCCTCAATAGAAACAATCGGATATTTCTTAACCCATGATTCCCAATATTTCACTAATTGATCAGAACTCATTTCTTTACCAGAGCTCTTATGGAAAACATATTTCTTTTTCTTTGCGTTCCATAACTCACTATTTGCAGCATCCATTGCAATCGCAATTTGAGTACCTGCTTTGTAACCGGCAGCTTGTATTGCTTCCAATACAGTTTCAATTGCTTCTTCGTTGCTTTGAATATTTGGAGCAAATCCACCTTCATCACCTACGTTAGTGCTGTATCCTTTTTTCTTTAAAGTGCTCTTTAATTGGTGGAAAATTTCCACACCCCAACGTAAGCCTTCACTAAATGATGGAGCACCTACTGGCATAATCATGAACTCTTGGAAATCAATTTTATTATCGGCGTGTGCACCACCATTTAAGATGTTCATCATTGGCATTGGCAATGTTCTTGCATTGGTACCACCAATATATCTGTACAAGGGTAAGTTTGCTTCTTCTGCAGCAGCTCTTGCTACTGCCATAGAAACTGCTAAGATGGCGTTCGCACCTAATTTTGCTTTATTGGGAGTGCCGTCTAAATCAATCATGATTTGATCGATCGCTGCTTGTGCAGTGATATCATAACCCACAATACCATTGGCGATAGTTGTGTTAACATTTTTAACTGCTTTCAATACCCCTCTACCTAAATATTTCTTTTTATCGTTGTCTTTTAATTCAACTGCTTCGTGAATACCAGTACTTGCTCCACTTGGAACAGCAGCACGGCCTAAAGCACCTTCGTCGGTTAATACATCTACTTCCACAGTAGGGTTTCCACGACTATCTAATATTTGTCTCGCTTTTACTTCAACAATGTAACTCATAATGTTATGATTTATTTTCTAAAAAATGAATATCAGTTTGCGAACGCAATTTACACCCATTTTCTTTAATGGGTAAGCAATTTGAAGATTTCTTCTAAACTTGCCTCCAGTGTTTGTAATGATTGGATATTCAATCCCTTATCCAATGCGTAATTCAGGATATTTTTTTTCAATGCAGACAGGTCCATTGTTTTTACAACTAACACATGTTTGTCTGGCTGTTCGTAAGAAAGATTGGCCCAGAAAGCATCCAACAAAAATGGAGTGATGTCTTCTTCAAAAACTATACGCACTGCTGGCATTCCTGGTTTTGTTAATTCATTAATGCTTGTATGTGCAACAAGTTGGGATTGATGCAAAACCAATACACTCGAACAAATTGCAGCCACCTCCTGTAAAATATGTGTTGAAAATAAAACAATAGCATTTTTACTCAGGGACTGAATCAATGCTCGTATTTCAACCAATTGATTGGGATCCAATCCTGCAGTGGGCTCATCCAACAATATCAATGCAGGCTGATGTATAATGGCAGCAGCTATTCCAACTCTTTGTTTATAACCTTTAGACAATTCACCTAATTTTTTATGCTGCATGGGCAACAAACCCGTTTGTTCAATTACATCAGCTATGCGTTGAATTGGATTTTCAATTTTATGTAAGGTAGCTAAGAATGAAAGGTATTCTTTCACATACATTTCCTCATACAAAGGATTGGCTTCGGGCAAATAACCGATTAATTTTTTAAATGCAATTGGATCCTTATCCTGGGCAATGCCATTTAATTGAATCCATCCCGCGTCGGGTGTTAAATAACCCGCAAGCATTTTAAAAGTGGTACTTTTACCTGCCCCATTGGGGCCCAAAAATCCAACCACCGAGCCTTTCTCAATAGAAAAACTAAGTGCATCTACCGCAATTTGTTCGCCGTATTTTTTGGAAAGCCCATTTACAATCAATGCCATGCTCAAAAATACTTATAGAAAAGCATTTCCCAATTTTCTTTCTGCTAATCTTTCCTGAATCTCTATTAAAATTTGCGGGTCATCAATAGTGGAAGGCACCGTATAAGCTAGACCATCGGCCATCATACGCATTGTTTTTCGCAATATTTTACCACTGCGCGTTTTGGGCAATCGCTTTACCATTAATGTATTTCTAAAATAAGCTACTGCACCAATTTGATCTCTTATTAATTGTATCAAATGCGCTTCCAATTCCAATTCTCCAATAGTTTGTCCATCCTTCAATACTACAAAACCCAGCGGGCGCTGCCCCCTTAATTCATCTGCAATGCCCACTACTGCACATTCCGCAACAGCGGGATGTTGTGCAATGATTTCTTCCATCTCTCCAGTACTTAATCTATGACCAGATACATTAATCACATCATCTATGCGACCCATTATGTAAAAGAATCCATTTTCATCTTTCTTTCCTCCATCACCTGTTAAATAATAACCTGGATATTGTGACAAATAAGCATCAATATACCATTGGTCATTTTGCCAAAGGGTCATTAAGCAACCTGGAGGCAAAGGCAATTTTACAGCGACAATCCCTTCCTCATTTGCGGACAAATGGGTACCCTCTTCCGATAAGATTTGTACGTCAAAACCAACAATGGGCTTACCCGCACTTCCTGCAACAGGTTCGGCAAGTTCTAATCCCAACATCATGCCCAACATAGGCCAACCACTTTCGGTTTGCCACCAATGATCTATCACCGGTTTTTGTAATAAATTTTTTACCCAATGATAAGTTGCAGGATCACAGCGCTCCCCGGCTAAAAACAAAGTGCTAAAATTTTGGAAATTGTATTGTTTAAAAAACATGCCCTCTGGATCTTCTTTTTTAATGGCTCTGATGGCCGTTGGCGCAGTGAACATTACTTTCACTTTATATTCTTCTATCATTCGCCAGAATGCACCAGGATTAGGCGTTTTAATGGGTTTCCCTTCATACAATATAGTGGTACAACCTTGCAATAAAGGACCATATACTATATAACTATGTCCCACTACCCAACCCACATCGCTCGCTGCCCAAAACACATCCCCGGCATCTGCTTGATAAACAGTACGCATACTGTATTTAAGTGCCACAGCATAACCCCCCGTGTCTCTTACAATTCCCTTAGGCTTACCAGTGGTGCCCGATGTATATAGAATGTACAAGGGATGATGCGCTGACACCCATACTGGATCAAATTGAAAGCATGCATCCATCATGGTTTGCATATCTAAATCCCTAGGCGTTTGCATTTGAGCAAGCAATCCTTCTCTTTGATATACTATTACATGTGCAGGTACATGAGTGGATTGTAGTATTGCTTCATCCACTAAAGGTTTATATGGAATTTTTTTGTCAAACTCCATGCCATAAGATGCAGTAATAATGGCTTTTGGTTTTGCGTCATCAATTCTTATTGCTAATTCATGTGGTGCAAAGCCGCCAAACACCACAGAATGGATCACACCCATTCGAGCACAAGCCAACATGGCCATCACCGCTTGGGGAATCATGGGCATATAAATTACGACTGTGTCGCCTTTTTCAATGCCCAATTGGTGCATCGCACCGGCCAATGCTTCAACTGCATTTTTTAATTCCTGATAAGTATATGTTCTTTTTGTTTGGGTTACTGGGGAATCATAAATCAAGGCATTTTGATCCCCACGACCTTCTTGAATATGTTTTTCCAAACACAAATAACTCATATTTAATTCCCCATCCTCATACCAATCATGGTGCCCACCTACCTTAGTAGACAATATGGTTGTAGGAAACCTAAACCATTCTATTGAAGTGGCTTGTTCTTCCCAAAACTGAGCTGGATGTTCAATACTCTCACGATATTGATTTTGATACTGGTTTTGATGTTGACTTGGCATACAATTATTTTTTATTCAATAAATCGGCAACCTGTTGTTTTAAGTTTCTTGTACTAAAAGGTTTTGTAATAAACAAGTCAGCACCAAGATCATATCCTTTTTGAATATCCATTTGTTTGGTCTTAGCAGAAAGAAAAATCACTTTGGTAGCTGCCAATAGAGGTGTAGATTTAATATGCTCACAGATAGCGTAGCCATCCACATCGGGCATCATGATATCCAATAGCACTAAATGAGGAGGGTCCACTGACAAGGCATTCAAAGCCTCAGTTCCATTACGGGCAATCACTACTTGGTAGCCCGATTTTTTCATTAAAAATTCCAAGGACATTAAAATAAATGGATCATCATCCACCACTAATATTTTAGGTATCTCACTCACTATTATTCAAATTTTAAATTATTGTAAGGGTAGTTTTATAATAAAACAAGCGCCATTTCCCGGCTCACTTTCTACCCAAATTGAACCATGGTGCATTTCTATAATTCTTTTGCTAATGGCCAAGCCTAAACCAGTGCCTTCAGGCTTTTTGAGGGTTTGATTTTGGGCCTGGAAAAATTTATCAAAAATCAATTCATGGCTTTCCACTGGAACGCCTTCACCATCATCAATTACTTTAATAATCATGTTTTTATTTTCCAATTCACCCCAAATAGTGATTTCACTTTTTGCAAATTTAATTGCATTGGTCACTAAATTATAAATAACTTGATGTATTAAATCCTTGTCTCCATAAATATTAGGCATGGAAGTTAATGCCAAATGACATTTTAATCCTTTCTCTTTTCTTAGAGAATCAACTGTATTAAGCACTTCTGAAATTGTTTCCTGAATATCAAAAGAAACCATATTCAATTTTTGCCTACCACTTTCATAACGCTCTAAATTCAAAACCTGTGTAATTAAATGACTTAGCCGCTCTGTTTCTTTCACCACCGCTTCTAGATATGTATTTTTTTCTGCTTCTTCTAAATCGGGATTGTCTTGTAATATTTCACTCAAGGCACGTATCGAAGTTAAAGGAGTTCGAATTTCGTGGGTCACTGTGTATAGAAACTCATCCTTCATTTCGTCCATATGTTTGAGTTGATGATTCACTACCCTCAATTCTTCAGTTAATTTATTTAAGGCGGTGGATTCTTTTTTCAGCTCAATATTAGAAGCCTTCACTGCTTGCGATTCTTTGATAATATTTAATACTTCCTGAAGCCCTACTTCTTTTTGAGGCACAATATTATTGATCATTAATCTTGCCGTTGCGGAACCAATATTCCCAGAAAGGACTTTCTCAATAATACTAATTAAATGTGGCGGAGCTTGGGTTAATTTAGCTAATTCAATTTTATGTCTCTTTTCGTATGATGCTATTATTTGATAGGTTCTTTCTTTCCCTAGCAAATTCAACATCAAATTTTTAAGATCCAACATGGTTGCTGTTCTATTCAATACCCAATTCCCATTTTCGGCAGGATTGGATTGTTTAAATACACCCACAAATAATTCTGCTTGGTAAATTTCCTGCGGTGTTCTTTCTGTTGCTAAAGAAATACCAAAAAAAGCTACGGTGTTTAAAAGCATACTCCACATGAATCCATGTGTAATTAAATCAAAACCTCCCAATCCCATAAGTGCAGTTGGATTGAATAAGGAGATGCCCCAAGGCCCCAGTTCTACCATTGAGTGTGGCAAATAGCCTGCTTCTACAATGGAGGGTACTACCAAAGTATAAAACCAAATAGCAAAACCAATAATAATACTCGCTAAAGCCCCTTGCTTAGTAGCACGCTTCCAATACACACCCCCAATTATCGCGGGCGCAAACTGCGCTACCGCCACAAAGGAAACCAACCCAATCGAAACCAATGAAAATTTTTCAGCTACATATCTTTCAAACAAATAAGCTAAAATCATAATTGCTACAATACCAATTCTTCTTGTAGTTTTTAACCAATTACGAATCCCTTTATCAATGGTATCTTGAATTTTGATTAAGCTAAAAAAAACTGGCGCCACAATATTATTACTCACCATCGTGGTCAACGCGATAGTTTCTATGATAATCATACTACTTGCTGCCGAGAATCCCCCAATGTAAACCAATAAAGTAAGCCAGTTGCTTTTCATAAGCATGGGCAATGCTAAAATATAGGTATCGGCATTGACTCCCTTCCCGCCAAAATGAATACCCCCTGCAATGGATACAGGCAGCACAAAAATATTAATCAACAATAAATACATAGGGAATAACCATACTGCTTTTTTTAAATGGTCTTCATTAACATTCTCTACCACGGCCACTTGAAACTGTCTGGGCAAAAACAAAACCGCAAACATGGACAAGATCATTAATAAGAACAAGTGAAAATATACATGTTCTCCTTGCAGGGATGCAATAATAGGATAATTAGGCAAGGCACTTGCTTTCACAAATAAATCGCTCCATCCATTGAACAACCAATAAACAATGGCAGCACCTGCAATTAAAAATGCAGCAAGCTTAACAATCGACTCAAATGCAATTGCCACCATCATGCCTTCGTGCTTTTCTGTAGCATCAACCTTTCGAGTGCCAAATAAAATAATAAATAGAGTGATGCCAATTACCAATAATAAAGTAATGGTATTATTCAATGTACCTACACCTGCATAGCTATTCCCATTGAGACTTGTAATAATCTTTAAGCTTTCACTAATTGCTTTTAGCTGAATAGCGATATAGGGTATAACGCCCGTTACACAAAGCACCGTAACAATGGCTCCTAAGGAAATGTTTTTACCATAACGAGTGGAAATAAAGTCGGCAATGCTAGTGATATTGTGAGTTTTTGAAATGCGAATTATTTTTCTAAGCATTAAAAAAACCAAGGGTGCACCAATACTAGGCCCCAAATAAATATATATAAACTCTACTCCGGTAATAGTGGCCCTACCTACGCTTCCATAAAATGTCCATGCTGTACAATATACTGCCATGGACAATGCATATACATAAGGATTATGAATAAGCTTGAATCCTCGATGCGTCGCTTTCTCCACCCAAGTGGCAATACCAAAAAGGAGCAGCAAATAGCTAATAGAGCATATTAAAATAAACCAGTGATTCATTTATTAGATTTTCGGTCTGCTATGAATGCAATCGCAATGATAAAAAACAACCATACCCCAAATAAATAAATATACAAAACGGGGATATGAAACCACTCCAGTTTTTTATTTACAATAGTTAACAATGGATAACTAATGGCAATTGCAAAAACAGTACTGGCAAATATTAGTTTTTGTCCTTTTCGCTCTAGTGGCATAGTTCAAAATGATATTTGTTAAATTTAAACCATTCTCAACAAAAAACAAAACCAGCAGTTTGCACTGCTGGTCTGTTCCAATTGAATAAAGACACTTAAGCTAAATCGGCCGAGCTTTCGGGCAAATGATCATATTCTCCTTTAATTGCATAGTAACCAAAAATGAAAAAACCTACGCAAATGGGAGTAAAAATAATCAAAATGATTGCCCATTGTAAAGTAACATTAGCCTTGGTTGCTTCTGTTGCAGCGCCAATTTTAGCAATGGCCTGTGTTGCAAGGAAGTAAATAATTGATGGCGATAAAACCATCCAAACCAATCCTAATAATTTTTTAATGCTATTCATAGTTTTGTTTTTTTAAATTAATTAATCCATTACATCCTTGTCCACTTTGTTGGTTAGGTAAATAATACCAATAAATAAACATACGGCAGCTACTCCAATTGGATACCACAATCCCGCTAAAGGATCACCTGCTGGCTTATCTGCTGTTTTTGTAAATTCTACAATCAATGTACCCAAGAAAGGAACCAAACCTCCAAATACACCATTTCCAATGTGGTAAGGCAATGACATAGAAGTGTATCTGATTTTTGTTGGGAACATTTCTACCAAGAAGGCAGCAATTGGACCATATACCATGGTTACGTATAAAATTTGAACAAAGATCAACCATACCAAATTCCAGAATGTGTCTTTATCCATTGTTTTTTCAATCACAACATTTGGTTTTACCGATTTAGAAGCAATTACAATTGCAGCTGTTTTAGTAGAATCCAATGTTGTACCAGCAGCAGCTTTTACTTTAGCAGTTAAAGTGTCTATTTTAGTACTATCTGTTTTATTCACTTGCGTATACGCAATCATACCCGCATCTGCACCTGCATAATCAGCGGCTAAATGCACAGTATCTGTTTTAGTATATTTAAAATGTGCGCCATCAGTATAAGCAGTATCAAACTTGTGAATGATATATAGTTTTGTTTTGTCCTTAGCATCCACACTTGCCACTAATGGTGAAGTCACAGTGTTTGCTAAATCAATTTTCTCTACTCTATTTTTTGCATTGGTCACGTCTAAAAAATGTTGGTAGATAGGACGGTAAGTTAAAATACCTGCTAACATACCAGCCATCATAATCCATTTACGACCAATACGATCGCTTAGATAACCAAATACCACAAAGAATGGAGTGGCAAATAAAATTGCCCAAAGCATTAGGTTTCTAGACTGTACAAATTCTACTTTACACACTGTTTCAATAAAACTTTGTGCATAGAACTGTCCTGTATACCATATTACGCCCTGTCCCATTACCGCTCCAAACAAAGCCAACAATACCATTTTGAAATTTGCTTTATGTCCAAAGCTTTCTTTCAATGGGTTCACAGATGTTTTACCTTCTGACTTTAATTTTGAGAACATAGGAGACTCACTCATTTTCATTCTAATTAAAACAGAAATACCTACTAATACAATTGAAATCCAAAACGGATATCTCCATCCACCCCACTCAGCGCTGAATTTTTCAACACCTTGATTAGAACGAATTAAAATGATGATGCCTAAAGAAAGGAATAAACCCAAGGTTGCGGTGGTTTGAATCCAGCTAGTCCAATACCCTCTTCTTTCTGCAGGCGCATGTTCTGCTACATAAGTGGCAGCACCACCGTATTCTCCTCCTAATGCCAAACCTTGTAATAAGCGCAACACCAATACAATAATAGGTGCAGCCCATCCAATGGTAGCAAAGCCTGGCACTAATCCAATAGCGAAAGTAGATCCGCCCATGATTACTAGGGTCAATAAAAATGTGTGTTTACGACCAATCAAATCTCCTAAGCGACCAAATACCAGGGCACCAAAAGGACGTACAATAAATCCAGCTGCAAAAATTGCAAGGGTACTTAATAATGCCGAAGTACCTGCATCAGCTGGAAAAAATTGCTTCGATATAATAGTAGCAAGCATACCGAAGATGTAAAAGTCGTACCACTCAATTAGTGTTCCGACCGAAGAAGCACCGATAATAAATCCAATGCCTTTGTTTTCATTTGAGTTACTCATATGGCTTTCGTTTGTGTGTTTAAGATAGTTGTTTTATTTAAAAAGAATAGGTTGTTACAAATAATACCCTTGTATTGGTAACATCCGCATTCACAGTTGGCACTCGCCCAGTAGTGTTTGCAGTTCCATAACCAGCGCTTGTGATTTCAAGTTCAGTGCCAAACTTAAATTTGCCAGAAACAAACTCTAATCTTGGTGCAACTCTTAATATATGATCAAGAGAAGCTCCATTAGCCGCAATACCTCTAGCATAGCTAGCTACTGCAGCGCCTGCATCTGTACTGCCTTCATTATTGGTATAACCCACAAATAAGCCGGGGATAAGCGTTTTACTTGTACCAGCAATTTCGAACCACATGGAATTTACTTGAATTGGGCTATAAGTAATATTGGGTGCAGCACCATATGCTAAATACCCACCCATCATTAAATGATCATACATGTTTTGACCACGCACATATTCACCTTTAATCACTACGTCCTTGGTAGTGATTTTAGCATAAGCTTCCAATGTAGTACTATTCACATTTTCAGTTGTTGCTACATAAGTACTAGCAGAGGGTGCAGATGCTACTTTTAAAGCAGGTCGTAGACTTTTATAATCCAATGCTACTCCTGCCACCAAAGCAGGCGTTTTATATTGTAATTGTGCATGCAAATTAGGCATCACTGCATCATTGATAAATGTTTGAGCTGCAGCAGAGGAACCTAATGCAATACCTGTGCTAGATCCTGGACTCACAAATGCTTCTGTTTGTGAAACCATTGCTAAGATTAAATTAAAACTGCTGTTTAATTTTTGTGTTAAACGTACTTGCGGATTTCTTGCAAAGGGTTGAAAAGGCATACCTGTGTTAAAACTAATTACACCGGGAAAACAATCAGTTACAAATAAAGGGTGCCAGTATTGACCAAATGCCAATTGAGTTTTATCCCAATCTAATTTAGCATAAGCATGTCTTAAACGAAATACATTCTCGTTGCCATTGGCATTGCCAAAAAACTCTGCTTCCAATAAGCCCGAGGTTTTTGCGCCAAAAGCATCAGGACCAGTTACCATACCTGATAAACGGGAAGCGATGGATGTCATATTAAATGATGCTGCATCATTGATATCCTTTCCATTGGCATCTAAAGATTTGTTGGCGGGATATAAAAGCAGTTCACCTTGATTGGCAGGACGCGCAGCAACTACTTGTCTTGAATCAAAGTACATGTCACTTCTTAAAAAACCTCCAAACTTAATGCCCCATGTAGATGGGTTTTCTGCAGTTTTTTTAACTTCCGGTTTTTTAGCATCGGTAGTGTTAGCAGGGGTTTGCGCGTAAGAAGCAAGACTGCAACCTAGGCCCAATAAAAAGATTAATTTTTTCATAATAGCGTGTTTTCGTTAAGCTTTCGCAGGACTAACCTAACCAGATCTTCAACAAAATTTGCTATTTCATGTATAGTAATGCTAAATATATAGCTATTAATGGTGTTTGGGGCCTGATTCTTCTCTAAAACGCTCCCATTTAATCATCATGTATTTATCCCCTAATTCTGTAATCATCATCCCTTGATTTTTTATATTATGTGGCTGAGCGATATACTCCATAAGCTCTTGGTGAGTAAGCACTTTATAAGTTGGATGGTAATCGTAATTTTCGGGTGCTTTTACTTTGTACTTTTTTACCCAATTCATCACACTAACATGACTCACCCCTAAAATACGCTCAATTTCTCGGTAAGTAACGCCTTCAATATGCAATTGAAGGGCTTTTATCACATAATAAGGATCGATGCTCTTCCCCTCTTTCTCCACAGTAAAATAATATTTACATTGCTTGCAAAGATAGCGTTGACGGCTATTTACAATGCCACTCTTTGAAATATCTTCTTTTTTACACTTAGGACAAATGGTGATTTTCATGACAATATTTACATTAGATATATTAAATTAGCATTTATATATCAATTTAGCAAAAATATATTTTGAATCCAAGGCCATCCAAATCAAATTAAGTTACTTTATTGTACAAACTAACGATGAACTATGAGTTACCCTTATCAAATTAAAAGCCTTGAACAATACCATGAGGCATACAAGCGCAGTATCGATAACCCCGAAGAATTTTGGAACGAGATTGCTGAAAATTTTGTTTGGCGCAAAAAATGGTACCGAACATTAGATTGGAATTTTAAAGATCCAAAAATTGAATGGTTCAAAGGAGGTAAATTAAATATTACCGAAAACTGTTTGGATCGACATTTAGAAAATAACGGTGATACTCCTGCAATTATATGGGAGCCAAATGATCCTGAGGAACACCATCGCATTATTACCTACAAACAATTGCATTTAAAAGTTTGTCAGTTTGCACAAGTATTACTTAATAATGGTGTGCAAAAAGGGGATCGTGTTTGCGTGTATATGGGAATGATTCCCGAACTAGCTATTGCAGTATTAGCATGCGCTAGAATTGGCGCCATACACAGCGTTATTTTTGGAGGTTTCTCTGCACAAAGCATTGCCGATCGTTTAGATGATGCCAAAGCTGAATATATTATTACCTGCGATGGCGCTTATCGTGGAGCCAAAGACATTCCATTAAAAGGAGTAATTGATGATGCCCTAATTGGTAATAAAACCATTAAGCGCGTAATTGTTTGCACGCGTACCAGAACCGCAGTGTCCATGTTAAAAGGACGTGATGTGTGGTGGGAAGATGAAATTAAAAAAGTAGAAACACAGGGATTAGAATTGGTTGCACCTGTTGAAATGGATGCCGAAGACCCTTTATTTATATTATACACTTCGGGTTCCACTGGAAAACCAAAAGGCGTAGTGCATAGTGTGGCTGGCTACATGGTGTACACCAACTATACATTTGTAAATGTATTTCAATACCAACCCAATGATATTTTCTTTTGCACGGCCGATGTGGGTTGGATTACAGGACATAGCTATATTGTATACGGTCCATTAAGTGCTGGCGGCACTTCTCTTATGTTTGAAGGGGTGCCTACCTTCCCAGATGCAGGTCGTTTTTGGGATATCGTAGACAAGTTTAAAGTGAATACTTTATATACCGCCCCTACTGCCATTCGTTCCTTGATGGGATTTGGTTTGGGCCCTGTTAAGGACCATGATTTAAGTAGTTTAAAAATTTTAGGTACGGTGGGAGAACCTATTAATGAAGAAGCATGGCATTGGTATGATGAACATATTGGTAAAAAAAGATGTCCTATTGTAGATACCTGGTGGCAAACCGAAACAGGGGGTATTTTAATATCGAATATGGCGGGTATCACACCAGGGAAACCAGGTTGGGCTACTTATCCTTTACCGGGCGTGAAAGCTATTTTAGTAGATGATAAGGGCAATGAGATCACAGAACAAGAAGACGGATTATATCGTGGAAATTTATGCATTACCCAACCTTGGCCTGCTACAATTAGAACTACTTATGGCGACCATGAACGTTGTCGTACCAATTATTTCGCCACTTATGATAATTTATATTTTACAGGCGATGGAGCTTTAAGAAATGAAGAAGGCCAATTTAGAATTACTGGTCGTGTAGATGATGTATTAAATGTAAGTGGACACCGTATTGGCACTGCCGAAGTTGAAAACGCCATTAACATGCATGCCGGTGTTGTAGAAAGTGCAGTAGTGGGCTATCCGCATGATATTAAAGGGCAAGGCATTTATGCTTATGTTATTTACACCGGCTCACATGGACAAGATACGCATGGCACGGGAGATATGGTTAGAAAAGATATTTTACAAACCGTAACTCGCATCATTGGTCCTATTGCAAAACCCGATAAAATACAATTTGTATCAGGATTACCTAAAACAAGATCGGGTAAAATCATGCGCCGCATTTTAAGAAAAGTGGCCGAAGGTGAAACCGGCAGTTTAGGAGATACATCTACCCTATTAGATCCAGGCATTGTTGATGAAATTGTAAAAGGCATGTTGTAAGCTTTATTCAAAACATAAAAAAAGTCCCGTTGCATTATGCTTCGGGACTTTTTATTTTTTTGAAATAGTCTATTAGTTTTCCATTAATTTTTTCAACTTGCTTGACAAGAAGAATAAGATGATGGCTGCAATACCTGCCATGAAAACAAAGAACATAAAGAACTCATGCAAATTGCTTATTTGATAGCCAGCGAAAGAAGTAATTTTTCCATTGTCGGGATACAATGCACTAAATACACCGGCTAATTTATTTGCAAAGGCATTGGCTGTAAACCAAACTGCCATTAACAAAGATGCAAATTTTATAGGTGCTAATTTATTAAATAAAGACAATCCAATGGGTGATAAACAAAGTTCACCAAATGTGTGCATCATATACATACCAATTAACCAAATCATACTTACTTTAATACCAGGACCAACTCCTTTCACTCCTGTGGCAATCCATAAATAACCAAGTGCTAATAACATTAATCCCATCGCCATTTTAAAAGGAGAAGAAGGTTCTTTATTGATCTTCCCTAATTTGATCCAGATCCAAGCCACTAAAGGCGCAAGGCTTACTACAAAAATAGAATTAAGGGATTGGAAAAAACTAGTAGGTACTTCAAAAAAACCAAGATCTCTTTGTGTATTTTCTGAAGCAAAATAAGTAAGGGATGCTCCTGCTTGTTCAAATGCGCTCCAAAAAAAGATTACAAAAAAAGATACCGTAAAAAGTACGGCTACTTTTTTCTTTTGCAAACCATCTAATGATCGATCCGAAAAAATGATAAATGCAATAAATAAAATACAAGCCAATAGTAACCAAAATAAATAACTCACTACTTTAATATCTATATACACCAATGCAATGGTTACTAAAGAAATTAAAAATAGAAAGCCAACCATTACAGGAATTTTTTGAAAAAAAGCAGGTGCTTCTTTTGGTGCTTGTCCAATAGGTTGACCTTCATTATTCACCAAGTACTTTTTCTGAAATAACATTTGCGTTACCACACTTAATAACATAGCAACAGCTCCTGCTAAAAATGCCCATTTAAAATCTCCGCTTTTCCCAGTATCTCCAAATGCACCACACACAATAGGACCCAATGCACCCCCTGTGTTAATACCCATATAAAAAATGGTATAGGCAGCATCTATCTTACTATCTCCTTTTGCATACAACTGACCCACCATGCTGGAAATATTGGGTTTGAAAAAACCATTCCCAGCGATCATACAGCCCAATCCAGTATAAAACAAAGGAGTAGCTAATGCAGCATTGTCATAGAAATTACCGCAAAAAAACAAAAATAATTCTCCAATTGCCATCACCAATCCTCCTGCAATAATGGATCGGTTATTGCCCCAATATCTATCGGCAATATAACCTCCCAACAAAGGGGTTAAGTAAATCAAGCCCGTATAACTTCCGTATACCTGAGAAGCAAACACTTTGTCGAACAATAAGGCCTTGGTTAAAAATAATACAAGGATAGCGCGCATGCCATAATAGTTAAATCGCTCCCACATTTCCGTTGCAAACAATACATATAACCCTTTTGGATGCTTTTGTGCTGTTGTAGACATATTCAATTGTTTATTTAATTGACCCAAATTAATAAAATCCCTTCAATAATTTTTACTTTCGTGTTGCAAACCTTTATATATGAATATTTTAATCATTGGAAGTGGTGGTAGAGAACATGCTATGGCATGGAAAATGGCTCAAAGTCATCACTGCGAACAGCTTTTTATTGCACCCGGTAACCCAGGAACAGCAACTGTTGGCACCAATGTAGACATTCAGGTAAATGATTTTGTAGGGCTTAAAAATTGTGTGTTAGAAAATGCCATTGATTTGGTGGTGGTTGGGCCCGAAGAACCTTTGGTAAAAGGGATTTACGATTTTTTTGCCCAAGATGAAGCCACCCAGCATGTAAATGTAATTGGCCCTTCTGCCATGGCGGCCCAATTGGAAGGCAGTAAGGCATTTAGCAAGCAATTTATGCAAAGACATGGGATTCCAACGGCAACATATGCCGAGTTTACACAGGACAACTATGCACAAGGAGTAACTTATATTCAAGCACATTCCCTTCCTATTGTACTAAAGGCCGACGGTTTGGCGGCTGGAAAGGGCGTGATCATTGCTTTTTCGCATGAGGAAGCATTGGCCAGTTTTGAGGAAATGATCCAAAACAAACAATTTGGGGAAGCTAGTGCCAAAGTAGTGATTGAGCAATACTTAGAGGGCATTGAAGTAAGTGTTTTTGCTCTAACCGATGGGGTGAATTACCAAATTATTGGACATGCTAAGGATTATAAAAGAATTGGAGAAGGTGATACTGGATTAAATACAGGTGGCATGGGCTGTGTGAGCCCTGTTCCTTTTATGGACGAAGCCTTTATGCAACAAGTGGAAAACAAGATTGTAAAGCCTACGATAAAGGGCATTCTGGCGGAAAATATGATTTACAAAGGCTTTGTATTTTTTGGCTTAATGAATTGTGGGGGAGAACCTTACGTTATTGAATACAATTGCCGCTTAGGAGACCCTGAAACAGAGGTAATTCTACCCCGATTACAGACCGACCTAGTGAGCTTATTGGCTGCAGCCGATAATGGCACTTTGGAAGACGTAAATATTGAATACCATAGCGGCGCATTTGCCACTGTAATGGCAGTGAGCGGAGGCTACCCTGGTGCTTATCAAAAAGACCTACCAATTGGAGGTTTAGACGAAGCAAACGCCGTAGCTGGAGCCCTTGTATTCCAAGCAGGAACTGGATTTAAGGACAATGCTGTAGTTACAAAAGGTGGACGCGTTTTAACAACCACTGCCCAAGGAAATGACCTTAGATCGGCTGTTGAAAATGCGCAAAAAGCACTTGCTTTTATCCATTTTGATGGTATGTATTTCAGAAAAGATATCGGCTACGAATTCAAGGCCTAAGGATTCAAAAAAATTATTCTCATTCATTTCTCAAAAAGCTTTGTAGTTCAAGGATTTTAAGTGAATTTTGCTTCATTCAAAACGAACTATCAAAACATTGAACCATAATGGGATTATTTAACTTTTTTACCCAAGAAATTGCGATGGACTTGGGTACCGCAAACACATTGATCATTCACAACGACGAAGTAGTAGTAAACGAACCTTCCATTATTGCCTTGAATAGGAACAATATGAAGGAAGTTTTAGGAGTAGGAAAAAAAGCGTTGTTAATGCACGAAAAAACACACGAAAGTATCAAAACAGTGCGCCCATTAAAAGATGGTGTAATTGCCGATTTTAATGCTGCCGAATTAATGATTCGTGAGTTGATGAAAATGATTTATCCAAAGAAGCCATTGTTTCCTCCAAGTTGGAGAATGGTAATTTGTATTCCATCTTCTATCACCGAAGTAGAAAAAAGAGCAGTACGTGATAGTGCCGAGCAAGCAGGTGCGAAAGAAGTATACATGATTCATGAACCAATGGCAGCAGCATTAGGAATTGGTATTGATGTAGAAGAGCCAGTTGGAAATATGATTATTGATATCGGAGGTGGTACAACAGGCATTACCGTAATTGCCTTAGCAGGTATTGTTTGCGATCAAAGTATTCGTGTTGCAGGTGATGAATTCACCGCAGATATTATGGAAGCATTAAGACGTTACCATAGTTTATTAATTGGTGAGCGTACAGCAGAGCAAATTAAAATTCACGTAGGTGCCGCTTTAAAAGATTTAGACAATCCGCCAGATGATATGCCAGTAAATGGAAGAGACTTGGTAACAGGTATTCCAAAACAAATCATGGTATCTTATCAAGAAGTTGCTGAAGCATTGGATAAAAGTATTTTCAAAATAGAAGAAGCTATCTTAAAAGCTTTGGAAACAACTCCTCCAGAATTGGCTGCCGATATTTACCGTCGTGGTTTGTACATTACAGGTGGTGGATCTTTGTTACGTGGTCTTGATAAAAGATTAAGTGCAAAAATTAAGTTGCCAGTGCATGTTGCAGAAGATCCATTAAAGAGCGTTGTACGTGGTACAGGCATTGCGTTGAAAAACTATCAACGTTTCCCTTTCATCATGAGATAATAAAAGTCATCACGCTTGAAGAATATCATTGGGTTCATAAGACACAACTTTACTTTTTTTACTTTTTTGATACTTCAAATTGTATCACTGGTAATGTTGTCTTCCTACAGCAAATCCCATGAGGCATTTTTTGGCAGTTGGACCAATCAGTTTACAGGAAATATTAATCGTTACTACAATAGTTGGACCTACTTCTTTAATTTAAAAGAAACCAACGCTAAGTTGATTGCAGAAAATGCAGCACTGCGCAATCAGTTGGCACAGGATTTTGTAAGCATTGATACTAGCAAAAAAGCAGGTGCGCTCATTTTAAGAAAAGATAGTTTAGAGAAAATTAGAAAGTTTTATTACTACCCTGCTAAAGTAGTGGGCAATACTTTTACTTTACAAAAGAATTATATCTGGATTGAACGTGGAGCCAAACAAGGTATTAAAAAAGATATGGCCGCCATAAGCCCCGATGGAACCATTGTCGGTGTTGTAATTGAAGTAAACGACAACTATAGTAAAATCATGAGCTTACTACATAGAAATAGTAAAGTAAGTGCCATGTTAAAAAGAGATAGAGTTGCTGGTAGTATTGAATGGGATGGATTGAACCCTAATATTCTTGTTTTAAAAAACATTTCAAAAAGTGCTGCGCCTAAAATTGGTGACACCGTTTTAACCAGTCCTTATTCGTCCAACTTCCCTGCACAATTAATGGTGGGAAGGGTTACAGAAATTATTAAGGACCCATCCAGTAATTTTTTAACCTTAAATGTAAAAGCAGCGACCAACTTCTTTAATTTAGAATATGTTTACTTGGTGGAGAATAGACGTATGGCAGAACAAAAACAACTTGAAAAACCGGAGGTAAGCAATGAATAATATTTTAAAAAATAGCATTCGTTTTGTGCTTTTCTTATTGATTCAAATTGTGATTTTGAATGAAGTACCTCCTATTCATCAATTCATCACGCCTTATCTTTATTTTACATTTATCCTATGGCTGCCATTTGGCACCAGCAGGCTAGTTGTTACTTTATTTGGATTTTTATTGGGGTATAGCTTAGATGTATTTACCAACACGCCAGGGCTACATGCTGCTGCATGTACTTTAATTGGTTATGTTAGGCCTAGCATCTTAAATTTATTATTGTCACAAGAAACCTCCGAGGAATTAAACCGTGAACCCAGTGTTGGTTCAATGGGTTGGGGGCCTTATTTTGTATACGTGATTGTACTAACATTTATACATCACTTTTACTTAGTGTTGCTAGAATGGTTACAGTTCGGCAACTTTGTATATTTCATAGGAAAGGTAATTGCAACAACTTTAATGAGCACGCTTCTCATATTTGTGGTAGAGCTTGTTATGAACAGACGAAAGATAAAAAGATAATTCATGGCTTTATACAATTCCAACCGAGGTGGCATTATTCAAATTATTATTGGATTTGTATTTATCATTATTATTGGTCAACTAGTGAGCTTACAAATTTTTTCCAACAAATACAAGTTGGCTGCTGATAACAATGCAATCTATCGAAAAATCATTTACCCCGATCGTGGCATTATTTACGATCGCAAAAAAAGAGCTTTACTAGAAAACAGTATTAGTTATGATTTGGTAGTGATTCCCAATGAAGCTAAAGGAGTGGATACCACTACGCTTTGTGAAATTTTAAAAATTAGCAAGGATGAGTTTTCAAAAAGGATGATTGAAGTGATTGTAAAAAACTCAAGAGTAAAAGCTGGCGTTTTTGAACCCTTTCTTTCACCTGAACTGTATGCACAATTAACCGAAAACTTATATCGCTTTCCTGGCTTCTCGCTTACAGAAAGATCCATTCGCAACTATCCTTATAATACTGCCGCACATGTATTAGGCTATGTTGCTGAAGTGGACCTAAACTTTCTTCAAAAGCATGAAGCAGACGGTTATGAGATGGGCGATTATGCGGGCATGACCGGTTTGGAAAAGCAATACGAACCTATCTTAATGGGACAAAGAGGTGTTAAACGTTTCTTAAGAGACAATAAAGGCAAGATTCAAGGAGCATTTGAAAAAGGACAATTTGATACCTTAGCTGTTGCAGGTAGAAACCTTTACACTAGTATGGATGTGGAGGTACAACAATTGGCCGAAAAAGTGTTAACCAATAAAGTAGGAAGTGCAGTTGCCATTAATATTAAAACAGGAGGGGTAATTGCAATGGCTTCAAGCCCCGGCTATAATCCCAATTTATTAACAGGTAGTCAAAGAAAAAAAACCATTGGAAGATTGTTAATGGACACAGCCCGTCCTATTTACAATCGTGCAATTAAAGGTCAATATCCTCCAGGATCCACTTTTAAACCATTGGGCGCTTTGATAGCACTAGATGAAGGCTTAATTACACCAAGCTATGGCTACAACTGTTTTGGACTTTATACTGCTTGTGGTGATCCAAGAAAATGTGAACACCATAATGCAGGGCATGCTGCTAACTTACAACTAGCTTTAGCCAATTCATGTAACTCCTATTTCATGCAAGTATTCAGAATGGCTATTGATAATCCTAAATACCATAATGCAAAAACAGGTTATTTAAAGTGGAAGGAATATGTAAATAGCTTTGGATTAGGAAGAAAATTAGGTATTGATTTGCCAAGTGAAAATAAGGCGAATATACCCGATACGGCCAGATACAATAAAGACTTTGGAAATCCAAAATACTGGAATAGTTGTTACATGCTCACTTTGGGAATTGGGCAGGATAGAATGACAGCTACTCCCATTCAATTAGCAAATAGCATGGCCTTGATTGCCAATGACGGCTATTATTACACGCCACATTTTGTAGACAGTGTGGAAGATGAAAATGAAGAAGATGCTGCATTGTTGGAAAACTTCAGAAAAAAACAACAGGTTACCAATATCCCTAAGGAATATTTCCAGGCAATTAAAGAAGGAATGCATGATGTAACTAAAATTGGAACTGCTGCAGGGATTAAGATTCCTGGCATTGAATATTGTGCCAAAACTGGAACCGCACAAAATCCGCATGGAAAAAATCACTCTCTATTTGTTTGCTTTGCACCAAAAGACAATCCTAAAATTGCGGTCGCAGTTATTGTAGAAAATGCGGGTTTTGGTGCTACTTGGGCAGGACCTATTGCGGCATTGATGACCGAAAAATATTTAAACGATACCCTCACTAAAGAAAGCCAGCTAAAAGCCGATAATTTATCCAAAGTAGATTTATTGCCACAGGCCATTAAGGATTGGTATGTACGCAATAATAAAACAGGGCACTTAACACCTATCGAATACAATAATGATGAATTAGGTGCCGTTTGGGATATGGAAATGGTGCCGGAAAATGGAATGGTTCCCAAAAAAGTTGACACGGTAAAAACGGCTAAGGACAGCGCCAATAAACCCGCAATACCTACAAAGCCAATTTCCAAGACCCTTGCAAATAAAGACTCAGCATTGTTACTACCTAGCAAAAAGAAAAAGCCACATAATATAAGCAATGTCAAACACACCTAATCAAAACAACTTTTCTAAAGGAACAGACTTGGCGGTGATCATGCTTTATTTTGCAATGGTAGCCATTGGTATTCTATGCATATTCATGGTGGAATACAACCCCAACAGCAATTGGAGCAGCTCCTTTATCACTGGAAAAAATAGCTATAGCAAGCAAATTTATTTTGCTATGTTTTGCAGTCTTGTAGGCATCTTCATTTTACTCATGGACAGTAAAGTGTTTACTGCACTTGCCAATATTTCCTATGGAGTGGGCATTGTATTAATGTTGGCAACATTTGTAATTGGAAAAAACATCAATGGATCTAAAAGTTGGATTCCCATGGCAGGAGGCTTTAACCTTCAGCCAGCAGAATTGTGTAAAATATTTACAGCATTGATCTTAGCAAAGTTTATAGCTAAACCCGAAACGGATTTTACTAAATTAAAATCGCATTTGATTGCAGGTGCCATGATTGGACTGCCTGCCTTACTATCTATCATGCAACATGAAATGGGCTTAGCCTTGGTATACAGTGCTTTTATATTTGCCATGTATCGTGAAGGGCTTCCACCTGTAATATTAGTAGTGGCTTTGTCATTCGCCATTTTAGTGATTGCGACGCTCTTACTAGAACCAGTAGTGCTTGCCATTATTTTGTCGGTCATTGCTGGGCTTTTTTTACTGAGTATGGTGAAAAGATTTAAGCGCAATCGAAACAATATTTTAATGGTGCTTGGCATTTGGGCTATTTGTTTCGGAACTGTACGCTATGTAGTTCCCTATATTTTTAACAATGTATTTGAGTGCTATCAAAGTACCCGTATTTATAGCATGGTGGGCAAAGAATATGATTGTAGTCAAAATAAAAAATCAGTTTCTGCTTCGGGTAAACAACATGGAAAAAAGCCCGACGACTACAATGTAAAACAAAGTAAAATTGCTATTGGCTCGGGCGGTTTTTGGGGAAGGGGATTTTTAAAGGGCACGCAAACCCGCGGAAAATATGTGCCAGAACAAAATACCGATTTTATATTCACTTCACTTGGAGAAGCATTTGGATTTATTGGAACCGCTTCTTTCTTAGGATTGTATTTATTCTTTTTATTTAGGTTGATCCGAATTGCGGAACGCCAAAGAAGTACTTTCTCAAGGGTGTATGCCTATAGTGTAGTGGGCATTTTCTTTTTCCATATTGCGGTGAATATTAGCATGACTGTTGGATTGTTCCCTGTAGTAGGGATTCCATTGCCCTTGATAAGTTATGGAGGATCCTCCTTATTAACTTTTACAGTGCTAGTGTTTATTTTATTAAGATTAGATGCAGACCGTCAAATGGTATTGCGTTAAACGAATTCAAATGCGTATTTATCCATTATCAGAAGGAAGTTTCACCATTGACCATAGCAAAGTGTTTGTGCCATTTGAAACTGCTACTCATCAATTGCAAGACCGACCCAAAGGAAGCATTTTGGTGGAGATACAGCCCTTTGTGGTGGTTACCGATACAGACATTATTTTATTTGATACCGGACTTGGCTATTTTAATAAGGAAGGCATTCTTCAACTTCATGACAACTTAATGAAAGTAGGCATAGATCCTTCAAGTGTTACCAAGGTATTCATGAGTCATTTGCATAAGGATCATGCAGGTGGCATGAGTTATGTGCATCCCGTGTACAATGAGCGATTTATTAGTTTCCCATATGCCAAGCACTATGTACAAAAAAGAGAATTTGAATATGCAATGAGTGGCGAAAGTCCTTCTTATTTAAAGGAACAAGTGAGTTTATTGGCTGATTTTAGTGGAGTAGTATGGCTAACAGAGGACGAAGGCACCATTGATGATTGTATTCATTATAAATTAACTGCAGGACATAGTTTATATCACCAAGTGGCTTGGATAAAGGAAGGAGCTACTACTTTCTTTTTTGGAGGAGACGTAGCACCACAATTGCAGCAAATGAAATCCAAATTCGTTGCCAAATACGATATGGACGGAAAAACATCCATGGAATGGAGACAATTGTGGTGGGAACAGGCCGCAAAAGAACAATGGACTTTTGCTTTTTACCATGATATCCAATATCCAACTTACTTACCCAACCCCGTAGTTTAAAACAAACATTCATTAGGAATCAAGTCTAGCAAGGGTTTCAAGCGATCTTGTCATTTTTGTAGTATCTTTAGGCTATCCTTATGGCAAGCTTAAACAATAATTATTCAGGACAGTTCAGGCGCAATGTTTCAGATAAATATATTATCTACAATAGTTTATTTGCTGCATTACCTTATTCAGGTATCGCCAATGTAGGCGCATTACTTCCCATTATGTTGCAAACCTGTGAAGATGGTTATGCAAAAGGAAAAAGTCCTGTAGAAATTATTGATTATTTTTTTAGCCGACAAACAGAGGTAAACGAAGAGCAAGAAAAAATAGACCATCTTTTCAAATATGTACAATATATGGAAAGACAAGTGGTATTATTTGATGCTATTGAAGATGCAGCTTTTACATCGGTAAATGATATAGAAGGTGCAGGAAGTATCAAATCCTTAATACGTGAAGCAAGTTTTACTGGGAAAATGCAGTCCCTGCGCAACAAACTTAAGGATTTTAAAGTTCGTATTGTACTTACAGCACATCCCACCCAGTTTTACCCCTCAACCGTACTAGGCATTATACATGATATGGGTGAAGCCATTGGAAAAAATGATTACAATACCATCAATCATTATATTCAACAATTAGGATTAACGCCATTTTTTAATAAAAAACAGCCCACTCCTACCGACGAAGCATTGAACTTAATGTGGTATTTGGAAAATGTTTTCTATCCTTCCATTGGCAACATATACAATACTATTGTGCACGAGGTATTTGACAATGATTTTGAAGCAAACAATCCATTTATTGAGTTGGGATTTTGGCCTGGTGGGGATCGTGATGGCAATCCTTTTGTCAATGCAGCAACTACTTTAAAAGTGGCAGCTGCATTAAGAAGCAGTATTATTGTTTGCTATTATCGCGATGTAAGAAAATTAAAACGTAAACTCACTTTTTCGGGTGTGGACACCTTATTAAGTTCTTTGGAAGCTAGCTTATACGAAAATGTATTTCGACCCGATCAAAGTAAGCCCATACATGTTACAGAAATATTGGAATGCTTACAAACCATTCGTAAAAAAATTGTTGAGGAAAACCATTCCTTGTATTTATCTCGATTAGATAGTTTACTAAACAAGGTAAAAATATTTGGCACCCATTTTGCATCCTTGGATATTCGACAAGATAGTAGAATACACCGACAAGTATTGTTGGATATTCACCAAACTCTTGCAACAAAAAATGGAAAAGGATTTCTACCTGATCATTATACTGAATTAAGCAAGGAGGCGCAAATTGACTGTTTGCTGAAAGTACAAGATCAAGTAGATCCTAGCATTTTCACTGAAACCATTACCAAGGATACGCTGGAAAGTATTTATGCTATTGCTGCTGTGCAAAATACCAATGGCATTGCAGGTTGTCACAGATACGTAATTAGCAATTGCCAGTCTGAAGTAAATGTGATGGAGTTATATGCTTTATTTAGACTATGTGGATGGGATGAAAAATTATCCAATATAGATATTGTGCCTTTGTTTGAAACCATTGATGACTTGTCGGCATCAGAAGCCATCATGAGTTATTTATACCAGCACCCTTTATATGCAGCGCACTTAGAAAGTCGGGATAGGCAACAACCTATTATGCTGGGCTTTAGTGATGGAACAAAGGATGGTGGTTATTTACAAGCCAACTGGAGTATTTACAAATCCAAGGAAGTGCTCACGCAGGTATCTCGTAAACATCAAATAGTGGTGAAATTTTTTGATGGTCGTGGCGGTCCTCCAAGCCGTGGCGGTGGAAAAACACATCAGTTTTATGCATCCATGGGTAATCAAATTGAAAATGAAGAAATTCAATTGACTATACAAGGCCAAACCATTACCTCCAATTTTGGTACCATTCATTCCTCACAATATAATTTAGAGCAATTATTGAGTGCTGGTGTAAGTCATGAATTATTTGCAGATACCAAATTGCAATTGTCTCAACAGGATCGTTTATTGTTAGAAGAATTAGGAAGCATTAGTTATCAATCCTACCAACAACTAAAAGAGCATCCCCTATTCCTTCCTTATTTGCAAAAATTCAGTCCACTTAATTATTATAGTAAAAGTAATATTGCAAGTCGTCCTGCAAAGCGTGGCGCGGGCAATACTTTAAAATTTGAAGACCTGCGAGCCATCCCATTTGTAGGCAGCTGGAGTCAATTAAAACAAAATGTACCCGGATTCTTTGGTGTAGGTACTGCCCTTCAGGTGATGAAAGAAAAGGGTATGTGGAAAGAAGTGCAATCTTTATTTAATAATATTGGATTCTTTAAAACCTTAGTAGACAACAGTATGATGAGTATGGTGAAGTCCAGCTTTGCAATTACCAAACATATTGAAAAAGATGCCGAGTTCAGTGAAATTTGGAACATCATCAGAGAGGAGTTTAAACTCACCACACAATTGTATTTAGAACTAAGCAATGCCAAGAGTTTAATGGAGAATGATACCGTTGCTAAACATTCTATCTTATTGAGAGATCGAATTGTTTTGCCATTGCTTACCATACAACAATATGCTTTGTGCAGGGTACAGGAACCAACAATCGATCCTACATTAAAGGCTGCTTACGAGAAACTATTAACGCGTACTATGTTTGGAGTAATTAATGCCGCGCGCAATTCGGCCTAATAACTTGAATGTACTATTTTATACCGGTGCTTTTGTGTCTTTCCATTTCCACAAATGCAAACAAGCATAGGTTTTATAAGGTGCCCAGGATTTTGATTTTGCCAGCATTTTAGTATGCAATTCCTTTTTGGTTGCATATTTGAATTTATACAATCTTATCATAGCCTGTTGTATACCTAAGTCATCTACAGCAAATACATTTTCATGCCCTAAACTAAACATGAGCAACATTTCAACTGTCCATTTGCCCACCCCTTTAATTTGCGTTAATAATTCAATCACTGCATCGGGATCCATGGCATACAATTGCTTATCGGTGATTTTTTGATCTACAAAAAACTGAGCCACATTTTGTACATAGGCCACTTTAGCATTGCTTAACCCAATACCCCTTAAAATAGTCGGGTCGGTTGTCAGCACTTGTTCGCAGCTAGGCTCTTTCCCTTCATACAAATCCAAAAATCGATCAAAAATAATTTTAGCAACCTTGGTACTAAGTTGCTGACTAATAATACTGGCAATTAATCGAATGGCTGTATTTTTTCTACGCTTTAACGCATGGGTATCTTCGTTTAACAATGCGGCTAATTTGGCGTCTTTTTGCAAATGCAGTTTGTAACTCATACGCACAAATTAGGGAGATTTATTTATTTATCTTAACTTTTGTCTCAATTACAATATCTATATATGAAAAAACTATTTACCTTATTTTTTATAGTGATTGCGCACATAACCCATGCGCAAAACAAGGATACAAAAGCAATACAAACCATCCTTGACAATCAAACAATATTTTGGAATCAGGGTGACTTAACCCATTTCATGGAGGGCTATTTAAAAAGTGATAGTTTGGTTTTTATTGGAAAATCTGGTCCAACTTATGGGTACGACAATACTTTGGCTAATTATAAAAAAGGATATCCCGATACCAGCCATATGGGCAAATTACATTTTGATATCCTTCAAATGAAAGCCTTAAACAAGGATCATTATTTTGTCATTGGCAAATGGCATTTAACACGCAGTGTAGGCGACTTAAATGGCGTATTCAGTTTGATTTTTAGAAAAACAAAACAGGGCTGGAAAATTATTGCCGACCACAGTAGCTAATTAGTCTAAGCTTTGTTTATTGGCAGCGGCTGCTTTTAACAATCTATCAAATTGAGCAGGGGTAAGATCATTGTAGAAATAGTAAACAGGATCTACCTTGGTCCCTCTTTTGATTACTTCATAGTGACAATGCGGGCCCGTACTTTTCCCTGTACTTCCTATATAGCCAATCACTTCGCCACGTTTTACAGACTGACCTTGTTTGGCTTTTATTTTTACCATATGACCATACAAGGTTTGGTAGCCATAACCATGATTGATCACCACTTTATTTCCATATCCATCGGTACTAAATCCTGCTGTTTGTACCACACCATCGGCAGTGGCATATATAGGTGTACCCGAAGGAGCCGTAAAATCCAAGCCTTGGTGAAAACGAAAATCTTTATACACGGGATCAATGCGGTAACCGAAGCTACCTCCAATTCTATTTAAGTTTTTATTGCTCACTGGCTGAATAGCAGGAATGGCTTTAAGTAATTTTTCCTTGTTTTTCACCATGTTGGTAATTTCTACAAAGGAAGTTCCTTGATAGGCCATTCTTAAACTTAAATTGTTCAATTGGCCAATCATATTTTTGATAAGGTCAGTATTAGAAAGGTTTTGGATTAAACGTACTTCTTTCTTGGCCTCCATTTCCTTCACACGAGCACTGTCTGGAATGGGGTCGGCCTCAAAAATAGATCGATACACTTCGTTATCCCTACCCTCTAATTCTGTCATTTGAAGCTCTAATTGCTCTACGCGGTCCTGTAATACGCTATAACTTTCACGGTAGGAGTCATTTTGTTGACGCAACAACTTTTCCTTGGGCGAATCAATATACTGGAAAATCAATATCACAATAATAATACCCGTCACAATCGACGCTGCAATAAAGCCAAAAAGCTGTAATAAGCGCACCCTCAATGGCACTTCGATTTTCTCAAATCGGAGGGTATGTGTATTAAAGAAGTATTTAATTTTCTTCATTTGAAAAGCGGCTTCAGTTTCTTACCTTTGGGAACCTTAAAAACCTTACAAATATAGCTTTTAAGGAGAACAAAGCCTAAAATATAGTCACATGATGAAGAGTTCAGAAATAAGACAGCAGTTTTTAGATTTTTTTGCATCCAAAGGTCATGCCATTGTACCCTCGGCGCCAATTGTTGTAAAAAATGACCCCACCTTGTTATTCACCAATGCAGGGATGAATCAGTTTAAAGACTATTTCTTAGGCAATCAAACCCCAGCACATACACGTATTGCTGATACTCAAAAGTGTTTGCGTGT
Organism: Bacteroidota bacterium; assembly: GCA_039795575.1. Classification (GTDB taxonomy): domain Bacteria; phylum Bacteroidota; class Bacteroidia; order Chitinophagales; family Chitinophagaceae; genus Sediminibacterium. The sequence continues at coordinate 9,005 of JBDKLP010000032.1, read as the reverse complement.
AAGTGGCAAACACAATGACTTGGAAGAAGTGGGTGTGGACACTTATCATCATACCATGTTTGAAATGTTGGGCAACTGGAGCTTTGGTGATTATTTTAAAGGAGAAGCCATTGCTTGGAGTTGGGAATTATTAACTAAAGTTTACAAATTAGATCCTGCACGTTTATACGTATCTGTTTTCGAAGGAGACCCGGCAGAAAATTTACCACAATCTAGTATTGCATTAGAAGAGTGGAGAAAATGGGTACCCGAAGAAAAAATCATTTACGGATCTAAAAAAGATAATTTCTGGGAAATGGGAGATACGGGCCCTTGCGGACCTTGTAGTGAGATTCATGTGGACATGAGAAGCGAAGAAGAAATTGCAAAAATTCCTGGAAGAGATTTAGTAAATAAAGACCATCCACAAGTAATTGAAATTTGGAACAATGTATTCATTCAATACAATCGTAAAAAAGACGGAAGCCTAGAACCCTTGCCCAATAAGCATGTGGACACAGGAATGGGATTTGAAAGATTGGTACGCGTGATTCAAGGTAAAAAAAGTAACTACGATACCGATGTGTTCACAGGGACCATTGATGCAGTTGCGCAAATCACTGGGAAAAATTATGATTTTAGTGATAGTAAACAAGCCATTGCATTTAGAGTGTTAGCCGATCATATTCGAGCCATTGCATTTACGATTGCGGATGGTCAATTACCTGCCAATACAGGAGCTGGATATGTTATTAGAAGAATCTTAAGAAGAGCAGTTAGGTATTATTATTCCTACTTGGATTATAAGCAACCCTTGTTGCATCAATTAATGCCTTTATTGGCCCAACAGTTTGAACATGTATTCCCAGAATTGCATAGCCAATTAGAATTTGTAAGCAAAGTGGTAAAAGAGGAAGAAGAAGGTTTCTTAAGAACATTGGAAAAAGGATTAAAAAGAATTGACGATATAACTAGCACCCATACAAAAGGACAAACCATTGAAGGAAAATTAGTGTTTGAGTTATTTGATACTTATGGTTTCCCTGTGGATTTAACACGTTTAATTGCTAGTGAGCATACATTGTTAATTGATGAACTTGGATTTGAAAAAGAAATGCAGCAACAAAAAGACCGAAGCCGTGCTGCTACAGCAATTGATACAGGAGATTGGATTCAGGTGGGCGCCGATGTAGAAACACAGTTCATTGGTTACACAGAAAAAACCACAAATACTTCCATTGTAAAATATCGACATGTAAAAGCAAAAGGAAAAGAAGCTTATCAATGGGTATTGGCGAGCACTCCTTTTTATGCTGAAAGTGGTGGCCAGGTTGGAGATAAAGGCTTTTTTGAATTTGAAGACGGCACTCAATTAAATGTAACCGACACTAAAAAAGAAAACAACTTATTCATTCACTTCACAGATAGCTTACCTGCCCAAATTGGCAAAAGCGTAAAAGCAACCGTTGATGCTACATTGCGTAAAAATACTACTGCACACCACTCTGCAACACACTTGCTGCATGCTGCATTAAGAAATGTATTGGGCAAACACGTAGCACAAAAGGGAAGTTTAGTGAACGCCGAACAATTGCGTTTTGACTTTTCACATTTTGCAAAAATGACGGATGCTGAAATGTCGGCTGTAGAAAAAATGGTGAATGATAAAATTCAAGAAAATGTATCCGTGGTCATTAAGGAAATGAGTAAGGACGAAGCCATTGCGTTAGGAGCGATGGCATTGTTTGGAGAAAAATATGGCGACAAGGTACGTGTAGTTGTGATGGACCCAGCTTATTCTATTGAATTATGTGGCGGAACACATGTGGGCACTACTGGTGAAATTGAACATTTTGTTTTAAAATCAGAATCATCGGTTGCAGCAGGTGTTAGGAGAATTGAAGCTGTGGTAGGCAATGCTGCCAATACTTTCTTAACCGAAGTGAAAGAAAAATTACACAAACAAATTATACAGTTAACTGAAGCATGTGCAACCATTGCTTCCAAATTAGGTACTGGATTTACTGCACCTGAATGGAACGAAAGTACTAGCGTTAATGTATTGAATGATACAATTGCTGAATTACAAGCTAGTCAAAAAGAATTACATAAAAAATTGGAGAGCCAAGAGGCACAAATGGTGAATAGTTTAGTGGAACAATACTCAAACCAATTTCAGGATAAAAATGGCATTGCCTTCTTAGGTACTAAGGTGAATTTAAATAGTGCAGATAACTTAAAGAAGTTAGCACACTTATTAAGTGCTACACAAACAAAAGCAGTCATCGTATTGGTGAATGAAATTGAAGGGAAAGCTGCCGTAGCATTATCTATAAGTGAAAGCTTAGTTACTGAAAAAGGATGGCAAGCTCCTCAAATCATCAAAGAACATATTGCTCCCTTTATTAAAGGTGGTGGAGGCGGTCAAAAAGCTTTGGCGAGTGCCGGTGGTCAGGATGCTACTCAATTAAATAAAGTAATTGAAGCAGTGGCTTCATTATTATAAGGACCAATCGGAAAAGATACCTAATACATTGAATTAAAAGGCCTAGTGCATGTGTAAAACATCCTGGGCCTTTTTTAATGCGCATTTTGGTAAAAATTTAACACTTCCGAAATGTTTCGTAGTTAAAATATTTCCCTATTTTTGGTCTACAAATTATTTCGTACAAAATTAAAATTTATGATAAAGCAAATCACCTGTATCCTTTTGTTAAGTGTTAGCCTTCTTGCACAAGCACAGAACAAAGAAGTAAAGATTACTAAGAAATCTAAAAACGGATACATGACTGTAATTGATACCAATACGGTAACAAATAATGGAGTAGATTCTACTATAAATACCAATGTTAACTTATCGATTGTAGTAGACGGCGACAATATCACCATCAATGGAAAACCAGCTGATAAAAATGATCCTAGATTAAAAATCATTAAGGGTAGAGGAAAAATGCGAATGAATCCACTCAATGGTGAATTCAAAACCCTACCCGATATGAATGATGAAATGCAAGAAATTGAAATTGAAGATATGATGGCCCCACAAGCGCCTGTAAGCAACAAAGCATTTTTAGGTGTGATTACGGAAGCTGCCACTTCAACAAAAGGTGCCCGTATTAATACCGTGAGTGAAGAAAGCCCTGCTCAAAAAGCAGGATTGAAAGTAGAAGATGTGATTACCAAAGTCAATGACAAAAGTATTGATGGACCCAAGGCTTTATATGAAGCGATTGGTACATGTAAGCCCGAAGAAAAAATCAATATCACTTATTTAAGAGCAGGCAAGGAATTAAAAGCAACTGCAGTATTGGCAAAAAACAAAGCTGGGAATATCAATCAAAATTTCAGTTTTGTAGTGCCTAACGGACAAATGCCTAATAACTTTAAACGTGGATTCCGTATTAGCCCCGATCAAAATTTTAATTTTGAGATGCCCGACATGCCTGCATTAGATGGCATGATTCAACGAAATAACAAAAAGCCAAAACTAGGGTTATCCATTGAAGATACCGAGTTAGGTGAGGGTGTACGTATTAAATCCGTTAGCAGTGGAAGCAATGCAGAAAAAGCAGGTTTAAAAGTAAACGATATCATTACGCAATTCGATGACGAAAAAGTAACAGATGTTAGCGACCTACAATGGGAATATTTACAAGAAGGTCAAGTCCTTAAATTCACCATCCTTAGAAATGGTGAAAAAAAGCAAATTGAAGTAAAAATCCCTAAGAAATTAAAAACAGCCGATTTATAGTTGTATTAAGCAATTTAATATAGGCTTCCCCCTGCCCTCTGTTCATGAATAGAGGGCATTTTTTTGTACTTTTGTAATATGGTAGACACCCAAAAATACGAAGCAGTCATTGGACTTGAAATTCATGCTCAATTAGCAACTGACTCCAAGTTATTTTGTGGGGATGCAACCAGCTTTGGTGCGGAACCTAATACCCATGTAAGCCCCATTACTTTAGGCCATCCTGGTACCCTCCCCAAAACAAATGCAAAGGCAGTTGAGTACGCCATAAAAATGGGATTGGCATGTGGAAGTACCATTGCTACAGATAATTATTTCGCAAGAAAAAATTATTTCTACCCCGACCTGCCAAAAGGTTATCAAATATCACAACATACCACCCCTATTTGTATTGGCGGAAAAGTGTTGATTCAAACAAGTGAAGGTGAAAAATATATTCAACTCAATCGAATTCATTTAGAAGAGGATGCTGGAAAAAGTATTCATGATGTTTCGCCAACACATACTTTGATAGATTTAAATAGAGCAGGCACACCATTAATTGAAATGGTAACAGAACCATGCTTACATAGTGCCGAAGATGCATTTTTATATGTAACTGAAGTGCGTAAACTAGTAAGATGGATAGGCGTATGTGATGGGAATATGGAGGAAGGCAGTTTAAGATGTGACGCGAATATTTCCGTACGACTCAAAGGAGAAAACAAATTAGGTACAAAAGTAGAAGTTAAAAATTTGAATTCAATACGCAATATTAAAAAAGCAATTGAATATGAAATAGAGCGACTTATTGAATTAATAGAAACTGGCGGAACCATTATTCAACAAACCCGTAGCTTTGATGCCAATAATGATACTACCTTTTCCATAAGAGAAAAGGAAGATGCCAATGATTATAGATATTTCCCCGACCCTGATTTAGCACCCTTTCATTTAACTCAAGCGTATATTGACAGCATTGCAGCGCAATTACCCGCATTGCCTGCTACATTAAAAAAAGAATGGAAACAAAACTATCAACTTAGCAACTACGATATTGAACAACTATGCGAACACAAGGAGGAAGCTGATTGCTATTTTGAATTTACTAAACATACTACCTTATACAAAGCAGCTGCAAATTGGATGCTAGGTCCTATTCGTGAATATATCAATGAAACTAAAACCAGTTACACTGATTTAATTGCGCAAATTCCTTTACTAGTAGCCTTGCTTGATTTAGTGGAAACCGGTCAACTTAGTTTTTCGGTCGCATCCAACAAAGTGTTTAAAGCCATTATGGAAAATCCACAATCTCCATTAGCATATGCAGAAGCAAACAATTTACTTCAAACCAATTCGGCCGATGAAATCAATACTTGGATAGACGAGGTATTGGCAGAACAAGCAGAAAAAGTAGCAGCCTATAAAAAAGGGAAAAAAGGATTAATTGGCGTATTTGTAGGAGAGGTAAAAAAGAAGAGCAAAGGGAAGGCCGATCCTAGAATAGCCACTCAATTGTTGGAACAAAAACTAGCTCAATAACACTAACAATTATAAAAGCGATACATTTATTGAGTTTGAATTATAATAGGTAAAACATATTTTATGAAATTAAAATCAATTGTAGGAATCATTGCGCTTGGCATGTTAGCACTTGCTGGATGTAAGGGCAAAAATAGTGAAGGAAGGTATAGTATTGCGGGTACTGTACAAAATGCAAAAGGTCAAAAATTATTATTACAAGAAATACCTTATGGAGGCAAACCGATTATTACGCTCGACTCCATTACATTGGACGAAAAAGGGAAGTATAATTTTGATTTTATTGCAAAGGAAGAAGGGTTGTATCGTTTAGCTACTGAAAAAGAAATGGAAATCATTTTTATCAATGACGAACACAATATTCAAATCAATGCTGATGCGGGCAACTATCTTTCTTATGTAGTTAAAGGATCTAAAAATAGTGAAGCTTTAATTGATTTTCTAAAACAATACCGAAAAAAAGATTCTTCTATTTTTGCCACATTGTATAATTTGGACTTATTGCAAAAGCAAAAAGCCAAAGACAGTAGTATTTATTATTTACAACAACAAAGAGCTAGCAAAATAAACGAACTCAATACCTACCTTCAAAACAGCTTGCATCATACCGAGAGTGTTGCTATACAATACTATTTACTTGGACTTAGTTTAAGATCTATGGAAACAGCACAAGTGCTTGCATTGGCAAAAGAAGCTGCCGAAAAAACAAAGGCAACCCCATTAATTCAATTTAGCACCATCTTAAGCAGTCAGGTGCAATCCAATGTAAATACAGCTGGCATTGTAATTGGAAAACCTGCACCTGAAATTGCCCTAAACGATCCCAATGGAAAAATGATCACACTCAGTAGTTTAAAGGGCAAATATGTTTTAGTAGATTTCTGGGCAAGCTGGTGTGGACCCTGCCGTGCAGAAAATCCAAATGTAGTAGCTGCCTTTGAAAAATACAAAAAGAAGAACTTTACTGTTTTAGGCGTTTCCTTGGACGAAGACAAGGCAAATTGGTTGGAAGCCATCAAAACCGACAAATTGAATTGGCAACATATTAGTGATTTGAAAAAATGGGAAAGCACAGTAGTAGGTACCTATCAAATTGAAGGCATTCCATTCAATGTACTACTAGACCCTAATGGTATAATAATTGCAAAAGAATTAAGAGGACAGGCATTGCAAGATACTTTAGCAGGTATATTACACTAGTTCATAACATTTATAAGACACGCAACAAGATAGCTTTGAAAACCTCAAAGCTATTTTTGTTTGATAAAGGTTTTAATTAAAGCAGGCAGTAATATTAAATTGGTTAAAGTACTCACCACCAAAGTAAATGAAGTTAACCAACCAAGTGCTTTAGTACCTCCAAAATCACTAAAACAAAAAATAACAAAACCTGCAACCAAGACCAGTGATGTATAAATAATACTGATGCCTGTATGCTTTATGGTTTGAATTAATGTTGGGTCCAATTGATAATTTAAATGAGGCAGTTCTTGTTTATAATTCACTAAAAAACGAATGGTCACATCAATGGCAATCCCCAATGCAACACTAAAAACTAAAACGGTAGAAGGTTTTAATGAAATGCCCAACCAGCCCATAATACCCGCTGTCATTAACAAGGGAACCAAATTCGGGATTAAGGAACACATTAATATGGGGAAAGAACGAAACAAGAAAATCATACAAATGGTTATCAATAAAAATGCCCAAAAAATAGATTCACTCAAGCCACGAATAATAAAATTACTACCCTCTAAAAACGTAACGCTACTTCCTGTAATTTGAATTGTATACATACTGGAATCAAAAATAGAACGAGTGGCGCTGTCCACACGGTATAGAAATCCTGGCAATGCAGCACTTCCAATATCCTTCATGTTAACACTTACTCTAGTTGATTGTTTTTCCTTATCTACAAACTTGCTCAGCAATTGAGCTGGATTACTCGCATTTGCTGAATTTGAAGAATGTGTACTACTAGTTGTTCCTGTTTTAATATAAGATGCCAAAAAGGCCATTTCTGTTGCAGATGGAATCGTATAAGACATACTATCACCATCATAAAAAGTTTGCTTGGCAAATTTGATTCCCTCCACCATTCCAATGGGTTTTCCCAGTTCGGGCTGTGCGCGTAAAAACTCATGCAGGTTTTCAATATCTTCTAAAGGATGTATGCTTCTAATCAATCCATTTTTCTTTTTAGTATTCACCACAATCTCCAATGGCATTACACCTCCTCCTTCTTTTTCAAACCATTTTAAGTCGGTGTAGAGTTGGTCTTTTTTAGGCAAATCATCAACAATAAATGCTTCTTTTTTAATTTGTGCAAGTCCCAAAATAGAAGCAAACACTAACACAATGGTGATGCCAAAAACCCAACGCGTATGTACAAAAGTCCAACGCTCAATTTTAACCAATACCTTTTCCAAAAACTGATTGTCCAAATAGCGAACATGCTTCGGCTGAGGTGCTTGTAAATAAGTAAGTATCGGTGGAATAAAAAACAAACTAATAAAGAAAAGTGCCATGATATTCATTCCAGACACCCATCCAAACTCTTTTAACAAAGGGCTTTTAGTAAAGGCAAATACAAAAAATCCAATGGCAGCAGTTAGATTGCAAAATAAAGTCACAATCCCCATCCTCCCTACCATATTTACAATGGCTTGTTCCTTATTTGGTGTTTCTTTATAGGAAGTATGGTACTTATTTAAAAAGTAAATACAGTTAGGTATACCAATCACTACAATCAATGGAGGAATTAAGGCGGTTAATAATGTGATTTTTTGTCCCAATAAAACCATGGTCCCAAAGCTCCAAATTACCCCCATGGCTACTACCGCCAAACTCATTATCATGGCCGAAAAAGACCTAAAGAACAATAGTAAAGTAATTGCACATAAAACCAAAGAGCCAATTAAAAACCAAAGCATTTCCTTTTTGATTCTATCGGCTAAAATAGTTCTGATATAAGGTAGACCACTAATATGTAAATCTAAATGCGTTTCCTTTTCAAATGTGGTTAACTGGTTGGTTAAATTTTTGATGATTCTTGATCTGGATGCACTATTAATAGAATCAGGAATAAATCCAACAGCCATCATATAAGCGTGACTATCGGGATTATACAATAAGTTTTTATAAAAAGGGAGTTGTTCAAATTCTGCTTTGTTGGCATGCAATAAACTGTCACTAGTATAGGAATCCGCAAATATTTTATGGGCTTGAAATTTACCAAGGAGCGTATCCTTGTATAAATTGTACGCGTATGGCACACTTAAAACATCAGTAACTCCTGGAATGTTTTTGATAGCTTTATGTAAGGTAATTACTTTATTAAATAAAGCAGGTTGGTATAAACTATCTGTTTGAAAGCCAATCACCATAGTGGTGCCATCTACCCCAAACTTTTTTACAAAGTTTTTATATACTACAAATTGTGGATTGTCCTCCGGAATGGCCTTGGTAAATTCATAGCTTAATTTAATTTGTGCCGCAAAATAACCCATTACCAAGGTCATGATAGTAAGCATTACTAAACTTGTTACCTTGTATTTAACAATTTGCTGACCCAGTCGATACCACATAATAGAGGGGGTTTATTTTACAGGACCCAAAAATAAGCGATTACTTGCGTAACTATACCTATGGCAAAGCCAATACTTAGCTCTTGTTGGGTATGGTCACTAACAATCATTCGTGCACTCACCACGATTCCGGCTAATAATATACTTGCAGCAACCCATATAAA
>JBDKLP010000031.1:0-40009 GCA_039795575.1 Bacteroidota bacterium | reverse complement strand
ACAGTTTACAAAACAAGGATATTCGATTTGAAGCATTATTTAATTCAGCCTCATTAGGTATTATCGTTGTAGACAAACAAGGCAAAATTGTAATGTCTAATAACTTTGCCAATGAACTTTTCGGTTACAGTTCACACTCATTAGAAGGTCAACAACTTGAAACATTAATTCCTCAAAGATACCATCACAAACATGTAGGCGATCGAGAATCCTATCAACAAAACCCTAAATCAAGAGGGATGGGTATTGGCATGACTTTATCTGCAGTAAGAAAAGATGGGTCTGAATTTCCAGTGGAAGTAAGTTTAGGACATTTCAAAACCAATGAAGACCAGTTTGTAATTGCCTATATAGCCGATATCACAAAGCGAAAAGAGAATGAAGAAAAAATTGTTCGTCAACAAGCCGATTTAGAAAAAGAGAAAGAAGTAAATGACTTAAAAACTAGATTTGTTTCCATGGCGTCTCATGAATTTAGAACCCCATTGAGCACCATCCTTTCCTCTATTTCTTTATTGGCGAAATATACCAACACCGACGATCAACCCAAAAGGGACAAACATATCGACCGAATCAAATCCTCAGTAAAAACTTTAACAGATATTTTGAATGAGTTCCTTTCTTTGGGTAGAATAGAAGAAGGCAAAGTAGATGTAAAGTCGGATGAATTTGATTTAACTAGCTTTATTAGCAGTATTATTAATGAAATGAATGTTTTATTAAAGGAGAAGCAAAGCATACAACACACACATATAGGTCCACCAATGACCTATTCGGATAGTAATTTATTAAAACATGTAATTGTCAATTTGCTTTCCAATGCAATTAAATTTTCGCCAGAAAAATCTACTATACTTATCGAAAGTAAAATAGAAGAAGACTATACCTATTTACAAATTACCGATCAGGGGATTGGCATTCCCAAAAGCGATCAACCACATTTGTTCCAAAGATTTTTCAGAGCAACCAATGTTACCAACATACAAGGAACTGGCCTGGGCCTTCATATTGTAGGACGCTATGTAGAATTATTAAATGGGCATATAACTTATAATAGTGAATTGGAAAGTGGCAGCACATTCAACATTCAATTCCCAAGTAAAAAAATAAATGATTTCGAGGATTAAAATAGTATCAAAATGGAAAAAATCTTACTAATTGAAGACAATGAGGCTTTAAGAGAAAATACTGCCGAAATACTTGCCTTGGCAAACTATGAAATCAGTACTGCAGAAAATGGAAAAATTGGAGTTGAAAAAGCGATTGCCAGCCCCCCTGATTTAATTATTTGTGATATTATGATGCCTATTTTGGATGGATATGGAGTATATCAAATTATTAGCAAACACCCCGACTTGCAGCATATACCATTTATATTTTTAAGTGCAAAGAGTGAAAGAACTGATTTAAGAAAAGGAATGGAGATGGGGGCTGATGATTATATTACAAAGCCATTCTCAGATGCTGAATTAATCAATGCTATTCGCGCTAGATTAGAAAAAATAAAAATTCAGCAAAACCATGGAGGAAAAGCTATTGAAACATGGCATCAAATTATTTCCGACCTTGGCAAACAGGATGAAATGTACAAGGCATTAGAAAATCATGATATTGTTGCTTTTAAAAAGAAACAAAATATTTATACCGAAGGACAACACCCTAATAAACTTTATTATATTGAGTCCGGAAAAGTTAAAATATTTAAAACAAGTGATACTGGAAAAGAATTGATTACGGGATTATTATCTGCAGGTGACTTTTTTGGACACATTCCCCTTATTGAAAATGCAGTGTATGATGAATTTGCTGAAACACTCGAAGAGTCCTCAATACGTGTTATTCCAAGAAAAGAATTTGAGCATTTACTTACCACCAATCAAGAAATTGCCTTAAAAGTAATTAAACTATTGGCCAATAATATAGCCGAAAAAGAACAACAATTGGTTGCGCTCGCCTACCATAGCCTAAGAAAAAGAGTAGCAGATGCTTTATTAACACTTAAGAAAAAATACGCTAGCGAAACTGAAGAACGTTTTTCTATGTCTATTTCAAGAGAGGATCTTGCCAATATAGCAGGAACCGCCACCGAAAGTTTAATTCGCACTTTAAGTGATTTTAAGACTGAAAAGCTAATCGAAATAAAAGACGGGAAAATTACAATTTTAGAAGAGCGTAAACTATTGAATTTATTTAATTAATAAACTACCTCTTCAAATTTTTCGTTAGTGCTGTGTTTCCAGGTAATGAATTCAGCTTCAATATAACCCACTTGCAACTTGTATTGTTTATAGTTGACAATTAAGTTAGGATCCACTACATTATCAACAAAGCGCTTTCCTTTTAGTAAATTTCTCAACGTAAGCACATCGCCTTTTAACAATTGAATTGCAGTTTCTCTATTTAATATTTCTTGATGTAAATCCTCTGCCCAAGCAACTACTTCCAGTAATACAAGTTGTTCCAGCAAACTACTTAGTTTCCTTTTGATAAAAGACTGCTCGTCCTGAATAAAATCCAAGATTCTAACCATTGATTCAATTTCCTGCAACATGATTTCTTTGTTCATACAATACTAGTTATGACATGAAATCACCGCGGTTCCTATTCCTGTACTTGGACTAATATAAGGGATGCCCAAATTCAGCCCCCTTAGAATCAGCAACAAGCCCATGCTAAAAATAAAAACGGGTAATAATTTTTGAATTTTCTTTCTCCATACAAAATCAATAAACTGTCCTCCTATCGCTATAGCAATCAACACAGGCATCGTCCCCAATCCAAAAAAAGCCATCAATAAGCCTCCCTCTAACACATGTTGAGTTGCAATTGCCGATGTCAATGCCAAATAAATCATACCACATGGCAACAAACCATTTAATAAGCCAATCCACAAAAAAGAAACAACCGATTTGCTTTTAAACAAACGCCCTAATGCTTTTATGATGTATTGATACAAACTATTCAATACCCCAACTTGTATATGTTTAGGTTTTAATACAAACACATAAAGTACATAAAAGAGCATGGCGACTCCAATTAATATGGATATGTTTTGCTGTAAACCAAAAACAGGCAATTGACTTCCAAACAAACCAAACAAAACACCCAATAATGCATAACTACTCATTTTACCCAAATGATATAAAATCATGGCAGCTGCTTTTTGAAAGTTGCTTTTGTTAGAAATAGGGAGTGCCATTACCAAAGGCCCACACATACCAATGCAATGGACGCTCCCTAGTAGACCCATCAAAAACCCAATCTCAAAAACACTACTCAAATGCATATTTAAAAATATATTTTCTGCTCATAATAATACTGCTCTCCATTCATTGCTACATTCAATTTCAATGTATAAGCTCCTCTCATCATAGTAAGCAATTCTATATCCAATTCACCTGTAGTCGTTACAAATTCCTTTGTAATATCCTTATGTTCATCGGCGGCATAATACAAATGCGCTGTTCCAGTTACAGTTGTTTTATGAAAAGCCTCGGGTAAGGCTACAATCAAATGCCCTCCTTTTTTTATTGATTTTAATTCCCCTCCCAATGCTTTAGCTTTTTGGGTGGCATCTATGACATTTTGATACTTTAGCTCTTCGGCATAATAATCCTTTTGAACCAGATCAAATTTTTGTTGATTAGACTTATAAACCAAAAATAGAATGCCCAAAACGAACACTCCATACACCAACATAATTTTATATCCCCAATTGAACTTCATATATTAAGTTTAATGCGTAGGGCCCAAGAAAGTAGCAGTGGCAGTTTGAATACGATTGCTATTTTCATAAATACCTACTTTTATTTTTGTTTTTCGACTTTTAATTTGCCCCTTATTTAAAATCACAAAAAAGCTGGTTTGGAAATATGACTCTTTGGGAACATCCACTGGGTTAACCATTTTAATTTCCCCTTGGATATCTTCCAATTTTAAATCCAAATGAATGGGTCTTCTTGTTTTATTTGCTAATTTGATATTGTACAAATTACTAATTCTGTTTTGATCTAACTGCTGATACATTTGACCTGGGGTTTTAATAATACGTGCCGATACATCTGCCCTAGTAATTAACAGAATTGCCAAAAATGAAATCAAAGCAGTTAATACCAAAGTGTACAATTTTAAACGCCAAGTATAGGTAGTCTTTTCTTTTTGAGCAATATTGTTTTCCGAAGCGTATCTAATGAGCCCCTGTGGCTTCCCTACATGGTCCATAATTTCATTACAAGCATCAATACAAGCAGTACAATTCACACATTCTAATTGGGTACCATTACGAATATCAATGCCGGTTGGGCAAACCCGTACACATGCATGACAGTTTACACAGTCACCATGTCCTTCTTCTTTTGCTTTTCCTCTTGGCTCACCACGCACATAATCATAGGCCACCAAGATTGAATTTTTATCTAATAATACCCCTTGTAAACGACCATAAGGGCACACAATAATACAAGCCTGTTCTCTAAACCAGAGATAAACAAAAAAGAATACGAGTGTAAACAACACCAATGCGCTAAATGTGCCAAAGTGAACAAAAATACCTTCGGCTACTAATTTACCTACCTCTTCGATACCAATAATATAGCCCAAAAAGAAATTGGCAATTAGAAAGGAGATTGTAAAAAATACTAAAATCTTACTTCCTTTTTTTAACAGCTTTTCACCATTCCATGGCAAGGCATTTAATCTTTTTTGCTGGGACACATCTCCCTCAATAAAAAATTCTATTTTCCTAAACACCATTTCCATGAATATGGTTTGAGGACAGGCCCATCCACACCATATTCTTCCAAATGCAACCGTAAATAAAATAATAAACACCAAAAAAGTAAGCAAACCTATAGCGAAAATAAAAAAATCCTGAGGCCAAAATATTTTCCCAAATAAAATAAACTTTCTTTCTAATATATTGATTAAAAAAACAGGCTCCCCTCCAATTTTGATAAAGGGTAAAGTAAAAAACAGGACTAAATAAAAGTAGCTAAAATAAGACCTTAAGTTATATAATTTACCCTTAGGTTTTTGAGGATGGATATAATTTCTACTTCCTTCCTTGCTAATTGTAGCAACAGAATCTCTAAAGGATTGATCGATCATTTCCTTTTTAAAATTCGCCAGTGTTTCCGAATCTTGGTTGCTCATTTTAAATCACTTTACTTTGTTCCAATTATCAATTTATTTTACTACTTCTACACTATCTTTCTTAGGCGAAGCGCTTGTGCTATCTTTTCCTACACTTTCTTCTTTAAATAAATCGCCTTGTGGTGCTTTTCCATTGGGAGGATTCGTTCCTTTTAAAGATTTTACATAACTCGCCAATTCTTGAATTTGAATAGGAGAATAAGTAGCCTGCCATGACTGCATTCCTTTATCGGGATAACCGTACTTAATAGTTTTAAACACATCATTAATAGATCCACCATGTAACCAATAATCATCTGTTAAATTAGGTCCTACACCACCTTCCCCTTTCGCTCCATGACATGCTATACATGTTTTTGTGAAATTTGCTTGTCCTGCAGCAATTCCTGCAGCATCTGCAAGGGTTACCGATTTTTCATCCACATTGTTTTTCATGGAAGCCAAATATGCATCCACTTGATCCTTTGCCGTAGTCATTTCGGTCGTATACTCCTCAGTTGGATTAGGGCCAGTATGCCATATTTCGTATTTTAATAAATACAATACACCTATAAAAATGGTTATATAAAAACCATATTTCCACCAAGGCGGTAACGCATTGTCTAACTCTTTTATGTCATCATAATCATGATCCAATAACATATCGGCTTCTTTTTCCAATGGAGCCGCCTTTGTCAAGAATTGTTTATCCAATTTATTCCAAGTACGCACCAACCAAGAACTAGTTACCGGTTTCCCTTCATTGATTACCACAGGAGCAGGATGCACTACTTTCCATAAATTTCTAATAAACAAAACCATTAAAAACACCACCAATAATTCCAATGCCAACACACTTGACAATGTCCAAAATGTATTGGAAGACAAACCACCATAATGATTCACATCTGGTGCTTTTGCTGTAGTATCCGAAATTGCAGCTTGAGCAGATGCCCCATTTGCGAACAAACTACCCATTACCACAAAACCAATCATCATTACTTTTTTCCCGGCTTTTGCTACTTCCACCGCTTTTTTTGCGATCATGGAAAGTACATTGGATAACACAAATATGACTAAGGCCAATAACCCTGCGATGATCACCATTAAAAGAGTCAAGTAATTAGTAGGCGCTTCGGCCGCTTGTGCAGGCAACGCCGTTTGTGCCATACTTGCAGTTGCAATAAATAGGGCCATTAGTGTGAAAGAAATATTTTTATTTGTAAACATAGTGTCTATTTTAAAGATTTAGATTATTGCTCAAGTGGCAGGTTTTTAATGATATCTACTTCCTTTTTATCCATCACTTTCACATACCAAATTACTCCTACAAAAAAGGCAACAAATACCAACAATGAAAAAATGGGATAAAATTGTATATCCTGCATTGTTTCGGTATATTTTTTAATAAAGCTGAACATGTTTTTATGAATTTAAATTGAGCATTATTTTTTATTAATATCCGTACCCAATCTTTGCAAGTAAGCAATTACCGCAATGATTTCTTTATTGGCAGGTACTTCAATGCCATCTTTTTTCAAACTAGCTGTAATCTCTTTAGCCTGCGCCATTAAATCGGCATTGGCTTTAGCAGCAAAACTTGCATCATAAGGAACACCCAATGTGCGCATTGCATTAATTTTTACTGGAGTTGATGCGGTATCCAAATCATTTTCGATTAAGAATGCATAAGAAGGCATCACCGACCCTGTACTAATGGCACTCGGTTCTTCTAGGTGATTGAAATGCCAAGTATTTGACTTTTTCAAATTACCAGCCCCTTCTCTTGCCAAATCTGGACCAGTTCTTTTACTACCCCATTGGAATGGATGATCATATACAAACTCTCCAGCTTTACTGTATTCGCCATAACGCTCAGTTTCACTACGGAAAGGACGAATCATTTGAGAGTGACAGGTATAACAACCTTCTCTTACATAAATATCACGTCCTTGTAATTCCAATGGCGTATAAGGCTTCACACTTGCAATGGTAGGCACATTGGATTTCACCAAGAAAGTTGGTATAATTTCCACCATGCCCCCAATTAAAATCACTACCAAAGATAAAATTAACAATGGAGTTGGCTTACGTTCAATCCAACGATGCCAATGTTCTCCTGCATGTTTAGTATAAGTTTTTTCTAAAGCTGGCGCTTCTGCTGCTTCATTTTCAACTAAGTTACCTTGACCAATGGTTTTGAAAATATTCACCATAGCAATAATTGCTCCAGACAAATACAAAACACCACCTAAGGCTCTCATTGCATAAAAAGGAGCCATATAAGTAACAGTTTCTAAAAATTGGTATTTCAACTGACCGCTTTCTGTAAATTGTTTCCACATTTCTGCTTGTTGAAAACCGGCCCAGTACATAGGGATCGCATAAAATAAAATACCTAAAGTAGCTAACCAAAAATGGATATTCGCTAATTTTTTAGAATACAATTCTGTTTTATACATTCTTGGGATCAACCAATATAAAATACCAAAGGTTAACATTCCATTCCATCCTAAACCACCAACATGCACGTGTGCAATAATCCAATCGGTAAAGTGTGCTACTGCATTGATGCTTTTTAATGA
The DNA here is from genome assembly GCA_039795575.1 of Bacteroidota bacterium. Taxonomy (GTDB): domain Bacteria; phylum Bacteroidota; class Bacteroidia; order Chitinophagales; family Chitinophagaceae; genus Sediminibacterium. The sequence goes on along the minus strand of JBDKLP010000031.1, from coordinate 32,294 downwards.
CAACATTGGACCTTCAAAAGTAGACATACCATATGCAGTCACAGCCACTACCATAAATTTCAAAATCACATCCTCTCTTACTCTATCCCATGCACCACGTAATGTCAACAAACCATTAATCATACCACCCCAGCTTGGGAAAATCAACATAAAGCTAAATACAATACCAATGCTTTGCGCCCAGTTTGGCAAAGCTGTATATAACAAATGGTGTGGACCTGCCCAGATATACAAAAAGATCAAAGCCCAAAAGTGAATGATCGACAATTTATAAGAAAACACAGGGCGATTCGCAGCCTTTGGCATAAAATAATACATCAATCCTAAATATGGTGTGGTTAAGAAAAATGCCACGGCATTATGCCCATACCACCATTGCACCAATGCATCCTGCACTCCTGCATACCAACTATAGCTCTTAAAGAATGAAATTGGCAATTCAAATGAATTCACTAAATGCAAAACTGCGACTGTCACAAATGTGGCAATGTAAAACCAAATGGCAACATATAAATGACGTTCTCTACGTTTGATAATGGTCGCAAACATATTCCAGCCAAATACTACCCAAATAATAGTAATCGCTATATCAATAGGCCACTCCAATTCGGCGTATTCTTTTGATGTAGTTAAGCCCAACGGCAAGGTAATTGCAGCTGCTACAATAATTAATTGCCAGCCCCAAAAATGTATTTTACTTAAGGTATCACTATACATTCTTGTTTTTAACAATCTTTGTAATGAATAGTACACCCCCATAAAAATTCCGTTACCTACAAATGCAAAAATGACTGCATTGGTATGTAAAGGTCTTAAGCGTCCAAAATTAAAGTAAGGTTGTAAGTTAAGTACAGTAGGAAACACCAATTGAAGTGCTACCCATAATCCAACGGTCATTCCCACCACTCCCCAAATAATGGTAGCTAGTGCGAAATTCCTTACCGTCTTATTATCATACTGGAAACTTTCTAATTGCATAAGGATAATTTAAAAGATTAGAGATGTATTTTGATTTATAATTAAGATTTGAATATCATTTATTTATCGGATTTAACTTCATCGTCAAACAACATACGCACCGATGGAGTATAATCATCATCCATCTGACCCGACTTAACAGACCATAAAAAAGCCAGGAGAAAACCTCCTGCTACAAAAACACTAATAATGATAAGTAAAATGAGTACGCTCATAAGGGCACATTTCTTACAAATTTAGGTGGTCAACATTGGTTAGTTTGTGACTTTTGTCATAGAAAACATGATTTTTATCAGTTTTTCTTTAACAAACGGATGGAATAAAGATAGCTGAGCAGGGCCGAGAGGGCTACAATACTAATGGAACTTAAGGGCATTAAGATGGCGGCCACCATTGGGGACAATTGAGCACGGGTGGCAAAATACATTCCAATTAGGTTATATATTATAGAAAGAATAAATATAATTACAATAATTAATTTCCCTTTTTTAGCATACGCAATGAACTGATGCAAATTGGCAATTTGACTACCTTCTAATATGGCATCGCTCGCTGGAGTGAACAAATGGGTCTGATCGGTAACAGCTATGCCTAAATCACTTTTTTTAAGTGCACCTGCATCATTTAACCCATCTCCTACCATCATAACACAATGTCCTTGCGATTGTAAATGCTGTATATACGCCAATTTATCATTAGGCTTTTGCTCAAAAAGCATGGGTGTAGTCGCTCCTAAAATTTGCACTAAATTATTTTTCTCAGTAGGATGATCCCCACTTAACAAATGAATTTCATACCCACTTTCTTTTAATTCAGTCACCATCGGTTGGATACCTTTTCGATACACATGATTTACTGAAAAGCAACCCAAGTATAATTGATTGAAAGCAATCAATACACCTGCAGCTTCAGCAGGAATTGCAATTTCATTTTCAGCTAAAAATTTGGCCGACCCAATCCAAATACTTTCCCCATTACTAATCGCCCGAGTGCCTTTGCCAATAAAATTTTCAATATGATCAATTTTTATAGCAGCTAGTTTTTTGTATGCATAATACTGCGCAATCAATTGGCTTAAGGGATGCAAGGACTCATTGGTAATTGCAAAAATGGTTGCTTCTTGTTGAGCTGTTAGTGTAGTTCCCTCATAAACCAAATGGGTATCTTCATGATTAGTAAGTGTGCCTGTTTTATCAAACACAATCGTATCAATTTTTTCAAAACTTTCCAGCACCGAACTGTTTTTGCAATACAATTTACTTTTCCCTAAATAGCGTAAAACATTCCCATAGGTAAATGTAACGGTTAATAAAAGTGAACAAGGGCAGGCAACTATCAATACCGAAGTCACTGCAGGCAATATATTACTAGGATTTACCAACCACCAATACAAACCACTTAAAAAAGCAATACTAAATAATACATAAGTAAAGTATTGACTCCATGGATGCACAAAGGACTGCTCCTTGTTTTTGGTACTATTCAATAATGGACTGTTCCATAGTTCAGTGATATAACTTTGACCCACCGTTTTCAATACCTCCACTTCAATGGACCTTCCTTTTTGAATTCCACCAGCATATACAGTTGACCCCTTTGGCACTTCAATTGGTGCATTTTCACCAGTTACAAAGCTATAGTCTATCAATGCGCCATCAGTTAATAAAATAGCATCTGCAGCAATCATTTCATCAGTCCGTATCAACAAGTGAGCGCCTTTTTCTATAGTCGACAAAGGCGTATTCACCCATTTCCCTTCTTGCATAACAGTTACCCCCAATGGAAAAAAGGAAGTATAATCACGATCAAAGGAAAAAGAATCATAGGACTTATCCTGAAACCATCTTCCCACCAACATAAAAAATACAATTCCACTCATACTATCTAAATACCCCCCACCTGTATGCGTCATAATTTCATACACACTACGCGAAAAAGTAACTAATATAGCGAGGGCAATGGGCGCATCGATATTTAACCATTTTTGTCTTAGACCAGTATAGGCCGATATAAAAAATCCGCTGGCACTAAATAACAATACAGGAATAGATAATAGTAAATTCAAATACACAAAAAAGGGTCTTAACTCCCCTAAATCACCAATGCTAGTAGATAAATAATCTGGAAAACTAAGCATCATGATATTGCTAAAACAAAAACCAGCTACTCCTATTTTAAATAATTGTTTTTTATTGACTTTCTTTTTTTTCAACCACTCATTCCCTCCTAAATGTATCATTGGTTCATAACCTACAAATGCCAATAACTGTACTAGTTCTTTTAATGAAATTTTTTGGAGATCATACACAATTTTAATTTCCTTTTTCTCAAAATGGGTTTGAGAATGTAGAATACCCGGATTCAGTTTGTGTAGATTTTCCAATAACCAAACACAGCTTACGCAATGAATTTGTGGTAAGTAAAAAACAATATGTGCTTGATTGGCTAATTTAAATTGAATGAGTTGGTCCTGAATAGCAATACTATCCAGATAATTGTATTTTTCGGAAGCAAATTTACCCTTGGCCGAAACGCCAGGCATTTCTGATAAATCATAATACCTACACATCCCGTTTTCATCCAATAATTGATACACCATCTTGCAACCCTCACAGCAAAAGAATTTATCCTCCACCTGTATGTTTTCCTCACAGTCAGCGCCACAATGGTAACAATTTTGTTTAGTCATAACGTTTGCAAAATTCAGGGCTAAAGTGTTTAAAATTCCTGATTACAATCCTTTCATTCAGTGATAATCCTCACAAATTTCAATCTAATTAAGGCAACATTATTGCTAATTTTGGATCAAGTGCATTTTGAACCTCATAATATCCCTGCTTATACCATTGCATTCTTGCCAACATAGCCATTAACTGGTTTTGTATTACTGGCTTTTGCTTTTCAATTTGTTTTAACAAGCTTAGTTGTGCGGGTTGAACAAATGCATTTAGTTCCTTCCAAAGATCAATTTTTTGATACTCTTTTAAAAAATCAGTGGTGTTTTTAAATGATTTCATTTGTGCCTGATGTTGTAAATACCAGTGTAAAATAAAATCATTGAATATATTTTGCTCCCATAATTGAGCATATGAGCTATCCAAAAGCATTCTATTCGAAGCCACCCATTTATCAGGATAAATGCCACCACCCCCATATACCAATTTACCTTGGGGCGTTTTAAAAGCCTTACCCTTTACCGCTGAATCTGGGACCCCCATGTCATCGGCTTCTATTCTATTTAAATAAGCATGTTCGTATTCCAATTTTCCTTTTTCATAAGGTCTTTGAATATTTCTGCCTAAGGGTGTAAAATATCTTGCAGTAGTCAATCTTAAGGCCCCTCCATTGGACAATCTAAATTGTTGTTGTACCAAACCTTTACCAAAAGAACGCGTACCAATAATGGTAGCTCGATCCCAATCCTGTAAAGCCCCAGCTAGTACTTCACTTGCCGAAGCCGAGGATTCATCCAACCATACCGTTAATTTACCTTGTTCAAATAGTCCTTCTCTTTTACTATTATAATCAACCCTTGGTGCATGAGCACCTTGAGTGTATACCAATAATTTATTACCTGGTATCAACTCGTCAGCGATAGCAACAGCTTCCGAAAGTAAGCCCCCTCCATTGCCTCTTAAATCAATCACTAGGGATTTAATACTGTCAGCAATCAAAGGTTCTAAAGCTTGCATAAAAGCTTCGTAAGTTCTGTCGGCAAATTTATTGATACGAATATACCCAACTCCTGGTTTTATTGTGTAAGCTGCATCAACAGGTGATACTGGAATGTTTCCTCTTGTAATGATGATATTTTTTTGAGTCTGCCCCGACAAAACCTTTAATTTCAACTGACTATCGGCTGGCCCTTTTAGTTTTGCCCTTAATGCATCACCATCCCATTTTTTACCTGCAATTTGAATACTATCATCTGCTTTTAACAACACATCTCCAATTTTTAACCCTGCTTTATCGGCTGGCCCGCCTTTTACAACGTACATTACAAATACACTATCTCTGTTTTGTTGAAATTCGATGCCAATGCCTTTGAAGTTAGAAGTCAATTGCTCGTTCACTTCATTTAATTCAACTGGTGGAATATACACGGAATGAGGATCTAATTGTGCTAAATATTGATCAGCTAATTTAGTGATGGCACTATCCTCAACAATTGGTTCAACATATTTTGTTTTTACCAAATCAATGATCTCCTGCACCGGGCTTGATCCAGACAATTGAAAGCTTGCTATGGAACCATTTCCTTTAAAAAAAAAGCCCAATCCAACACCAATCACTAGAACGATTGCATAGGAAATGGGTTTCAACCAATTGGGTGTATTATTTTCTTGCATGTTTTTATTCTATCCGCTAAAATTACATTAAAAAGGTTATTTTCACACACAAGTCTTAAGTTATGCGTAAGAATTACATTATTGCCGATAGCGGCTCTACTAAATGTCAATGGACGATTATTTTAGGAAAAGAAAAAAAAACCATTTCCACTGCTGGCATGAACCCCTATTTTTTGTCTATTAACGAAATGGCAGCAATGATTCAAAAAGCATTTCAAAAAAAGATAGCATTAGGATCCATTGATGCCATTTATTTTTACGGCACCGGATTAGGCAATCCTAATAATGTGAGCGCGATAAAAAAAGCTTTGAAACAAGTTTTTACCAACGCGAGCCTTGACATACAAACCGATTTAGTAGCTGTTGCGCGCGCAACATGTCAACATGAAAAAGGAGTTGCTTGTATTTTGGGCACGGGCTCAAATACAGGTTTTTATAATGGTAATAAAATAGTTAAAAATAGTCCAGGCCTAGGTTATGTATTAGGCGATGAAGGCAGTGGTGCTTATTTAGGAAAAAAAGTATTGCAATATTATTTATACAAAACCTTTGACGAGGAAATAATGCATGCTTTTGAAAATAAATATGCGATTCAAAAAGATCAAATACTAGAAGCCATATACAAACAACCTCTTCCCAATAAATTCATGGCTTCTTTCGCCTTATTTTTATCAGAACATCGCGGCCATTATATGATTGAAAATATTATTGAAGATGGATTGAATGATTTCTTTTTTACGCATTTAAACAAACTCCATGAATCCTGGCTACACCCTATTCACTTTTCTGGAAGTGTTGCTTATGCGTTTAAGGATACCATTAAACAACTAGCAGCCGCTTATGAATTAGAAATTGGCAAAATTATAAAATCTCCCATGGAGGGTTTAATTGCTTTTCATAAGCATGAAAAATAATTGAGATGCACGAAATTGAACCCTATTATCATTGGCGCCATTTATATATAGCCGAGGAGGACCCACGATCGCCATTTTATGGTCAAACCTATAGCGAATTTGAATTTTCTCAAACTGTTTACAATTATTATATCCACCCTCAATGGGATACCATTGGAAGCAAAACCTTATATATAAAATTGCTTTTTGCCGATTATGATATGGGTTATGGCATTATTGAAATCATTGGGGAATGGAACGATGCTATTGAAAATGATATCATGACTTTTAAAAGAGAAATCCTAGAAAAGTTAATGGACGAAGGGATTTATAAATTCATTTTCATTGGTGAAAATATTTTCAATTTTCACAATGGAGATAGGGACTATTACGAGGAACTGTATGAAGAATTATCTGATGAAAATGGATGGGCAGTAATGGTAAATTTAAATCAAGCTGCACAACACGATTTTTTACTCAAAAAATTAAATAGATACATTGAATTAATGGAGTTTGAAAAATGGCGTACTTATAAACCCGAAGATTTTTTTGCAACCATTGACAAAAAATTAAGCGATCGACTAAATTAAAAGGATTCGTTTAACTTAATACACCAAGTCCTCGTAGGCTGCTTGTAATTCTCTATATGCATGGTCATCTTTCGCCAACTTTGCCGCCTCCATTCCTTTTTCATACCACTCAATAGCCGCATTGGTTTCAGTCAATTTTTCCAAACATTTTGCCAAATGATAGTAGGATCCTATGTAATCGGGACTTTCGGAGAGGATTTCTAAGAACAATTCCTTGGCTTTAAGGTCTTCCCCTATTTTGATGTACTCCAATGCCAACGCGTGTCTTAAAAAGTTATCCTTAGGTTGTTGATTTAAAAATTCAATAATTCTTTCGATTCGGCTCATCTTAACTTATTTTTGTTCTATGGAAGCTTAAAAACTATCTTATATTTGCATTAGTTGCATAAACAACTAATTAACATTTAACAAAATTGGCGATCATGAATATTTTAGTTTGCATTAGTAAAACACCCGACACCACCGCTAAAATTGCTTTCACCGAAGGTAATACAAAGTTTGATGAAAACGGAGTGCAATGGATCATTAACCCTTATGATGAATGGTATTCTTTAGTTAGAGCGATTGAATTAAAAGAGAAAGATCCTAGTATTCAAATTCATTTAGTTACTGTGGGAGGTGCCGACACAGAACCCATTATTCGTAAAGCATTGGCATTGGGAGGGGACGAAGCTATTCGCGTAAATAATACTGCTAGTGATTCATTGGTAATTGCACAAGAAATTGCAAGTGTTGCAAATGCAGGTAACTATGACCTTATATTAACAGGAAAAGAAACCATCGATTACAATAGTGCAAGTATTGGTTCCATGTTGTGTGCATTATTAGACACCAATTTTGTATCAAGCGCTGTAAAATTAGAACTGAATGGAACTACAGCAATGGTTACAAGAGAAATTGAAGGTGGCGAAGAAAGCTGCACATCACCCCTACCCTTAATTGTAAGTTGTCAAAAAGGAATGGCCGAACAAAGAATACCTAATATGCGTGGTATCATGGCAGCAAGAACCAAACCTTTAAAAGTAGTAGAAGCAACCGTACAAAGCGCAACTACTTCTATTAAAAACTTTGATTTACCTCCTGCAAAATCGGGAGTTAAACTAGTTGATCCAGCCAATATGGATGAATTGGTGAGATTATTAAAAGAAGAAGCAAAAGTGATTTAATTCAAGCATTCCAACACTAACTTTAATTCAAATTTTATGGTACTAGTATATATTGATCAAGACGAACAAGCGATTAAAAAAGCCTCTTTGGAAGCCATTTGTTATGGTGTTGCTTTAGCAAAACAATTGGGAACTACAGCTGAAGCATTATTGCTTGGCAATGTGAGTGACTCCCTAAGCGAATTAGGAAAATATGGCGTTTGCAAAATACACCAAGTGGATAATGCCACTTTAAATAATTTTGATGCAAGAGTGCATGCCACAGTGATTGCTAATGCAGCTAAGTCATTAGGAGCAACCGTAGTAGTATTTGCACACAATGTAAATGGTAAAGCAATTGCACCAGCTGTTTCAGTTAAATTAGCAGCCGGCATTGTAACAGGCGCGTGTGCACTACCCAAAACGGATGCAGGGTTTGTTGTTACAAAAACAGTTTTCTCTGGCAAAGCGTTCGCATCTATACAAATTGACACGCCCATTAAAGTTATAAGTATTAATCAAAATAGTTTTGGATTGGCAATAAGCGATGGAAATGCTAGTGTGCATTCCTTAAACCTAGAAGTCCCTAACTCAACAATTAAAATTACATCTGTAGATAAAATCAAAGGAGAAGTGCCTTTAACCGAAGCGAGCTTGGTAGTGAGTGGAGGAAGAGGATTAAAAGGACCTGAGCATTGGGGCATTTTATTAGATTTAGCAAAAGCATTGGGTGCTTCAACTGCTTGTAGTCGCCCCGTATCGGATGCCGATTGGAGACCCCACCATGAACATGTGGGCCAAACAGGATTACAAATTGCACCTAATTTATATATTGCTATTGGTATTTCGGGGGCTATTCAACACCTAGCAGGTGTAAACCGTAGTAAAACAATTGTAGTAATTAATAAAGATCCAGAAGCTCCTTTCTTTAAAGCCGCTGATTATGGTGTTGTGGGAGATGCTTTTGAAGTAGTACCTGCATTAACAGCTGCTATTTTAAAATCAAAAGGAGCAGCGTAAGTATTTATTAATTAAATTTGAATACTTAGACCATGTCAATGCAAAAAATAGAATTAGAAATTGTTGCGCTTTCTCATAGCATTACCCAATCCAATTCATACGCAGTTATTTTGGGTGAAGTAAATGGCTTACGTAGACTACCCATTGTAATTGGAGGTTTTGAGGCACAAGCAATCGCAGTTGCTTTAGAAAACATGCATCCTTCTCGTCCGCTCACGCATGATTTAATGAAAAACTTTATGACTGCATTTGACATTTCTCTACAAGAAGTGTATATATGTAATTTACAAGAAGGCATATTTTATTCAAAATTAGTTTGCTTTACAGCCAATGACACCCTTGAGATTGATAGTAGAACCAGTGATGCTTTGGCATTAGCGGTTCGTTTTGGTTGCCCAATATTTGTGAATGCTTCTATTTTAGAGCAAGCGGGACTAGAAAGCGAGGTTGGTGAAAAACAAATTATACCTACTGTGATTGCTAACAATGAAACAGCCGAAAATGATTTGACTACAATGACGCTCGAAGCTTTAAATGATTTACTAAATGAGGTACTAGAACAAGAGGATTATATTCGTGCCATTGATATAAGAGATGAAATTGCAAAACGCAATGCGCAAAAGAAATCTTAATTCAAGCACATATGATTGCTTTTCCCAATTGTAAAATCAACTTAGGCTTATCCATAATTGCAAAACGAGCCGACGGATACCATGAATTAGAAACGGTATTTTATCCAGTTGCATTAAAGGATATGGTTGAAATAGTTCATAGCGAATCCAAGGAAACTGTTGTAAATTTTACTCAAACTGGGATTGCTATACCTGGCGATGCTACACAAAATTTATGTGTAAAAGCCTACCATTTACTTAAACAAGATTTTCCCCAAATCCCTGCCGTAAAAATACATTTACATAAACATATTCCTATGGGCGCAGGACTGGGTGGAGGTTCCAGCGATGGGACAGCAGTGTTGCTATTGCTCAATCAACAATTTAATTTAGGACTCAACACCAATCAATTAATTGATTATGCAGCACAATTAGGAAGTGATTGTCCATTTTTTGTGCACAATACTGCTTGTCATGCTACTGGCCGTGGTGAATTGCTTCAACCTATTGCTTGCGACTTATCACATTACAAAATAGCATTGGTGCATCCTGCTATTCATGTTTCTACTGCCTGGGCATTCAACCAATTGCATCCACATTTAAAAACAAAATCGATTGCCGAAATTGTAGCACAACCTATTGCAACATGGAAGCAGGATTTAATCAATGATTTTGAAGCACCAATATTTGAAGCTCATCCAATACTTGCCAAAGTAAAAACACAATTGTATGAGCAAGGAGCTATTTATGCAAGCATGAGCGGGTCGGGCAGTTCCTTTTTTGGCTTATTCCCAACAGATCAATCTCTTTCAAAACTTAATTTTGATACCAATATTCGAGTTGACTTAATTTAAGTTTATCAAATTAAATAGCAAATGCGAACGTTCGTTATTTGATATTATCTAATGGAAACGTTTTCGGTTTAATATTTATCAAATGTTTGTTAATTACATTGATAATTCACTACTAAAAACGGCTATTTTTTCGTAATTTTCCACAGATCGTTACCCTGCGACCCTATCCATTAATAAATTGATGTACTATGATTGAAAATCAACAATTAGGATTATATGATCCTGCATTTGAACATGACGCTTGTGGAATTGGATTTGTTGCCCATATCAAAGGAATAAAGTCGCATCAAAACGTAGGCGATGCTTTGACCATTTTAGAAAACATGGAACATCGTGGCGCAAGTGGCAGTGAAGTAAACACAGGAGATGGTGCTGGAATTATGATTCAAATTCCTCATGAATTTTTCTTTGACGAATTATTACATAAAGGGTTGCATTTGCCCGATGCAGGCGAATATGGTGTTGGCTTTATCTTTTTCCCAACTGAAAAAGGAATTGCCGAAGAGTGTAAAGAAATATTTGAACGTGCTGCCGAAAAATTAAATATTGAAATTATTGGTTACCGTCAAGTACCAGTAAATAGATCCACGATTGGACCTACTGCATTATCAGTAGAGCCCATCATGGAGCAAGTGTTCGTTAAAAAACCTGATCATGTAAAAGATGCAGAAGATTTTGAACGAAAATTATTTATTTTAAGAAATTACGCATCACACACCATCAATAATACCATTAAAAAAGGAGCTATTGATTTTTACATGACTTCTCTTTCACAAAATGTAATTGTATATAAAGGTCAATTAACAAGTCATCAAGTGCGTGAATATTTCCCTGACTTGAGTGACAAGCGTGTAGTGTCTGCATTTGGATTAGTGCACTCTCGCTTTGCTACCAACACCTTCCCTTCTTGGAAATTAGCACAACCCTTCCGATATATAGCGCACAATGGAGAGATCAACACCTTACAAGGCAATTTGAATTGGTTACGTTCCAATGAATCAAGTTTCCTATCACCTTATTTTAGCAAAGAGGAATTAGATATGATTTTACCAGTAGTAACAACTGGTCAATCCGATAGTGCTTGTTTAGATAATGTAATTGAACTCTTAACTTTAAGTGGCCGTAGTTTACCTCATGTTATGATGATGTTGATTCCAGAAGCATGGGATGGAAATGAATTAATGGATCCTGTAAAAAAAGCTTTCTACGAATACCATGCCGCATTTATGGAACCATGGGACGGGCCTGCTTCTATTTCATTTACCAACGGAAAAATGATTGGTGCAACTTTGGATAGAAATGGATTAAGACCTTCTAGATATTGTGTTACAAAAGATGATCGTGTAATTATGGCATCTGAAACAGGGGCACTACCGGTCGATCAATCCACTGTAATTGAAAAAGGTCGTTTACAACCAGGAAAAATGTTTGTGGTAGATTTGGAAGCTGGACGTATTATTAGCGACACAGAATTAAAAGAAAAAATTTGCAGCCAACAACCTTATGGCGATTGGTTAAATCAATATAAAATTAGATTAGAAGAATTACCTGAGCCAAGAATACAATTCACCCATTTGGAGCATGATCAAATCTTCAAATACCAAAAAGCATTTGGTTATAGTAAGGAAGATTTAGAACAAATCATTATCCCTATGGCATTGGAAGGCAAAGAGCCCATTGGCTCCATGGGTACCGATACACCATTAGCAGTATTGAGTGACCAACCTCAACATATCACAAGTTATTTTAAGCAATTGTTCGCGCAGGTAACCAATCCTCCTATCGATCCTATACGAGAAAGAATGGTCATGTCCTTGGCCACTTTTGTGGGAAGTCAAGGCAGCTTATTGATTGAAGACCCAATGGCGAGCCACTGTGTTGCTTTGAAACATCCTATTTTAAGCAACCATGAATTAGAGAAAATCAGAAGTATTGATACAGGTGTTTTTCAAGCAAAAACACTACAATGTTATTTTAGAGCAGACGGAAAAGAAGGTTCTTTGAAAAAAGGATTGGATCGTTTATGCCGATATGCAGTAGATGCAGTGGAAGATGGATTTGAAGTATTGGTATTAACCGATCGTTCTATCGATTCGGAACACGCTGCGATCCCTACCTTACTTGCATGTTCTACCGTACACCATCATTTAATTAAAAAAGGATTAAGAGGCAAAGTAGGCATTATCGTGGAAGCGGGTGATGTATGGGAAGTACACCATTATGCTTGTTTAATCGGATTTGGTGCTACTGCTATCAATCCCTACTTAGCATTGTCTAGCATTCGCGACATGAAATTGAGCGAGCATATCAAAACCGACTTAGACCATCTTTATTTAAAAAAGAACTATATCAAAGCGGTGAACGAGGGCTTGTATAAAGTGTTCTCCAAAATGGGAATTTCTACTTTACAATCCTATCAAGGTGCACAAATTTTTGAAATCATTGGTATCAATAAGGAAGTGGTTAAAAAACATTTTACAGGAGCTACTTCAAGAATAGAAGGAATGGGTCTAGATGAAATTGCAAGAGAAATTTTAGCGAAACATAATATTGCTTTCCCAAAAAAATCATCAGCTATCGATCGCTTACCTGTTGGAGGAATATATCAATGGAAACGTAGAGGTGAAGCGCATTTATTTAATCCACAAACCATTCATGCATTACAACATGCCACTAGCATGGGTGATTATGCTAGTTTCAAAAAATATTCCAAGTTGGTGAATGACCAAGCCGATAAAGCTTGTACTTTAAGAAGCTTATTTGATTTTAAACCTACACGTCCTTCTATTTCAATAGACGAAGTAGAACCTGCCAGCGCAATTTATAAACGCTTTGCAACGGGTGCTATGTCCTTTGGATCCATTTCTTGGGAAGCGCATACTACCCTTGCCATTGCAATGAACCGCTTAGGTGGAAAGAGCAATACCGGCGAAGGTGGAGAAGATCCTATCCGTTATGAAAAAATGGAAAACGGAGATTCCATGCGCAGCGCTATTAAACAAGTAGCAAGTGCACGTTTCGGCGTAACAAGCCAATACTTAACTGAAGCCGATGAAATTCAAATAAAAATGGCACAGGGTGCAAAGCCTGGAGAAGGCGGACAATTGCCTGGTGATAAAGTAGACGATTGGATTGGAAGAACAAGACACTCTACTCCAGGAGTTGGATTGATATCTCCACCACCACACCACGATATCTATTCAATCGAAGATTTATCTCAATTAATTTTTGATTTAAAAAATGCAAACCGCGCTGCACGTATCAATGTAAAATTAGTATCTAAAGCAGGTGTGGGTACGATAGCTGCGGGTGTAACCAAAGCAAAAGCCGACGTAGTGTTGATTGCAGGTTTCGATGGAGGTACAGGTGCTTCTCCATTAAGCTCTATTAAACATACTGGTTTGCCATGGGAATTAGGATTAGCTGAAACCCATCAAACCTTAGTAAAGAATAAACTAAGATCCCGTGTTGTAGTGCAAGCCGACGGTCAAATGAAAACAGGAAGAGACATTGCCATTGCTGCCTTATTAGGTGCAGAAGAATGGGGTGTGGCTACTGCTGCATTAGTGGTAGAAGGATGTATTATGATGCGCAAGTGTCATATGAATACTTGCCCAGTGGGTGTAGCTACACAGGATCCTGAACTACGTAAACGTTTCAAAGGCAATCCTGACCATGTTGTAAAATTCTTTGAATTTATTACCGAAGAGTTGCGCGAAATTATGGCTGAACTTGGTTTTAGAACGGTAAACGAAATGATTGGACAAGCCGATGCATTAAGAATGCGTGACAATATCCATCATTGGAAATATAAAAACCTTGATTTAAGCGGCGTATTGTATAAAGAACCTGCAGATGAAACTGTGGGCTTATACCAAACCGAAGCACAAGACCAAGGCTTAGCCGAAGTATTGGATTGGAAACTATTAGCTGCTGCACAACCAGCCATTTTGAAGAAAGAAAAAGTAAGCGCCAGTTTTGCTATTAAAAATACTGACCGTACCGTGGGCACTATTGTATCGAACGAAATTACCAAAGTACATAAAGCAGCTGGTTTACCTGAAGATACAATTCACTTTAAATTTACAGGCACAGCAGGACAAAGCTTTGGTGCGTTTAATACTCAAGGAGTTTGCTTGGAATTGGAAGGCGATGCCAATGACTATTTTGGAAAAGGCTTAAGTGGTGCTCAATTAATTGTATACCCCGATAAAAAAGCAAGCTTTGTTCCAGAAGAAAATATTTTAATTGGCAATGTTGCATTTTATGGTGCAACTAGTGGTACTGCCTTTATTAGAGGAAAAGCGGGCGAACGTTTTGCAGTAAGAAACTCAGGCGCATCTGTAGTGGTTGAAGGTATTGGCGATCACGGCTGCGAATACATGACTGGCGGATTGGCTGTAATACTTGGACCTACTGGCCGAAACTTTGCTGCGGGCATGAGTGGAGGAATTGCCTACGTATACAATATTCAAAATGATTTTGATAGTTTATGTAATAAAGAAATGGTAGACTTGGATCCAGTGGGGACAGAAGATGTTTCAACGTTACAACAAATGATTCAAGCGCATTATGATAAAACAGGAAGCTCGGTTGCTAAATTTATTTTAAGCGACCTAGACAACCAATTAAAACATTTTATTAAAGTATTCCCTCGCGACTACAAAAAAGTTTTACAAACACGTAAAGCTGCTGCAAGCGCTGGAAAATAAACAAATTATGTTTTAAGTAAAAGTAATTCATTCCAAACAACTATTGAAAGTATCAGTTATGGGAAAACCAACAGGATTTAAAGAATATACTAGAGAACTACCGAGCAAATTGCCGGTAGAAGAAAGAAAGAAAAATTATAAAGAATTCGTTTCTTTATTACCTGAACAAAAATTAAATGAGCAATCCGCGCGCTGCATGAATTGTGGGGTACCCTTTTGCCATAGTGGATGTCCTTTAGGAAATATCATTCCAGAATTCAACGATGCTGTATATCGTAAAGAATGGAAAGACGCATATGAAATTTTAACGTCAACCAACAATTTCCCAGAATTCACAGGACGTATCTGTCCAGCACCATGCGAGAGTGCTTGTGTTTTAGGAATTAACCAACCAGCAGTTACTATTGAAGAAATTGAAAAGCATATTATTGAAATTGCTTTTGAAAAAGGATTTGTACAACCACGCAAACCAAATTTGCGTAGTGGATTTAAAGTAGCTGTAATTGGATCAGGCCCTTCTGGCCTTGCGGCTGCTGCACAATTAAATTATGCAGGACATGAAGTAACTGTATTTGAAAGGGACCCTAAGCCAGGTGGCTTATTGCGATTTGGCATCCCCGATTTCAAATTAGAAAAATCAGTTGTGGAACGCAGGATCAATGTACTAGAACAAGAAGGGGTAATATTTAAATGCAATGCCAATGTGGGCGTGAATGTCCGCGTAAATGACATCATGCGTGATTTTAATGCAGTGGTATTAGCAGGAGGATCTACCATTCCTAGAGACTTACCCGTTCCTGGTCGTGAATTAAAGGGCGTGCATTATGCAATGGAATTTTTAAAACAACAAAATAAACGAGTTAGTAATTTACCAATAGACGAAACCGAATTATTGGCAACTGGTAAAAACGTAGTAGTAATTGGTGGAGGTGATACAGGGAGTGATTGTGTGGGCACTTCCAATCGTCAGATCGCAAAAAGCATTACACAATTTGAATTATTACCTAAACCACCCGAAAGTAGAGCTGCTTACATGCCTTGGCCAACCTACCCTATGTTGTTAAAAACAACCACTTCACACGAAGAAGGGGCAACAAGAGTTTGGGAAGTGGCTACCAAAGCATTCATTGGTGATGAAAACGGAAATTTAAAAGCATTGCAAATTGTAGATTTAGAATGGACCAGCTCTGCAGACGGACGTCCTGCTAAATTCACTGAAAAAGAAGGAAGTATTCGTGAAATACCATGTGAATTGGCATTGCTTGCTATGGGATTCTTACATCCACAAGCAACAGGCATGTTAGATGAATTGGGCGTTGAATTAGATGAACGTGGAAATGTAAAAGCTACTGAATCTGCATTTCAAACCAATATAGCAAAAGTGTTTACCGCTGGAGATATGCGCCGTGGACAATCCTTAGTAGTATGGGCAATTAGTGAAGGACGTGAATGTGCGCGTAAAGTAGACATCTTCTTAACAGGTTCTACACTATTAGAATCCAAAGACGCAAGCCTATTGGCATCATCTATATAAATAATTTGTATATCAAAATAAGGGAACTTTTTGATCTTCATTTTTAGGGATTCAGTATTGAATCCCTATTTTTTTATCCACATTGATATTTTCTCATTCTATCTATTTACAACATATTTGGATTCAATTAATTGAATATCAATTAAAAACCTTCCAATTTCATTTAAATTATTTATATTTTACATATGTTATATTTATCCATTAAATTAAAATTTGACCTATATTTGCATTATAATATATATATAATATTTTTTGTAATATAAATTAATAATAAGCAAACCATGAAAAACCAAAAACTACAAAAGTTCACTCCCTTTATCTTATTGTTAGTAGTGGCTATCGCAGCCTTGTTTGTTCCACAATTACCCAATTTTATTGGAAAAGCAGATACTTATAGTCCTGCTGATATTGCTTGGATATTAGTAGCGACCGCATTAGTGTTTATTATGACACCTGGTTTGGCATTCTTTTATGGCGGAATGGTACATCGTAAAAACATCTTATCTACCATGATTAAGAGTATTGTTTCGGCGGGTATCGTTACAGTAATTTGGGTAACATATGGCTATAGTTTAAGTTTTGGTGAATCAATAAATGGTATTATAGGAAATCCTGCAACCCATTTATTTTTTAAAGGCGTTGCCAATGGAGCACCTACCCTACAAGGAGGAACTGCAATGACAATTCCTTTATTGTTATTTGCTTTATTTCAATTGATGTTTGCTATCATTACTCCAGGCTTGGTAGTAGGTGCAGTGGCAGAGCGTATCAAGTTTACCTCTTATATTTTATTCATTGTTTTATTTATCACTTTAATATATGCTCCATTGGCACATTGGTCCTGGCATCCAGCAGGTTTCCTATTTAAAATGGGCGCTTTAGATTTTGCAGGTGGAACTGTTGTACATATTAGTGCAGGTTGTGCAGCATTAGCGGGTGCAATTGTATTAAAACAAAGACGTGCTAAACTAGAACAACAAGAAATACCTCCTGCAAATATTCCATATGTATTAATTGGAACAGGCTTATTATGGTTTGGTTGGTTTGGTTTCAATGCTGGTTCAGCATTAGGAGCCAATGCACTAGCAGTAAATGCATTTGCTACTACCAATACTGCTGCAGCTGCCGCAGGATTGTCTTGGATGTTTTTTGACGTTATGAGTGGCAAAAAACCTTCGGTATTAGGTTTTTGTATTGGTGCCGTAGTGGGTTTGGTAGCCATTACACCTGCTGCAGGCTTTGTAGGGATTCCTCAAAGTATATTCATTGGAGTGATCGCCGCTGTAATTTCCAATGTATTAAGTCATGCTTTTAAATTATCGAGAGTAGACGATACCCTAGATGTATTTCCTTGTCATGGCATTGGTGGAATAGTAGGCATGTTACTTACAGGAGTATTTGCCTCAAAAGGAGTGAATCCTGCAGGCAATGATGGTTTATTTTATGGAAACCCAGCTTTCTTTTTTACTCAATTAAAAGCAATGTTAATCGTAGTAGCTTATAGCTTCATAGTGTCATTTTTGATTTTTAAATTCATTGCATTATTACTACCATTGCGTGTTTCTGAGGAAGAAGAAGAATTGGGCTTAGATGCTACACAGCACGATGAGAAATACGGAAGAAATCCATTAAAAGCATAAGATTTTATCATAGGTTTCGTTTTTAAGCAAGCAATCGTACGGCCTGAATTTCTATTCGGGCCTTTTTTATTATATTAGTGCCTAGATGAAAAAAATGACTCGGATCCTACAGCCTATTTATTGCATTTATGCGCTCTTGACATTTGCAATACTTACCATATTAGCTGCCATTGCATTGCTTTTTTTACTTCCATTTGGAAAAGCAAAACTAGGCAACCGTATTTATAAAGTATGTCGTTTTTGGGCACGCATTTGGTATTTATTAATTGGCATTCAACATAAAGAAATCTACGAAGCACCTCATCATTTTGGCAAACCCCATGTTTTTGTAGCCAATCACAATTCTTACATGGACATCCCTCCTATTGTTCAATTAAAGCATCAACCCATACGCGCTTTAGGCAAATTCGAATCTTCTAAAATTCCCATTTTTGGATGGATATATCAAGCCGCAGTGATTATGGTAGACAGAAGCAGCCCAGCTAAACGCGCACAAAGTGTACGCAATTTAAAAGCAGCACTTCACAAACGCATTTCAATATTCATTTTTCCTGAAGGCACATTTAGCATGACCGAAGACCAACCTTTAAAAGCATTTTACAACGGAGCCTTTAAGTTGGCAATTGAAATGCAAGTACCTATTCAACCCTTATTGATGATTGACGCTGTAGACCGCTTACATTATAATAGCGTTTTTTCACTCAGCCCTGGCCCCAACAGAGTGGTCTATTTAAAAACTGTAGACGTAACAGGTTATACCCAGGCCGATATTGAATCTTTAAAGGAAAAAGTATTCCATATTATGGACCAAGGAATGAGAAGATATCGAGACTATCCAAAATCATAGTGTATTTTTGCAAACCAATATGTACGCTGAAATTATCATACCGCTTGCCCTACCCAAAAACTATACTTGGGAAATTCCTGCTATATTACAAGCCGAGGTAATGATAGGCATGCGTGTGGAGGTAATGTTAGGAACCAACAAACGCTATGCAGGCATTATCAAAAAAATAATAGCAGAAAAGCCTGCTGCATTCAATCCTAAACCAATATTATCCATATTAGATGATGCGCCCATTGTCTACCCAGCTCAAATGGCATTATGGGAATGGATGGCGCAATATTATATGTGTACCGAAGGTGAAGTGATGCAAGCGGCTGTGCCTAGTCATTTAAAAATATCCAGTGAATCGGTATTTATTTACAATGAACTTACCGAAATTGATAGTCATCATTTAGGAGATGCAGAATATATTTTATCAGAGGCATTGCAAATTAAAAAAGAATTGAGTATTACCGAAATACAAAAGCTACTCGATCGAAAATCGGTATACCCAGTTGTCAATAAACTTATCCAAAAAGGGATTTGTTTTGTGCAAGAAAATCTACAAGACAAATACAAAGCCAAAGAAGAAAACTATATTTTATTAGCAGCGTCATACCAAAACGAATCTGCCATTGAACAACTATTGAATGAATGGACTAGGGCGCCTAAACAATTGGCTTTATTACTTTCTTTTCTACATTTATCAAAAACCGAAGGCGAAGTAAGTCAAAAATCAATACTAGAAAAATCAGGTGCATCACATGCACAACTTAAAGCTTTAATAGACAAAGGTATCCTTGTTACAGAGCGACGTAAAGTTGATCGACTTGCCAAAATTGGAAAGGAGTATTCACAAATACAAGAAGGTCTATCTCCTCATCAACAAAAAGCTTTTGATTCCATAATACAACAGTTTAGTACCCATCCTGTACATTTATTACACGGAATAACTGGCAGTGGTAAAACTCAAATTTACGTTGCCCTCATCAACGAGCTTATTAAGAACAATGAACAGGCCCTTTATATGTTGCCTGAAATTGCCTTGACAGCCCAAATGATTCGACGCTTAAAACAATATTTTGGTGATCGAATAGCCATTTACCATTCAAAATTTAATCCAAATGAAAGAGTGGAAATTTGGAACAAAGTAAAGACAGGAGAGATTAAAATAGTTCTGGGCGCAAGATCTGCCTTGTTCTTGCCTTATAAAAACCTATCATTGATTATCATTGATGAAGAACATGATGGATCATATAAACAACAGGATCCTGCACCAAGGTACCAAGCGAGGGATACAGCTATTTATTACGCCAATCAACTGAAGGCAAAAGTAGTTTTAGGGTCGGCCACCCCTTCGGTTGAAACCTATTATAATGCCGAACAAAAAAAATACGGATACACCCATTTAACTGAAAGATTTAATAAAGGTGCTTTACCCAGTATTCAATTAGTAGATACCAAAAAACAACCTACGAATTCGGCCATTTTAACTCCGTTGTTATTGTCAGAAATTAAAAAGACCATTGAGCAAGAAAAGCAGGTAATTCTATTTCAAAATAGAAGGGGTTATGCTGCTTATTTAATTTGCGAAACCTGTGGATGGATACCACATTGCAGTCATTGTGATGTAACCCTTACCTATCATAAACAGAAGCATTTGTTGTCCTGCCATTATTGTGGAGCTACCTACCCCATTATCACTACCTGTCAAGCCTGTGGCAAACAACATTTTAAACAAAAAAGTTTCGGAACGGAACAAATTGAAGAAAAGTTAAACCAAGCGCTTCCAGGTGTAATGGTTGCTAGAATGGATTTTGACAATGTAAAAGGGAAAAATGAACACGATCAATTGATACAACAATTTGAACAAAGACAAATTGATATATTAGTAGGTACCCAAATGGTAGTAAAGGGATTGGATTTTGAAAATGTTGACTTGGTAGGTATTGTGGATGCAGATAGCTTATTGAACTTTAATCAATATAGGGTGAATGAACGCGCCTTTCAAATGATGGAACAGGTAAGTGGTCGTGCAGGAAGAAAAAATAGTGATGGAAAGGTTTTAATACAAGTTAGCCAGGTGCAGCATCCCATTGTTCAGCTGGTACAGCAACACGATTATTTAGGATTCTACCATTTTGAAATACAAAACAGAAAACAGTTTGCCTATCCACCTTTTAGCCGACTCATGAACATTTTGTTCAAACACAAAGAAAACACTATTGCCGAGGAAGCTGCAAATCATTTCTTAAGAACACTCAGCCCTGAAATACAGCGCACAGTGCTAGGACCCGCGCAGCCATTGGTCAACAGAGTGCGTAATAAATACATTTGGGAATTATGTGTAAAAATCTCCACTCAATCCCATCAATTACAAATTGCTAAAAAACAACTATTACATTATATACGTTTATTGGAAGTACATCCTCGATACAAATCGGTTCAAATTATAATTGATATTGATCCCAATTAAACTCATTAAGCCAACCATTGTATGCTCCCAGAAAAAAACATATCCTTAAAAGACTATCATAGTTTTGCGAGTGCCGAAAAAACTGATTTTTTCACTACTATTCAAAACAAGGAATCCATTCCATCACTTGTTCAATGGACGCTTGAAGCTAAAGTCCCATTATTAGTTATAGGTGCCGGTTCCAATGTATTGTTTACGCATGACTATAAGGGCATTGTTGCCAAAATGGGAATTATGGGCATCAAGAAAAAAGAAGAAAATGCAAGCGAAGTGATTTTGGAAGTGGGTGCGGGAGAAAATTGGCACCACTTTGTTAGTTACTGTGTACAAAAGGGCTGGGGAGGTATTGAAAACCTTAGTTTAATTCCTGGCACTGTTGGAGCAAGTCCCATTCAAAATATTGGAGCCTATGGTGTGGAAGTGCAAGAATGCATCCAAAGCATTGAAGCATATGATACCCTCACACAAACATGGGTTAGACTTGAAAACAAGGATTGTGCATTTGGATATAGAACCAGCTTATTTAAACAATCAAAAAATAGGTATATTATTGCAAACGTCAATTTTGTTTTAAACAAACAGCCTCAATTAAAAACAGATTATGGTGCTATAAGAGAAGTTTTACATGACAAAGGAATTAGCAATCCCAGCTTAGCAAATATTGCACAAGCTGTTGTTCAAATTAGATCACAAAAATTACCAGATCCCAAAATACTTGGCAATGCAGGTAGCTTTTTCAAGAATCCTACAATAGCTGCCGCCGAATATGAACTATTAAAATCAAAATTTCCTCAATTAATAGCTTACCCTATAACAGATGAGCAATATAAAATTGCTGCAGGATGGCTAATAGAGGCTTGTAACTGGAAAGGGATACGCAAAGGCAATGTAGGCTGTTACGAAAAACAAGCATTGGTGATAGTAAGTTATGGCATTGAGTCTGGCAAAGAAGTATTTGATTTTTCGGAGGAAATCATACAATCAGTGTATCAAAAATTCAATATTCTACTTGAGCGAGAAGTAAATGTTTTTTAAAAAAAATAAGCCCCGAATTCGGGGCTTATTTTTAATATCAATAGTAGATTAATATTTTACATTCATATCTGTTCTTCTATTTTGAGACCTACCCAATTTGGTCGCATTTGTTGCTATTGGATTGGTATCTGCAACGCCTGTTTTTACTAAACGTTTGGGATCCACTCCTTTTTTAGTCAAATACGAAAATACAACTCCAGCACGCAATTCAGATAATTTAGTATTTATTTTCTTTGTACCCGTATTATCGGTATTGCCAATAATTGCAATACTTACATTCGGATATTTATTCAATGCAACTACCACTTGATCTAATTTGCTCAACACTTTTTTAGATAAAATTATTTTACCACTTGCAAACTTAAATCCACTAGCTACTTCATTTAACATAGGCTGTAAATCAGCGCAACCTTTATTGGCACCAATGCCTGCTTCTGTTGGACATAGATCTTCTTCATCATTTACACCATCCTTGTCGGTATCAGGAATTGGACAACCATTGTATCTGGTTAGACCAGCAACTCCTGGGCATTTATCCTGTTCATCATTTACACCATCCTTATCTGTATCCGGAATTGGGCAACCATTATATTTGACAGTACCCGATTGATTTGGACATTTGTCCTGCTCATCATTCACCCCATCATTATCTGAATCTGGAATTGGGCAACCATTGTACTTAAGGGTACCTGCTTGGTTAGGGCATTGATCCAAACTATCAACTACTCCATCATTGTCTCCGTCTACAACTACTGGAGCAGTTGGGATCATGACTGGTTTTTTATTGCGCAATTTTAAAGGCAAAGAATAACCAATAGTATAATGTTGATGCATTTTAGTCAATTCACTTAACTCTGCTCTATGTGTTGCCTCAATAAATACAAATGATCCCTGCTTTGCTTTAATTTGCAAACCAGCACCTATTGGAACATAGGCAGTATAATAGGAAAAATGATCCGCATTCACACCTACACCAGCGGTGAAATAAGGTACTATTTTATGAGCGTCCGTTGCCAATTTATAACGAGCATTCAAGTCTATTGCAAAATTAGCTTGCTCATTGTTCGTACTTGGCACATTTAATGAAGTATAATACGGATACTTCAATGAACTATAATCCAAGTTGGCAACAAAGTCAATACGCTCGTTAATACCTTGTAAGTATTGCAGACCATAATTAAGGGCAGTTGTTGTTAAACCATCTGTATGATTTGTTTTTTTAAAATCCAATAAGCCCAACTTAAAAGCAACAGCAGCTGGTTTAACTTGTTTTGTACTGTCTTGTGCATTTACTAATGTTCCCAATGCCATTAGTATTGCAATTGGTAAAATTATCTTTTTCATAATTAACATGTTTTAGGATGCAATATAAAGTTAACACTAAAATGTGTTTGATTATGGATTCACTGGGTTTTTTGTTGCATATCCGATGGCTTCCACTGAAACCCTAACTACTCCAACTGAATTATGCTTAATCGCAATTTTATTAGCTGCAATTACACTTAAGTCAATGATTCTCCCCTTCTTAAGCATTCCGGGATGCATATGATCATTTATTCTTACGAGCACATATTTCCCGTTGCTTAAATTGGTCACTCTAACTAAGGTATTCAATTCAAAAACATTACTGGCCGCAGTGTATCTATTGTTTCGATAACGTTCGCCCGTACTAGTCCTTGTTCCATCCAGCCCAACACTATAAAAGCTAGCAATCCCAGTGACTCTATTCAATTCAATTTTGATCTTATTGGTATCAATACGTTTAGCATACCTCTTAATGAGCTGACTATCCAAATAATTCTCCGTGGTTAAACTATTGGGATAAAGGTTTTGTGCATTCCCTTGATTAAGGACGAAAAAACTAATTAGTATCAATAGAAATTTCATACGCATTAGGGTATTTGAATGGTATCAACAACACTGTCAATATTTAAAGCCCCATAAATATGTGGAAACAATTCGTCAATGTCCTTAGCCAACTCAAATAATAAAGGTCTTTGTAATTTTGCTTTTTCAATTTTCAATTTTACCAAACCAGTTTTCCCTTTGTAAAAACGTTCTAAAACGCCAGCTACTTGTTTTTCAGTAGAACAATGTATGAACCCTTCCGCTTCAAAAGCAGCGGGTTTATATTCACCTTCTAATTTTGCTTGTTCCCATTCTTTTTGAGAAGTTACATGGTATATGTATTCGCTTTCCATTTGTCTTTTCTTTTATTTTAGAATTCTTGGTATTCTTTGTGATAATAACATTAAATCCGCAAGCACTATCGCCGTAACCGCTTCCAAGACAACGGGGACTCTTAATGCTATGCATAAATCGTGTCTTCCTTTTACCGAAAACAGTTCTTGTTCATTGGTTTCCCAATTCCATGTTGTTTGATCCTTAGGAGTAGATGAAGTTGGTTTCACAGCAATACGAAAAACTAAATCATTTCCATTGGTATAACCTCCCACTACTCCTCCTGCATGATTAGTTCTAGTTTTTCCAGAAGCGTCTTCGATAGGGTCGTTATGGTCTACGCCAAACATGGATGCTGCAGCAAAACCTGAACCAAATTCAATACCACGGATTGCGGGTATAGCAAAAACTGCATGGCTAATTAAGGATTCAACGGAATCAAAAAAATGTTCCCCTAATCCAATTGGCAATCCTTTCACTACACATTCTACAATTCCACCCACGCTGTCTTTGTGGTCAATCGCTTTTTGCAAACCTTTTTCCAAATCGGTTTCACCTGCAATGCTTACAATATGAGATGTTACTTGAATGTCTTTTAATAATTTTTTGGCAATCACTCCAGCACCTACTAATGCGGCTGTTAATCTTCCACTAAAATGACCTCCTCCTCTAAAATCTTCAAACCCACCAAATTTATGATGTGCTGTAAAATCGGAGTGACCTGGTCTTGGAACAGCTCTTTGTTTTTCATAATCTCCACTACGTGTATTGTTGTTTTCAAACAACATGGTAATGGGAGCACCTGTAGTTGTATCATTGAATAGACCCGATTTAAAAATGGGCATATCGTCTTCCTGCCTAGGTGTTGTTCCTTTTTGTTTACCTCCTTTGCGTCTTTCCATATCCTTTACAAAGTCGGATTGTAATAAAGCAAGTCCAGCAGGACAACCATCCACCACAATACCTACACAGGCACCATGTGATTCTCCTAAAATTTGTACTTTAAATAAGGTTCCAAAACTGTTCATATTATTCTTAATATTACAAGTTAAATATTTATTTTAGACTAAACTATATCCACTTTTGCACCCAATTGAGCCAAATGGGTAAAGAAATCAGTATAAGATTTATTGATGGCTTCCGCTTCGGTAATGCGCACCGGCCCAGTAGCTTGTAAAGCAGCAACACCACATGCCATTGCGATGCGATGATCATGTTGAGAAAATACCTCTGCACCTTTAATTGCTGTACCACCATGAATTTTCATAATATCACCGACCAAATCAATTTTGATGCCTAATTTCCCAAACTCTGCTTGCAATGTAAGACCTCGGTCGCTTTCTTTATGTGCCAAACGACTGACTCCTTTAATTTCAGAAACACCCATACAAGCTGCTGCTAATGCAACTAATGGAGGAAACAAATCGGGACAATCAGTAGCATCAAATTCAAATGCCCTTAATGCATTGCCATTGTCCGACCCTATTTGAATTCCATCTGCTTCCAATGCGATAGATACATTTGCATTTTGCAATGCTTGCATGACTGCTTTGTCAGCTTGGGTAGAATCCATTTGCAATCCCTTCACTTTAATGGGACCTGCAATGGCACCTGCTACTAATAAAAAGGCCGCACCACTCCAATCGCCTTCCACTGTATATTCAATCCTATCCTTCAAAGGAGGATGTGCTAAAAAAGTAAATTGTTCATAATTGCTATGTGCAACCTCCCATCCAAATGCTTTTAATACGGCTAAGGTTAAATCTATATAGGGTTTACTTTTTAAATCTGTTACTTTAATAACCGAATCATGCGCACCACTAGCCGCATAAGCCATTAGTAAACCCGTTAAAAATTGAGAACTTAATGAGCCATCAACTGTAATAGTCTCTGGCGCTGTTAAAGGACCTTGAATTTGAATGGGCAAAAATCCATTTTGAGATTGAATTTTCACTCCCAATGCTGGGAAGATCTCATCAAAAAAATGCATTGGGCGTTTTACTAAACTTCCTTTTCCATTGATAGTGATGGATTGGCTACTTAAAGCTGCAATGGGTGTAAACATTCTAATTCCTAACCCACTTTCGCCACAATTCATTTCAGGACCAATTGGGAACACTCCTTTGGAAATTACTTTAATGGAATAATTACTAGCATCCACTTGCGCACCTAATTTTTGAATTACATCAAGCGCAGCTAAATCATCATTAGAATGACCAGGGTTCAAAATAATAGTTTCCCCTACATGTAATAAAGCAGCCGCACATGCTCTTTGCATACTACTTTTACTTGCAGGCGCAATTTGTGCACCATTTAATTTTCCTGGATATACCGTTGCAATCATCTTATGAATACAATTTTATCAATTTATACAAAGTCTTCATGGGTATTGTGTCATACACTGCTTTACCCATTTTATTCAATAATACATATTGCATACCCTTCGCTGCATTCTTTTTGTCTTTCTGCATTAATTCCATTGCAGCATCCACATCAAAATGCATCGCTGTAGGTAAACCATATTGTTGCAAGGTTTCCACTAATATTCCTACGTCTTTAAAACCCTGTAATACTTGTGAAATTTTTGCAGCATACACCATTCCAATGCTAATAGCATGACCATGCAATAAAGCATGTTCATTTTCAATGGCATGACCTAATGTGTGTCCAAAATTGAGTAGTTTACGATCCCCTTTTTCAAACTCATCTTTTTGAACCACTTTTACTTTAAGCTGCACATTTTTTTCAATCAATGCAGCCAATGCTTTTTTATTTTTTTGATAATAGGCAATATCATGGGCTGCTAATTCTTTCATCATCTTCGCATCCTTAATGGCAGCGTGTTTGATGATTTCTGCAAAGCCATTCTCCCATTGATATGCAGGTAAAGAAGATAAAAAATCAAGATCATAAACTAAAAACTGTGGTTGACGAATTAAGCCTACCATATTTTTATACAGACCTACATCAATTCCATTCTTTCCACCAATAGAAGCATCTACCATAGCCAAAATAGTAGTAGGCACAAAACCCACTGCTACTCCTCGCATATAAACTCCTGCAACATAGCCTACCATATCGGTTACTACGCCGCCACCCACACCAATTAAAACGGCTTGTCGAGTTGCTCCAAAATTCAATAAGGCTTCAACAATAAAGTCCACTGTAGCTTGATGTTTATGTTCTTCACCTGCAGGAATTACAATGGTTTTTTTACCCTTGAATTTTTTTTCGTGTAAAGCATATACATTTTCATCTGTAATATAAATGGCCTGAGTTTTGTCAACCAATTTATCAAGAACAGCAAATTTGCCATCCAATACAAATGTCACAGTAGTACTCGAAAATTTAACCTTCCAATTTTTCATTTTCTATTGATTTATGAAACATAGTTCAACAACTAGCTGTTCATTACTTTGTTTTGTTGGTTGATACTTTCCATATGAACAGCATCCATATATTTCGTAACAAAATCATCACTTAATCCTAATTTATTTCCTTTAGTCACTGCACGGTCTAAAATTTCGTTCCAACGATTGGTTTGCAAAATTGTGATTTCATTGTTCTTTTTGTATTCACCAATTTTTTGCGCCACTTTCATACGTGTAGATAAAACTTGTAATAATTCATCATCTAACTGATTGATTTGTTGACGTAATTTTTCTAAAGCACTATGAAAATCCTCGTTTTGAACATCTTCTTTTCTCCAATGCATGCTATCTAACATTGACTTTAACACTTCTGGCGTGATTTGTTGTTTTGCATCACTCCATGCATTATCAGGATCTACATGTGATTCAATAATTAAACCATCAAAATCTAAGTCAATAGCTTGTTGAGCGACCGCTTGTAATATATCACGGCGTCCACAAATATGAGAAGGGTCATTGATCATAGGAACTCCTGGGAAACGACGCTTCATTTCGATTGCCAAATGCCACATTGGTGCATTACGGAATTCGGTATTGCCATATGAGCTAAAACCACGGTGAATCAAACCTAAATCCTCAATACCGGCTTTAGCAATACGCTCCATACCTCCCACCCATAATTCCAAATCTGGGTTTAATGGATTCTTAATTAGCACAGGCACTTTTACACCTCTTAATGCATCCGCAATTTCTTGCACACTAAAAGGATTCACGGTAGTACGCGCACCTACCCACAAAACATCAACATCAAAATGCAAAGCATCTTCTACTTGTTTTGCAGTTGCTACTTCTACAGCAATAGGTAAACCAGTTTCTTTTTTCGCTTGTTGCATCCATGGTAAACCTTTGGTTCCAATCCCTTCAAAACTTCCAGGACGAGTTCTTGGTTTCCAGATACCAGCACGCATGATATCTACTTTTCCGGTAGCTGCCAATCCTTTGGCAGTAGCCATTACTTGCTCTTCGGTTTCAGCACTACAAGGACCAGAGATAATCAATGGAGCTTTTTTTAATAACGTGCCTACTTTTTGTTGTTGTTCAGTTAAGGTTCCCATGTTTAACCAATTTTAGTATTAAGTATTATTTTTTTGAATTTTTAGAGCTGCCCTCGTATCAAAATTTATCAAGCGAGGACCACTGTAATTATTTTAGCCTTCGTTTCTATTAAAACCTCTTGGACCACCACTGTCTGCATCATTCATACGTATACGGCGTCCTTTATAGCTTTTACCATCTAAAGCACTGATCATTTTTTTAGCCGCGCCAGATTCAATTTCAATCCAGCTATTCATGTCTCTCATGTCAATTTTACCTAACACTTCTTTTTTCAAATCACTCATGTCTAACACAAATTGCAAGAAGCTCGCTTTGTAAAAACCATCTTTAGTACCTAAGTTCACAAACAAACGAGTCGATCCTGCAGCTGCTCGATTGGCACTGCGTCCACGACCATCGCCTCGGTCATTGCGGTCTCCACCATTTCTGCGATCTGCATATTCGTTGCGACCTCTTTCACGATTTCGATCTTGCATACCTCCCACATCACGGCGTCCTTTTTCAGCAGCACGAATGTTTAAGTCTTGTGCATTTTCGTAGTAACTTAAAAAGCGGTTAAATTCCAAAGCCGCAAATCGAGTTAAAATTTCTTCTTTACTCATGTCAGCAAATTTTTCGGTCAACATTGGCACATAAGTTTCATAATCACCATGACTAACATCGGTAGACATTAATTTTTCCATTAAATGAAAGAATTGCTTTCTACAAACGTCCTTGCCACTTGGAATATCTAACTTATGCATGGTACACTTGTTGATATTTTCAATTTGGCGTAAACGATACGACTCTCTTGCATGTACAATGGAAATACAATTGCCATGACTTCCCGCACGACCTGTTCGACCACTTCGGTGGGTATACACTTCCACATCATCAGGTAACTCGTAGTTAATTACGTGTGTAATTCCTTTTACGTCAATACCCCTTGCAGCTACATCGGTTGCAATTAACAATTGTAAAGTTTTATCTCTAAAAGCGCCCATTACCTTGTCTCTTTGCGCTTGTGTTAAATCACCATGCAAGGCATCGATATCATAACCTTCTCTGGTTAATTTTTGTGTAATATCTTGCGCATCAGCCTTAGTACGTGTAAAAATAATACCATAAATGCCAGGATTGAAATCAATAATACGCTTTAAAGTTTCATACCTATGCTGAGCTGAAGTTAAATAATATTGGTGGTCGATACTTTTATTAGAAGTATTCACTTTACCAATTGTTACTTCCACTGGTTCTTGCATGTAACGCTTACTCACCTTTCTAATTTCAGGTGGCATGGTTGCACTAAACAACCAAATACTTTCACGATTTGGCGTGTTCTTTAAGATAAACTCAATATCGTCTTGGAATCCCATATTCAACATTTCATCAGCTTCATCCAAAACCACATATTCAATTTGTTCCAAGTTAATCGCCTTACGCTCTATCAAGTCAATTAAACGACCTGGGGTAGCCACTACAATTTGCACCCCTCTTTTCAAATCTCTAATTTGCATTCCAATAGAGGTACCACCGTACACTGCTAATACTTGTAAACCTGCAACGTGTTTTTTAAACAAGTTAATTTCGTTTACAATTTGCATACACAATTCACGTGTAGGACAAACCACCAATGCTTGAGGATGTCTATCTGCCGTTTTGATTAACTGAATCAACGGCAATCCAAACGCTGCAGTTTTACCTGTACCGGTTTGTGCCAGACCAATAAAATCCTTAGTTCCACTAATTAATACCGGAATAGAACGCTCTTGAATTTCTGTAGCGTGTGTGTATCCTAATTCTGTAACTGATTTAACCAATTGCTCATTCACGCCTAATTCGGCGAATGTCATTTTTGTTTTAACTGCTTCAATCAATTCATTTTTAACTTCCATATCTTCTGTCTTCTTCATTTTTTTGTTTTTACTTTTCTTAAATAAGAATTCTATTTTAGAATTCTCTTAATCCCATTTGCATTTTCAATCAAGTCTGATAAGTAATCAAAGTTTTCTTTTTCCAAACAAGACTTGAACTTTCTCAACTGACTGATATGCTCATTCAGAACGTCTAATACATTTTCTTTGTTTTGCATAAAGATGGGCACCCAGGTTGCTGCATTGGATTTCGCCAAACGCACGGTGCTATCAAAACCACCACTCGCTAACTCGAATATATTATCCGATTCCTTTTCCTTCTCTAACACGGTATTTGCCAATGCGAAAGAAGTGATATGTGAGATATGACTCACATAAGCCACATGAATATCATGTTTAGTAGCATTCATGGAAACAATATGCATTCCTAAAGTTTTATACAAACGTTCTACTGTCAATAGCGCATCCGCATCTACTTGTTCCTTATTGCATATTACCGTTGCTTTATTTTCAAAAGCATCGCTTTGTGCAGCACTAGGACCACTGAACTCTGTTCCCCACATTGGATGTGTTGGAACGAATCTTCCTTTTTTAGCGTGCGCGCTGGCTATCTGCGCAACTGCTTCTTTGGTGGATCCTAAATCAAAAACGATTTGTTGGTCAACTAAATCTAAAACCGAAGGCAATAGTTTTTCAGCAATATTTACCGGGGTTGCGATGGCAATGATGTCGGATAATTTTACAGCATCTTCCAATGTCATAATTTCATCTACAATACCTAAACGCAATGCTTCGGCTTGGTGATCGGGATTATTGTCCACGCCAATTACATTGGACACAAAGCCTTTCTTTTTCAAAGACAATGCCAATGAACCGCCAATCAATCCAATACCAATTACTGCTAAACGCATGCTTTCACTCTTTTAATTGCTTCATTAAATTTCTCCATTGAACCGCATAAGCTCACACGGATGTAATTATTACCTGCTGAACCAAAAATGCCACCAGGTGTAATAAAGACATTCGCATCGTACAACACCTTATCGCTTAATGCATATCCATCTTTATATGTGGCTGGAATTTTAGCCCAAACAAACATCCCTACTTGTT
>JBDKLP010000030.1:0-24522 GCA_039795575.1 Bacteroidota bacterium | reverse complement strand
GTCCGTCGGCCACTACTATGAAGTAGAAAGGTCTTTTTTTACTACCATGACGCTGTAGTCTGATCTTTACTGCCATTTTAAATAGAAATTTATAGGCGTTAACAAATAAGGTTAAGGGTGCGAAGATAATAGAAACCTATGAATTCACCCAAAATTCAAGGGTTCAGTTTCCAATTTACCCAAAAACGAACTGACAATCAATCACTTGGGATGAAAATATTGAAAATTATCTTTTAAAGCCAGGCATTTTCCCGCCCATTGGCATATTGTTCATCATTTTCATCATCTGCTTCATTTGGTCAAATTGCTTCATGAAGGCATTGATTTCTCCAATATTTTTACCTGATCCATTGGCAATTCTTTGCTTACGACTTGGAGTTAACATATCTGGGTTTCTTCTTTCAATTAAAGTCATGGATTGAATGATTGCTTCTACTCCTTTGAATGCATCGTCTTTAATATCTACATCTTTTAAACTCTTTCCCATACCAGGAATCATACCCATCAAATCTTTTAAATTTCCCATTTTTTTGATTTGCTGAATTTGTGTTAAAAAGTCTTCAAAATCAAATTGATTTTTTCTAATTTTCTTTTCTAACTTTTTTGCTTCAGCTTCGTCGTATTGCGCCTGTGCTTTTTCAACCAAGGAAGTAATATCTCCCATGCCCAAAATTCTTTGCGCCATACGCTCAGGATAAAACACATCCAAGGTATCCATCTTCTCCCCACTGCTCATAAACTTAATGGGCTTATTCACAGTATACTTAATACTTAATGCAGCACCCCCTCTTGTATCACCATCTAATTTTGTTAATACTACACCTGTAAAATCCAAGCGGTCGTTGAAAGCCTTTGCTGTATTGACTGCGTCTTGTCCAGTCATGGAGTCAACCACAAATAAAATTTCTTGTGGCTGAATGGCAGATTTAATATTAGCAACCTCAGTCATCATTATTTCATCCACTGCCAAACGGCCAGCAGTATCTATGATGATTACATTTTTATTATTTTGTTTTGCATACGCAATTGCATTTTGTGCAATGGATACTGCATCTTTATTTTCTCTTTCTACAAAAACATCTACCCCAATTTGTTCGCCCAATACAGTTAATTGATCCATCGCAGCCGGACGATAAATATCCGCTGCTACCAATAAAGGTGATTTTTTTTGCGCCTTTAAATAGTTGGCTAATTTCCCAGAAAAAGTTGTTTTACCACTACCTTGTAAACCTGCCACTAAAATAATGGTTGGGTTACCCGTTACATTTAATGGAGATGCTTCGGCACCCATTAAAGTTGTTAACTCATCCTGAACAATTTTAACCATCAATTGGCCAGGACTAATTGCATTGATTACTTTTTCGCCAATTGCTTTTTCTTTAATAGTATCGGTAAACTCTTTGGCTATTTTAAAGTTCACATCGGCATCTAACAATGCTTTGCGAATGTCTTTTAAGGTATTGGCAACGTTTAAATCATTAATGCGGGACTGACCTTTTAGGTGTTTAAACGCGGACTCTAATTTTTCACTCAGGCTATTAAACATATATCAAGTTTAAGGGAGGCAAAGATAAGGCAGGGTGGGAACAAATATTTCCGATTGAGAAAATGTTTTTAAATAACTGATATTCAAGTAGTTAAATGATAAATTTACATTGTCTGAATAGGTATTGGCTATTTGTTAACGAATAATCATATAAAAATACTTGGAACCTAGTCTTAAATTATTATTATTGCACCAATCGAACTAATTTATAAAGAGGATACAGCGTTATTATGAGTAAAAAACAATTATTTACACTTGAGTTTCCAGTGAGATGTTCACCAGGCATATTATTTGAATTTTTAGCCACTGCTTCGGGTTTACAAGAGTGGTTTGCAGATAAAGTAGACGAATGGGAAAATGTATTTAGCTTTTCTTGGAACGGAGGGAAACCCGATAAGGCGGAATTGATTGATTTAGAAGAAGATAAATTTATCCGCTTTAGATGGTTACACGGCGAAAAAAATGAATACTTTGAATTTAGGGTTGAAAAAACAGAAATTTCGAATCAAACCATTCTGATTATCAAGGATTTTGCAGAGAAAAATGAGATCAAAGACCAAAGTCAACTTTGGGAATACCAAATCAAAGACCTTTTTCATCGTATAGGTAGCTAGTTCCAACAACTTGTTCAAGAAATTAGACATACTCATTTTAAAGGCATTTATTGGGCCTTTTTTAGCGGCACTGATTATTTCCACATTTGTGCTGACGATGCAATTTTTTTGGCTATACATTGACGATTTAGTAGGTAAAGGACTGGATTTCTTAACCATTGTTGAATTGATTGGACTGGTTACGGTAAGCATGTTAACCACCGCATTGCCATTGGCATTATTGTTCTCTTCCATTATGACTTTTGGGAATTTAGGAGAAAGCTTTGAGCTTATTGCTATAAAAGCAGCCGGCGTTCCATTAGTACGCTTCATGCGACCATTGTTTATATTTGCCATTTTTCTAGGGGGTATAGCATTTTTGTTTGCGAACAATATTATACCAGTCACGCAAATGAAACTCACCACGCTGAAATATGAAATCATTGTCGCCAAGCCAGCATTGGATATTAAGGAAGGTGTTTTTTACAATAAAATTGATGGCTACGTAATTAAGCTTGGTAAAAAAGAATCCAATGACAGTGTAATTCGCAATATTGTCATTTTTGAAAAGAAATTTAATCTGCAAGACAATATGATCATTGCAGAATCGGGCGTAATGCGTGTTTCAAAGGACAAGCGATTTTTAGAATTTATCTTGTACAACGGCTGGAGATATCAAGAAAGAGGACTAAAAAATAGTACCAATACCGAATTCACGAGATTGAATTTTAAAGAGTATAAAAAGGTATTTGACCTGCGTAGTTTTGGGATGACTAAAAACAACGACAATTTATACGACCCCAAAATGTTGAGTGTGCGCCAGTTGAGTAAAGCAATTGATTCCTTGCAAAGCAAGGACAGTATTTATTATACAAGAACCAACGGAGAAGTGGGACCTTATTTGAAATTTTTAAAATACAAGGACAGTTCGCAATTGTTTAAAACTATTGGGAAACTAAGTCCTATTAAAAAATTCAATGAGATCATTCCAGATTCAAGTGCGAATAGTATTACTGAAGCCGTTGGTTACGAATTTTCCTCTTTATCTAATAATTTAAAAAGCATTAGTGATATTTATAAGGATAATGAACAAGCAAGCATCTTTCATGCAATTGAATGGCATAGAAAGTTCACCCTTTCCTTTGCATGTATTGTTTTATTCTTGATAGGAGCGCCATTAGGATCTATCATCCGTAAGGGAGGCTTAGGCACACCATTGGTTTTTGCCATTGTGTTTTTTGTAGTATTTTACTTGTTGAACAATTTTGGAGAAAAATTTGCCAAATCGGGTGAATGGACTGTATATAAAGGAATGTGGTTTTCAACAGCAATGTTAATTCCTGTAGGTTTATTCTTGACCTATAAGGCAATGAGGGATTCACAGTTATTTAATCAGGAATTTTACTATAGGCTGTTACAGCCAATTAAAGTAACTTTACGTAAGTACTTTAAAAAATAATGCTATGTCAAATTCAACCCAAAATCGTCGCCAATTTTTAGCTAAAACTGGCAAGGCGGGAATTGCCTTAGCCACGATGCCCTTATTTAGCAAAGGGAGCATACCGACTACCGCAAATGAAATTCATTTTCAACAACAAGCACTTCCTTATGGATACAATGCATTGGAGCCCTATATCGATGCAATGACCATGGAAATTCACTACACCAAACACGCGGCTACTTATGCCAAAAACTTGGCGGATGCATGTGTGGCAGAAAAAGTAGACACCGCAAGTACATCTTTGACAAAAGTGCTAAATAATATTTCAAAATATTCTATCAAGCTGCGTAATAATGCAGGTGGACATTATAATCATGAATTATTTTGGCAAATCATGAAGCCTACACCAACTACAGCGCCAGCCGGTACTTTATTGAATGCCATCAATCAAAACTTTGGCAGCTTTACTGATTTTCAAAAAGCATTTAGCGAAGCCGCTAAAACAAGATTTGGAAGTGGATGGGCTTGGCTAGTTTACACCAAAGAGGGTAAACTAGTAGTTACCAGTACTCCTAATCAAGACAATCCCTTAATGGATATTGCCGAAGTAAAAGGCTACCCTTTAATTGGATTAGATGTTTGGGAGCATGCCTACTATTTAAAATATCAAAACAAACGCCCTGATTACATCAATAATTGGTGGAATTTAGTGAACTGGGAATTGGTTCAAAATAGATTTGAAAACGCTGCATTTAACAAGTAATTGTTGCATTCGGTTTTACTCATACAATTTTAATAAGTGAATAGCAACAAGCAAAATTTAAAAATTCAATACGCCCTGACAGCTTTGACTGTTGTTGTTTTTATATTAAAAGTGGCTACTTTTTTTATTACCCATTCTCTATCGGTACTTTCCGATACCTTAGAAAGCGTTGTCAATATTATTGCCACCATTGTTGGTTCCTATAGTATGTATATTGCGGCTAAACCAAAAGATAAGGACCACCCCTACGGACATGGAAAGGCGGAATTTATATCTTCAGCGTTTCAGGGAAGTTTAATTATTGGGGTAGGTTGTTTAATTATCTATGAATCTATAGACAGCTTTATACATCCTAATACCTTGCACAATTTAGGCAATGGATTTTGGTTGCTTGTTGTCATTGCCATTATAAATATTAGCACTGCTTTATTCGTTACAAACATGAGTAAACGAAATCATTCTATGGCCTTGGCAACAAGCGGGAAATTATTTCTAATAGATTTTTTTACCACTATTTCGGTGGCTATTGGCTTGCTAATTTTAATGCTTACCCATATTCAAAAAGTGGATTCCATTATTGCCATTTTATTGGGAGCTTGGGTACTCTATGATGGGTATAAAATTTTACGAGCGTCATTAGCAGGCATTATGGATGAAGCAGATATGGCATTGTTGGAAAATGTGATTGCTGAAATTAATGCACACCGTAACGAACAATGGATAGACTTACATAATTTAAGGGTAATCAAATACGGTACGTTATTGCATATTGACTGCCATTTAACCATGCCCTGGTATTTAAATGTCAACGAAGCCCATGAAGTGATGGATCAATTTACAGATCAAATAAAAAACAAATTCGGAGACAGTGTCGAGTTCTTTATTCATATCGACGGATGCATGCCATTTAGTTGCGCAATTTGTACAATCGACCATTGTGAAAAAAGAAAAGAAAGTTTTAAACAAAAATTGGATTGGACGATGGAAAATGTTTTAGCCAATCATAAACATCAATTATTATAAAAAGGAAAACTAAACATTTATGGAAATCTGGAAACAATATCAAGAAGAAAATAAAGAGCGTTTCTTAAATGAATTACTTAATTTATTACGCATACCAAGTGTGAGTGCTAAGACAGAGCACAAGGCCGATATGTTGAATTGTGCAAAGGCGGTTGAACAATCCTTACAAGCAGCAGGCGCAAATACTACAAAAATATACGAGACAGCAGGACACCCAATTGTATATGGTGAGTTAATAGTGGATCCTAGTTATCCAACAGTGTTGGTTTATGGGCACTATGATGTACAACCAGCAGAGCCTTTGGAATTATGGAAAAGTGGCCCATTTGATCCGACAATTGTGGATGGTAAGATATTTGCACGTGGATCCTGTGATGACAAAGGACA
Source organism: Bacteroidota bacterium (assembly GCA_039795575.1). Classification (GTDB taxonomy): domain Bacteria; phylum Bacteroidota; class Bacteroidia; order Chitinophagales; family Chitinophagaceae; genus Sediminibacterium. The sequence goes on along the minus strand of JBDKLP010000030.1, from coordinate 18,769 downwards.
ATTCTATATGCACGTTAAGGCATTAGAAATTATGAATAAAACCAATAGCGTTTGTACCAATATTAAATTTATTATTGAAGGAGAGGAAGAAATTGGCAGCCCAAATTTGGCAAGTTTCGTAAAAGCGCATCATGATTTACTAAAAGCTGATGTGATTTTAATTAGTGATACTGCAATGATTAGTATGGATACCCCTTCCATTGATATTGGCGTGAGGGGCTTAAGCTATATTGAAGTTGAAGTAACTGGTCCTAACCGTGATTTACACAGTGGAGTGTATGGAGGTGCTGTTGCCAATCCAATTACAATTTTATCAAAAATGATTGCATCCTGTCATGATGAGAACAACCATATTACTATTCCTGGATTTTATGATGATGTAGTGGAATCTACCGAGGCGGAAAGAAAAAAGATGGCCGAAGCCCCATTTGATGAAAAAGAATGGTCGGCCGATTTAGGAATACAATCGGTATGGGGTGAAAAAGGATACAGCACAAACGAAAGAACAGGCATACGTCCTACTTTAGAAGTAAATGGCATTTGGGGTGGTTATACAGGAGAAGGTGCCAAAACTGTATTGCCTTCCAAGGCATTTGCTAAAATATCTTGTAGATTGGTACCCAATCAATCCTCTGAAAAAATTACGGCTATGATATTGGAGCATTTCAAAAAAATTGCACCTCCACAAGTAACCGTAAATGCATATGAACACCATGGAGGTGAACCATATATGACTCCAATTGACTCACATGAATACAAGAGTGCAGCCAAAGCAATTGCAACCACTTTTGGAAAAGAGCCTATTCCTGTTAGAGGCGGCGGAAGTATTCCTATTTGCGCTTTGTTTGAAAAAGAATTGGGATTGAAAATTGTATTTATGGGCTTTGGACTGGATAGCGATAACTTGCATAGTCCTAATGAAAAGTATGATATTGTTAATTTTTATAAAGGGATAGAAACCATCCCTTATTTCCATAAATTCTTTGCAGAAAAAAATGCTTAGTGCATGAAAGAAGCAACTGATAAAAAAGAAAAAGTTAGGCTTGATAAATACCTGTGGTCTATCCGCGTCTTTAAAACACGCAGTCAGGCCACTGAAGCTATTGACAAGGGGCGCGTGAAATTAAAAGGTGAAAACGTAAAAGCATCTCGAGCAGTAGTAGTGGGCGATGTGTATGAAGCAAGAACAGAACATAAAAACTGGACCTTGCGTGTCACGCAACTATTAGATGGCCGCTTGGCTTATACCGAAGCCATCAAATATTACGAAGATCTAACCCCTGTGGAAGAATTAGAAAGAGTGAGACAGGTAGCGGCAACTTTCCATACAGGCAAGCGATTAAGTAAAATTGGAAGGCCTACCAAAAAGAACAGACGTGATTTAGGCGAATTTTTGGATTAACTTTACATTATGACCATTGAAATATTAACTGTACTCCCTGAATTGTTAACCAGTCCTTTTGAGCATAGCATTATGAAGCGTGCACAGGAAAGAGGACACTTGACCATAAAAATGCACCAACTACGCAATTGGGCCATTAATAAACATGGACAGGTAGATGATTACCAATATGGTGGTGGCGCTGGCATGGTGATTATGTGCGAGCCCCTTGCGAATGCGATTGATACATTGCAAGAAGAAAGCAAATTTGATGAAATCATTTTTGTCACACCCGATGGCAAAACTTTTGATCAAAAAGATGCCAATACTCTTTCTTTGAAAAATCGAATTCTAATTATTTGTGGTCATTACAAAGGAATTGATCAAAGAATTAGAGATTTGTATGTAACACAGGAAATATCTATTGGAGACTATGTTTTAAGTGGTGGCGAACTAGCGGCTGCAGTAATTGTAGACGCAGTAGGCCGACTCATACCTGGCGTATTGAATGATGAAACCTCTGCCCTTACCGATTCTTTTCAAGATAATTTATTAGCCCCTCCAGTTTATTCTAGGCCTGCCAATTTTAGAGATTTAGAAGTGCCTCCAGTGTTATTAACTGGAGATCCTAAAAAAGTAGGTATTTGGAGACAAGAACAGGCATTGGCAAGAACCAAGGCACGCCGCCCCGATATTTTAAGTAAGGATTAACCGCTCATACATTATTTCACCACTTCCCTGTAACGAATCGCTGTCAAAATCGTTACATATTGGATATTTGCAGCTTATGACCCCTATTCGTAATTTTCAATTTTTCATTGGTGCACTTTTAATGTGGAGTAATTTTGTTCATGCACAAAAAATTTCCGATTTTCAAAAAACATACCAATATAGTATTACACCAACCAGCAGTAAAATAAAAATTGATGGCATATTAGATGAGCCCATTTGGGCTTCCACTGCTGTTGCTCAAAATTTTTCCAAAAAATATCCCAACGATATTGGAAATGTAAAATACCAAACCGAGGTAAGGATGACTTTTGATAATGAAAATATCTATTTTGCATTTAAAGTATATGATAGTGCTACACATTTAATCAAAGGTTTGAAAAGAGATATAGGTCATGATGGAAATGATGGGATTGCGATTGTGTTGGACCCATTAAATAAAAAAACAAATGGATTTTATTTTGCCCTAAATGCATTAAATGTGCAGTCCGATGATCAATTAAGCAATTCTTTTGACGATTCTCCCAGTTGGAGTTGGGATAGTAAATGGTTTTCGGCAACTAAAGATTATGGGAGTTATTGGGTAGCGGAAATTATGATCCCACTAAAGTCTATTCGTTATGACCCAAAACAAACGCAATGGGGATTGAACTTTGTAAGAATAGATGCGAAGAATAACGAATACAGCACTTGGACCAAAGTGCCTACTAATTTTAGATCCTATGATTTGGGCTACCTAGGTTTATTAAACTGGCCAAGCAATGGCGCCCCAGCCACTTCAAAGAATATTATCTTTTTGCCTTACATCACTGGCAATAGTTCCGAAGACAAGGAAAATGGAAAAGTATTAAGCAGCACTGGCAATGCAGGATTTGATGCGAAAGTTGCATTGAATGCCTCCTTGAATTTAGACCTAACGGTGAATCCCGATTTTTCGCAGGTAGATGTAGACCAGCAAGTAACTAATTTAACCAGGTTCAACATTTTCATGCCCGAAAAAAGAAATTTCTTTTTAGAGAATTCCGACTTGTTTTCCAATTTTGGCATTCCTCCTATTCGCCCATTTTATTCAAGATCGATTGGATTGGACAAGGATGGCAATCGCATTCCTATCTTATTTGGAGCAAGGTTGTCGGGCAATATCAACCCATCTACAAGAATTGGTTTAATGGATATGCAAACAGGCAGACAAGGTGATTATTCTCCTGAAAATTTTTCAGCATTTACCATTCAAAAAAGTGTTTTAAAAAGATCCAACATCAAGGCCTATTTTTTAAATCGTGAAAATTTCATTTCCGCAGACCAAGCCAAATTGAACCCCATGGATCGTTATGGCAGAAATGCAGGTGTGGTTTTTGAGTATTCAAATACCGAAGGCACTTTCAATGCATGGGCCGATTATCACCAATCTTTTAAAGCTACCGTAAACGATCAGGACAAATATGTGCAAGCTGGATTTGTAAGAGAAGGTAAAAGGTGGAGTTTTGTATCACTGGTAGGCAATGTTGGAAAAAATTATTATACCGACATGGGCTTTGTCCAAATGATTAATAATTATGATGCAGTAAGGGACACTACCATTCGATTAGGATTTTCTAATACTTTTAATCAGGTTGCTTATAAAATATTGCCCAAGTCGGGTCCCATCTCAAGATTACAATTTAGAGTGGAGGATTTTGCTACTTTTCATCCTGACAATAGCTTGAATGAATCTGATGCAAAATTTAGTATTCAAACTGATTTTAATAACGCTTCTTTTTTAAACTTTGCAGTTTCTAATACCAGTTTAAATTTATTATACCCTATTTCCTTCACAAGTGGCAGTCCTTTGCCTGCAGGTTATTACCAATTCAATCAAATTGAAATGACTTACACGGCCGATATCCGCAAGCCTTTTGGTGTGTTTGGAATGTTAACCGCAGGAGAGTTTTATAATGGAACTGTAAAAGGGGCTTCATTGGGCTTGAGTTGGAGATCACAACCGCATTTAAAAATTTCAGTAAGAGGTGAAATTAATAAAGTGGAATTACCTGCGCCTTATGGTACCAATGATTTGATATTAATTTCTCCAAAACTAGAGTGGAATTTTAACACACAATTGTTTTGGACCACGTTTATGCAATACAATACACAGCAGAACAATTTTAATATCAACAGTCGTTTACAATACCGATTTAAACCAATGAGCGACTTCTTTTTAGTGTATACCGACAATTATTATACCGACCCGATGCTTAAAAATAAGAACAGAGCACTTATCTTTAAGTTCAGCTATTGGTTTAATTTATAATTCAAGCTTAGTTTTATGGCGCAACATTTTTCCCTTTCTGGGCAATACATAGATATTTTGAAAAAAAATACCTATCCAGCAACTCTTATCATCACCAATGGAGTAATTGAAAATATTGTCCCTTGTGACAATGCCCCTAATCAATTTATACTTCCGGGATTTATTGACAGCCATGTGCATGTTGAAAGCAGCATGTTAATTCCCAGTTCCTTTGCTCAACTTGCTGTAATACACGGAACAATTGGCACCATCAGTGACCCTCATGAAATTGCCAACGTGTGTGGAGTAGAAGGTGTGCATTACATGATTGAGAATGGTAAGAAAGTACCGTTTCATTTTTTCTTTGGTGCACCAAGTTGCGTGCCTGCTACCCATTTTGAAACGGCCGGTGCTCAAATAGATAGTGTGCAAGTAACAGACTTGCTCAACAACAAGGATATTTATTACCTAAGTGAAATGATGAATTTTCCTGGGGTATTATTTAAGGATGAGGAAGTGATGAAAAAAATTGCTGCGGCGCATAAAGCCGGCAAACCTGTGGATGGACATGCTCCAGGCCTTATGGGGGAACAAGCAAAACAATATATACAAGCAGGTATTAGTACCGACCACGAATGTTTCACACTCGAAGAAGCTGTTGACAAATTAAGCTTTGGAATGAAAATTATTATTCGCGAAGGAAGTGCTGCAAAAAATTTTGAAGCCCTTTATGAGTTACTTGATGATCATCCTAGCATGATGATGTTATGTAGCGATGATAAGCATCCTGATAGTTTATTAGAAGGCCATATTAATACACTCTGTGCAAGAGCCGTAGCCAAAGGAATAGACTTATACAATGTATTAAGAGCGGCATGTGTGAATCCTGTTTTACACTATCAACTTCCTACAGGGCTTGCGCGTATAGGGGATCCAGCCAATTTTATTGTTGTGGAAGATGTGAAGAATTTTAAAGTAAAGCAAACTTACATTAATGGAAATTTGGTTGCCGAAAATGGCCGATCCCATATTGCAACCATATCCGAAAAAGTCATCAATCAATTTGATGCCATCCATATCCAAGAAAAAGATATACAGCTTACCAAAGCGGAATACCCAAGCAATGCGTTAGGTGAAGTTCCTGTCATTGAAGCCATTGATGGGCAATTGATCACACACTGTCATTGGATAGCACCAAACATGCATGAAAACAATTTAGTATCCAATACTACTCAGGATATATTGAAAATGGTAGTGTATAATCGCTATTTTAATGCGCCTCCTAAAATGGCATTTATCAAAAATTTTGGATTTCAAACTGGCGCAATTGCCTCTACTGTTGCTCATGACAGTCATAATATTATTGCAGTGGGCGTAGACGATGCGAGCATCGTAAAAGCCATTAATTTGGTGATTGAACAAAAAGGGGGCATTAGCTGTGTGCAAGGCGAGCAACAAAAAGTATTGGGCCTGCCAGTGGCTGGGCTAATGAGTACAGAAGACCCCAACAAAGTAGCTGCGGCTTATACCGAAATTGACCAAATGGCCAAATCATTAGGCAGTTCTTTGAGTGCTCCCTTTATGACCCTTAGTTTTATGGCTTTATTGGTGATTCCACACTTAAAATTGAGCGATAAGGGCTTATTTGATGGGGATCAATTTAAATTATTTTAAAATTGGCGCGAAGAGGCTTAGTTTTGAAAAAATTTTTAGAAAAATGGTTCATCATTTAAGCGAAAAGCATAGTTTATTGAGCAATTGGATTGCAGAATTAAGAGATGTAAATGTGCAAAATGACAGAATGCGTTTTAGAAGAAATCTAGAACGTATTGGCGAAGTAGCTGCTTACGAAATGAGCAAGTTGATGGCCAATAAAGTGGTGGCTACCACTACTCCTCTAGGTATACATCAATCAAAGGTATTGGCTGCACAACCAGTGCTTGCTACCATACTTCGTGCTGGATTGCCTTTACATCAAGGCATGTTGAACTATTTTGACAAGGCAGACAATGCATTTATATCGGCTTTCAGAAAACACCATGATGATGGAAGTTTTGAAATCAGCATAGAATATTTAAGTTGCCCCGATTTAAACGACCGTATTGTAATTGTTTCTGATCCTATGTTGGCAACAGGTGCTTCTTTGGTGGAAACCATTAAGGCCATCACAAAAAATCAAACTCCAAAAGAATTACATATTGTAGTGGCTATTGCTAGCAGAAAAGGTATTGAAACCGTAGAAGAGGCTTTAGGTAATAACATTCCTATTTGGTGTGGAGATATAGATGATACCTTAAACGACCATAGCTATATTATTCCAGGATTAGGAGATGCAGGCGATTTAGCATATGGAACCAAAATGCAATCCTAAAACAGGACTTCGTATCTTTACAGCAAAACCAAATCCTTGCTAAAAGAACTTATCATTTCTATACAGGCATTTTTTACAGCCCATCGCTTTATAATGCAACATCGCATGTGGAGATGGATGATTGTACCTGGCATCATTTATATGGTATTATTCTTGCTAGGCATGAATTATTTTAGTCAAAGTTCCAGTTTTTTTATTGAATGGATTATTTTAAAAACTGGGCTTAAGTCTTGGGTTGATAGTTTAAGTAGTGACTTAATTGGCTTTTTTATCACCATGGGGAGCTTTTGGCTTTGGTTCACTTTGCTTTTATTTTACTTTGCCTTATTCAAGTTTATATTCTTAGCCATTTTCTCTCCTTTCTTTTCTTACATGCACTTGCGCATTGCAGCCATTCAACAAAATGAAGTTTTTGTTTTTAATGGGGCCGCTTATAGAAAATTAGTTTTACGTGCTTTAGCTTTGAGCTTGACCAATATGCTATGGCAAACCGTATACCTTATTCCCATTATCTTGGTGTGTACCATTCCTATTATTGGTTGGTTTACCCCTATTTTTACCATTTTAATAGAATGCTACTTTTTGGGATATGCCATGCTGGATTATGGATTGGCCACTGAAAATAAAAACAGATTAGCTGCTGCCACTTATGTAAGCCGACACAAAGGATTGCCCATTGGTAATGGCATTGTGTTTTATAGTCTTCATTTAATTCCAATTATTGGATGGATGACAGCTCCATTTTACGCCTTAATAGCCGCGCATTTAAATACACAAGAAATAAAAGACAACGCATAATGAATCTCGGAAAAGTTTTTCTACTGCCCATGTTACTTCATGAAGAAGGATGGGAAGCCATTCCTGGAGATGCACAAAAGTGGATCGCACAATGTGACGCATTTTTTGTAGAGAATGAAAAAACTGCCCGTCGTTTTTTTAAGAAATTATGGAAAGAGATGGTGATTGACAATTATGCATGGTACACCATACACAAAGCAGAGGAGGAACAAATTAAAATTTTCTCTGAACTCTTGAACCAAGGAAAAAATATTGGTATTATTTCGGAAGCAGGCTGTGCAGGGATTGCCGATCCTGGTCAAATACTAGTAGCAGCTGCACAAAAGTTAGGCGTCACTGTGAAACCCTATACCGCACCTTCATCCATTTTACTAGCGTTAATGGCGAGTGGTATGAACGGTCAACATTTTCAGTTTCACGGCTACCTACCCATTGACAATACCGAAAGAAAGAAAAAAATTCAAAGCCTTGAAGCCAATACGAATACAACTGGTTGCACACAGTTGTTTATAGAAACACCCTATCGTAATAATCAATTGTTAGATGCACTCATTCAGTGTTGTCATCCTACAACAAGAATTGCCATTGGTATTGATATTACAGGTCCCAATGAAATGATCAAAACCGCTCCAATTAGTTATTGGAAAAACAATAAGCCTGAATTGCATAAAAAATTGGCCATCTTCTTAATGGGCAATTCGTAATTTCCGAAAAATGCTAATAGGCCGCATTGTATACATTCAACAATGCGTAAAAATTTTACTTATTGGAGAGCTGCAAATCCATTTTTATATATATCAATATACCTATTTGTAGGATATAGGATAGGTTTGCATTTTTCGAATAGCATACACTTCTCTTTTTTAGATTGGATTTTATATTACACAATAAGTATTGTATCGCTTTTGTCAATGACAAAGCTTGCCTTGCCTCCTCTTACAGTTTCATTTATTGTTACCTGCTGTATAATGAGTTGGGGAATAGCATTGGCTGCATTACAAGCAAGCCCTCAACACAGTAGTGTGCCATTTATTGACGATCACTTTATTTTGACTTGCAGAAACTGGGTGATTGAAAAAATCAATAAAACCATTTCTCATAAAGCAGCCAATGGATTTGCTTTGGCCATTTTATTGGGCGTAAAATCAACAATGGACCCAACACTGCTTAACGCATACAAGCAGCTGGGCATTCTACACATTATTGCTATTAGCGGCATGCATTTGGAAATACTTTTTAAAAATTTAAAACGCATTAGTAGTATACTCCCCAGATCAACTTTTTTTATATCCATTGAAATCCTGTTTTTACTTAGCACTGTTTGGATCTATACTTTTATGGCATTTGCTAGTCCTTCCATAGTTCGCGCAAGTATGCTGTTTTCAATATTTACTATTGGAAGCGCTATTGGAAGCAAAAATTTTATTTTCAACAGCATTGCAATAAGCCTTTGCATTTTACTCATTTTTAATGCAAAAGGATTGCAGTCCATTGGACTACAACTTTCCTATGCAGCAGTTATTGGCATTCATGTTTTATACCAACCCTTATCTACTTGCATTCCCTTAGACAATCCGCTTATTAAATGGATGTGGAATAATGTAGCCATGAGTATGGCAGCCATGCTTACCACCCTGCCCGTATTGTCCTATCATTTTCATCAAATTGCAAGCTGGACCATTCTAAGCAATTTTGTAATGATCCCATTGACTAATCTATTATTGTATGCATTGGTATTGTTGTTGGCACTTCCTATGCAATGGGGCATGGCTTCAAAATTTGGAAATTGGATTGGAAACTATATCAATTGGCTCAATGATTGGGTAAAACTGGGATATGATCATACAAGTGCATCTACTATTAAACTTAGGATGGATTGTATCCAAATCGCTATATATTACGCAATTATCATATTTGTGTATTTATGGTTTAAAACCAAACAAACCTGCTGGCTAATTGTCGTTTTAAGTTTACTTGTAGGTTATACAATCGTTAATTTGTTCATTTAGGGGGGTATTTGTGGAAATCTGGGCAAAAGATAAATAACCGAAGCACTTAACTTTGCCTATGGAAAAGAAAATACAATCTGCACTCATCTCGGTATTCTACAAGGACGGTTTAGCTCCATTGGCAAAAACCCTACATGCATTAAATATTACCATTTATTCAACGGGAGGCACCCAACAATTCTTAGAAGATTTGGGTATTCCTTGTATAGCAGTGGAGTCGGTAACAGGATATCCTTCTATTTTAGGAGGTCGTGTAAAAACATTACATCCTTCCATTTTTGGAGGCATTTTGGGAAGAAGATATGAAACACAGGATTTAGCAGAAATGGCCGAATACAAAATTCCGGAATTGGATTTAGTGATTGTTGACTTGTATCCATTTGAAGAAACCTTACGCAATACCAACGAAGAGAAATTAATTATTGAAAAAATCGATATTGGTGGCCCATCTATGATTCGCGCAGCGGCCAAAAATTTTCGTGACTTAGTAGTATTATCAGCGAAAGACGATTACCAAAAACTAAACGATTTATTAATAGCACAAAATGGCTGCACGCAGCTCGAACAAAGAAAGGCATTTGCCGCAAAGGCTTTTGAGGTTGTTATGCATTATGATATTGCTATTAATAATTACTTTAATCCTGCAACTGGAAAAGTATTACGCTATGGAGAAAATCCTCATCAAGTTGCAACTTTCTATGGCAATTTAGACCAGTGGTTTGCCCAACTAAACGGCAAGGAATTATCTTATAACAATTTGGTAGACGTAGATGCGGCCATTGCTTTGATTGGAGATTTAACTGCAACCAGCTTTGCAATTATCAAGCATACCAATGTTTGCGGAGTCGCACAAAGAAACACTGTTTTCGAAAGTTGGACTGCTGCCTTAGCAGGTGATCCTGAAAGTGCATTTGGTGGCGTATTGGTTACCAATGGCACCATTGATAAAGTTACGGCCGAAGCCATTCAAGAAATATTCTTTGAAGTATTGATTGCTCCTGCTTTTGAAGCAGAAGCATTGACTATTTTGTCGGCAAAAAAGAATCGTATCCTCTTGCAAACAAAAGAAGGGGTAAGCTTTAAACCAACACAACAAAAATCTATTTTAAATGGCACTCTTGAACAAGGCATTGATGCAGGCAATTATGCCCATTGGGAGGAAGTAGGTGGTAGACCTTGTACCGCGGCCGAAAAAGAAGATTTAATTTTTGGAAATATTATTTGTAAGCATTTAAAAAGCAATGCCATTGCATTAATTAAAAACAAGCAATTGGTAGGCAAGGGATGTGGGCAAACTTCAAGAGTAGATGCGTTAAGACACGCTATTGAAAAAGCAAAACAATTTAATTTTGATTTGAAGGGTGCCACACTTGCATCTGACGCCTTTTTCCCATTTGATGATTGCGTTCGCATTGCACATACAGAAGGAATTGAAGCTTATATTCAGCCAGGCGGATCGGTACGTGACAAAGACAGCGTAGCTTATTGCGTAGCAAATGGATTGGCAATGGTGATGACACAACAAAGACATTTCAAACACTAACTGTTTATCCCGCTTATACTTAAATCAAAAATGTCAAATCAAAAAAAAGCATATTTAGCATTAACCATCACTAGCATTGTATGGGGAACAACTTGGGTGGCTAGTAAAATGGGGGTAAAGCATATGCCTGCTTTTGAATTAGCAAGTATTAGACAGTTTTTAGGTGGAAGCATCTATGTGATTTTCTTTTTCTTCAAAGGCGAGCAATTGCCTACCCGAAAACAATTTATGTGGTTGTTACCTATGGCATTTTTAATGTTTGTTTCTGCCAACGGCATTGCCACATATGGACTTCAATTTATTAGTAGCGGACTCGCTGCATTGATTGCGGCACTTTATCCACTTTCAGTTGTATTAATCGAAAGATTTTATTTCAAAGCTATTAAAATAACGCCATCTACTTTATTGGGTTTGATGCTGGGACTTATTGGGATTGGTTTTATATTTTACAAGGATAGCATGCAAGCCCATGGTAGCAATTATGTATTGGGGGTTGTACTTTCATTATTTGCCATGTTCTGTTGGAGTGTAGGATCTATTATGATCGCAAGAAGCAAAACAGACATGAACGCTTATAATGCTATTGGATGGCAAATGCTACTAAGTGCTGTTGGCATGGGAATGTATACTTTCTATTCAGGTGACTATATTGCCATTACTTCCATCCCTGCTATCTCTTGGAGTGTAATTATTTATATGGTGATTGGAGGTTCCATTTTTGCCTTTGTTTCATTCATATACAGCATGAAACATTTACATCCCGCAATCGCATCTTTATATGCTTATATCAATCCCATCGTAGCCATTTGGGTGGGTTCTTTATTATTAGGAGAGCCAATGAGTTGGAATAGTATTGTAGGCACTATTTGCACACTAATTGGCGTATACCTTGTAAACAGAAGTTTGAAAGCACAAAAAGATCCAGTAGAAGCCATCGCAGATGCGGATGGTATGTAATCACTAAATATTAGCGGTTTGCTTTACTAAGATTTATGTTTACTTGTTTTTTTGACCTTCCCTCCAAAGTTGATTGAATGTTTTCTTAGGAAAAGACAATGGGGCTCTTTGCCTGCTCCATCCTTTTACCATTTTATTAGCCATCCAGTTTTTGATGGATGCAGTACCTTGATTCATCAATCGACGATTTAAAGAAGCTTGCTTCCAAATTTTCCAAGCAAACCTTTCGCTAAAATCACTTTCTCCTGCAATTACGGACGCTCTCCTGTTTTCTAACAATAGTTCATGTAAGTTGATACGCACAGGGCAAACCTCAGTACAGGATCCACATAAACTAGAAGCATAACTTAAATGCTTATAGTCATGCATGCCCCTTAAATGAGGGGTAATTACACTTCCAATGGGGCCGCTATACGTAGTTTCATAGGCGTGCCCACCAATATTTTTATAAATAGGACAAGCATTTAAACAAGCCCCACAGCGAATGCAATACAAAGCTTCTCTGCTTTTTTCATTGGCGAGCAAATCTGTTCTGCCGTTGTCTAATAAAATCACATACATCTCTTCGGGCCCATCTAACTCATCGGATTGTTTGGGACCTGTGATGATACTATTATAAACAGTTACTTGTTGCCCCGTTCCAAAAGTAGAAAGTAGAGGCCAAAACAATCCCAAATCATTGATAGATGGAATTACTTTTTCAATACCTACAATTACGATATGTGTTTTAGGCATGGAAGCCGACAAACGCGCATTGCCCTCATTCTCTGTAATGGCAATACCTCCAATATCAGACAAAATAAAATTAGCACCAGTAATGCCAATTTCGGCCTGCACATATTTTTCTCTTAAATTTTTTCTTGCCACCAAGGTTAGTTCTTCGGGAGTTAAGCTTATATCCGTGCCTAATTTGTCGGCGAACAATTTCGCAACATCCTCTTTGCTCTTATGCATTGCAGGAGTTACAATATGGTAAGGCGGCTCTCCATCTAATTGCTGAATATATTCTCCTAAGTCAGTCTCCACACTCTCCACTCCAATTGATGATAAATAGTCATTCAAATGAATTTCCTCGGTGACCATACTCTTGCTCTTCACAATCGATTTGCAATCCTTTTCCTTACAGATATCTCCAATAAAATTCAAAGCTTGTTCACTATCTTCTGCCCAAAAAACCTTGGCGCCTCTTTTGGTAATTTGATCCTCAAATTGAGTTAGGTATAAATCCAAATGTTCAATAGCTTCCCATTTTCTATTTTTAGCAAGGGCCCTTACATGTTGCAAGTCGGTAAACTGCGCTTTCCCTTTTGGCACTACAGCATTGTACTTACCAATATTGAAATTGATTTTTTGGCGATGCACTAAATCAAGTGCTTTAGATGCACTTTTTGCTTCAAAGGAATCGGCGTAGATACTTCGCATGAACAAAAATTATTTTTGTTGAAGATGTTGCGCAGAAGCATCTAACGCATTGTAAAATTCTTCTCCGTATTTTCTTATGATAGATTCTTTCAAAAACACATAAGCGGGCACTTTTAGTTTCACGCCCAATGAACAAGCAGCTGCACATAAGTCCTCTCTTGGTTCATAGTTCAAATATTCTACCCCAGGATCAGCCTTGCTTTTAGTTATTTTGATAGGAAACAAATGACAGCTGATTGGTTTTTTCCAAGGAATTTTTCCATCATTGTATGCTTGTTCGAAAGCACATTTAATGATTCCTTTTTCATCCTTATAACCATAGGCACAAATTTGACCATTAATGGTTGGTGTTACCCAGCCAAATTCACGATCATACATAAACAAACCCACTTCCTTTATTTCCTTAATTCCCTCTTTGGTCATATAAGGTTCTACAATATCATAATATTGTTTCACGAACTCTTTTTCCTGGTTTTCCAAAGGTGCACCCGCATCTCCGTCTTCACAACATCCTCCCTTGCACTTGGTTAAATCACAAACGAACTGTTCTTCTACAATTTCATCACTCACTAAAACGGAATCAATAATTATCATAGTATGTATTATAAAGTAAAGATAAGAAAAAAATGCGGCGCGTTTTTTGATGTGTGGTAAAGTATATGCAACTTTTGATGATGTCACTTATTGTATGCGTGACAAAATTACTGATTTTATTAAAGATAAAACTTAAGATTAACTATTGCCACTTAAAAGTATTTACCATATGCTTCAAGTCTTTAAAAAGAAAGGCATTCACTGGCGCTAAGGAATCCTCATTGGGTGTCGTATCAAAATAAAGTGCTCCTCTAAAAAAATGCTTGGTAGAATCTGTTAAAAAAAACTGGTAACTGGTTGCCACATTTCCCCCAATATGAAAAAATACTCCTTTTACCCCATTTTGGGTAGTAAACACCGAGTCCTCAATCAAACTTGCTTTATTATTATGGTTATTGGCAAAAGTATATGCATCCTTTATTAAGGTATCTAGTTGATTGGGCTGAATAGATCGATAGCTTACATAAAGCGTGGCATTGTTTTGTGGAAATTGAATATTAATCCAGGCCGAGCCTTTTTGTGATATGCCAAAATAATCCACTTTATTATCTACTTGCGCATAAACAGGATATTCAAAAGTATAAGGATACCCTTGCAAATTAAATGATTGGTATGCTTTTGAAGGGAATTGCATAGCACTATATCCTTTTGCTTTAGGCACAAAAGGTGCATTACAGGACCATGTCAATAACACAGTATAAGCTAATAACAATAAAGTTTTACGCATTTTCAATAGAATTGACAGCTGTTGGTGTGATGATCAATTGAATTTTATGAATTCTATTTTTTTGAATTTCCATTACTGTAAAACTAAATTGCTTGTACTTTACTATTTGTTGCAGTGTTGGAAAAGCGCCAGCCAATTCTAAAAACAAACCTGCAACAGTATCACTCTCGCCTTTTACCCCATCAAAATAGCTGGTAGAAATATCAATGAAATTGCATAGATCAATAATATTCGTTTTTCCTTCAACCATATAATGAAAATCATCAATTTTTCTAATCATGGCTTCCTCTTCATCAAACTCATCTTTAATATCACCCACAATTTCTTCTAATATATCTTCAAGTGTGATAATACCACTAGTGCCACCAAACTCATCTACCACTATTGCAAAGTGAATACGTTTTAACTGAAATTCTTTTAAAAGATCCTCAATCATTTTTTGCTCATGCACAAAAAAAGCAGGCCTAATTAAATTTTTCCAATCAAATGTTGCGGTCTCGTGAATATGAGGAAGTACATCCTTAGTGTGAATCATGCCCACAATTGAATCCAGATCTTCCTTAAATACTGGGAAACGGCTGTAATTGTGTTCTTTAATATGTGACAGCAAGTCATGAAAATCAATTTCCTCTTCCACCCCATATACATCCAATCGGGTACGCATTATTTGCTTTACTGAGATATTTCCAAACTTCACAATTCCTTTAAGAATCTTTTTTTCATTTTCTTGTTGATTGGAAGAAGCGGTCAAATCAATCGCATGGTCTAATTCTTCCATACTATAAGTTGCTCCATAATTTTTTTGCGCCAATTTGCTTTCAATGATATTGGTATACTTTACCATTAAGCCACTTGGCTTGGAAAAAATAAAATACACTACTTGAATAACGCCTCCAAAATCCTGTGCAAATCGAATATTATTTTGGGTGGCCATTACTTTTGGTAAAATTTCTCCAAAAAACAATAACAATAATGTAACTGCTATTACTTTAACGATAAATTCAAGACCTGGCAAACCCGAAGCATCAAAAATAAAAAGATGATTGATTAAAATATTTGCGATTAAAATAATGCAAATATTTATAAAGCTATTGGCAATTAACATGGAAGTAAGCAGTTTCTTTGGATCTTCCAGTAAAAGCACAATACGTTTCAAGGATTTAAGATGTTTGGTTTTTAAGTTTTGAATGTCTTTATAGGATAAGGAGAAAAAAGCAACTTCCGAACCAGCAATGGCAAAGGATAGGAACAATAAAACAGACATCAAAAAGAACAAAAGGGAATCTTGCTGTAATGGATGTGTTTCCGCTACAGATAAAATAAAAAACTTACTCGAATAATATTCCACTAACTTAACTTTTTTAAAGTGGAAAGTTACCAATTAAATAACACATTTCATCAACCCTAATGAGCTTGTTCTTCCAAAAACAGCTTGATGGTTTTGGGGAAAGCAAATTGCTTCAAATCATTCGTTTTTACCCAAGTCCCTTTTTCTAAAGCCTTTGGGATTTTATTAAAATTGACTACTACAAAACGAACTTGCAAAAGCTGGTGCGTTAGTTGTTGTGTATACAATTTATCAGGAAATGAAATGGAAAAGGAATTGGGCTTCACCAACAATTGATTGCAAACTAATTCGGTAAAATAACTTGTACTAGCAGGCATTACTTTTTCCTGTTCAATCAAATAAAATTGATGCAGATTCGCCCAAATATCTCCTACTCCTCTTTGTTGCAACCACCACCGATCCTCAACCTTAAAACAGAAGTAATCAAAATATCTTTTTTTCTTTTGAATCACTTTTAATTTCACAGGCAATTGCCCAACTTCATTTTGTGCAAAAGCCTTGCAAGTTGATTGCATCACACAGCTAGAACACAATGGTGACATAGGTTTACAAACAGTAGCACCAAAGTCCATTAATGCCTGATTGTAAATACCCGCCTTGGATTTTGCCAAATTTTCCAAAGCAATTTTATTGAAAATTGCTAAGCCATTCTTGGTATCTGTAGGCGTATGAATTCCGAAGTATCTTGCGAATACTCTAAACACATTTCCATCCACCACGGCATGAGGTAAATTATAAGCAAAGGATGCAATGGCTGCTGCAGTATAAGGGCCCACACCTTTTAATGATAATAGTGCTTCATAGCTATCAGGAAATTTTCCATCCAAATTATTAGCAATATGCCTAGCAGTAAATAATAAATTCTTACATCGATTGTAATAACCTAGGCCTTCCCATAATTTAAAAACCTCATTGTCGTTTGCAGCTGCTAATTTGCGCAAGCTGGGATACTTTTTTACAAAACGTTCATAATAAGCCCAGCCTTGTTCTACCCTGGTTTGTTGTAAGATAATCTCGCTAAGCCATATTTTGTAGGGGTCTTTTTCCCCCTTCCATGGCATGGGCCGATCATTGGATTTTTTGTCCCATTTTAGCAGTAAATCGCAGAAAACACTGTTCATTTCGAGCAAAAATGCGCAAAATTGATCAAAAACGCGCAAAATTGGAGTAAAAATGCCATTTTACACATATTTATAATTTTATATATAATTTAATTATATGCATATCAACTTAAAATATTGTACAAATAAGCATAAATAAATGGACAGATAGTTGTAAAAAGTTAAAATTTAATTTATTTTTAATACTGAAACCCCAAAAATCAACTTCATGAGAAAATCTGATCTCATCAATCAAATCTCTGAGAAAACTGGAATTCCTAAAGTGGATGTTTTAGTTACTTTAGAAACCATGTTTAAGGAAGTAAAAGAAAACTTATCAAATGGCCAGAATATCTATATTCGTGGTTTTGGTAGCTTTATTACTAAAAAAAGAGCCGCAAAAATTGGGCGTAACATTAAAAAGAATATTGCGGTTGAAATTCCTGAGCATTTTATTCCAGCTTTTAAACCTGCAAAAGAATTTGTAAACGAGGTGAAAAGCAAACGTAAGTAATTACCTTTGTTGGAAATGTCTAAATTTTGAAACAACCTCAGTTCATCGTTGTACTATTGGCTGTACTTTTAGGTACTGTCCTCTACTTTTTTGTTCCCCGTACGCATAAAACGGCCGATCAAAGCACCAGCAATACGCCCGTCAATCAAACAGTTACTAATCAATCCATACTGGATGGGGCCAAAACTGCACTCTCGGCTACACAAAAAATTTCTCTCTTAAGTGTTGAAAATCAACTAACTACAGCTAAACTAACTGCCGACTCTGCACATGTTTACCATCAATTGGCTCAATTTTGGGCCGATTCTGCCCATAGAGTTGAACCTTATTTATATTATACTTACAGTGCTGCTTTGTTGGAAAATTCTGAAAAAAGCCTCACTTTTGCAGCCCAGCAGTTGATAGACAATCTAACAACGCCGGATGCACCACCTGCCATGCTTAATTGGATTGCAGGAAATGCAAAAGTTCTTTTAGAAAAAGCATTGGTTATAAACCCTAATAATGATTCTGCAAAAATCAATTTAGGTGCCTGCTATTTGTTTGGAAATATTTCTGACAATCCTATGCAAGGCATTATGAAAGTAAAAGAAGTAGTGGACAAAAATCCTGACAATGTTTACGGCAATTTAATATTAGGTTTAGGGGGTAAAAAATCGGGACAATATCCAAAAGCAATTGAACGATTTATTACTGTCTTAAAAAAACAACCCAATAATATGGAGGCAATGGTAAACCTTGCCGAGTGTTATGAGTTAACCAACCAAAAGGAGCAGGCCATTGAATGGTATACTAAAATGAAAACCATGGTAAAAATGCCAGCTGCTTTGGAAGCCATTGATAAAAGAATTCAGGAGCTAAAGAAATAACAGAAGAAAATATATTTTTTAATAACAAAATAGATAGGACATGCCTTGTGGTAAAAAAAGAAAACGTCATAAAATTGCGACGCACAAAAGAAAAAAACGTTTAAGAAAGAATCGTCATAAGAAGAAGAATAAATAGTT
>JBDKLP010000029.1:0-2975 GCA_039795575.1 Bacteroidota bacterium | reverse complement strand
TGGGTTCTTTTGTCTTTTGTTCTACACCAGCGGCTTCTTGTTGGCCACGATCCCTATCTAATTGACTAATCCATGCATATTGCCCATTGGCCACCACATTATTCTCAAAAACAAAATCATTTGCAATAGCAGAAGTCCATAAACCACATCCATATCCTCCGTAAATCAAGGTATTTCGCATCACATGTCCTGTGCTTTTCCGTGACCAATACACAATCGCTTGTTTCAAATTATAAAATATACAATGGTCCACGACAATGCCGGTGCCATTCGCGATAACACCCAAATGGTTGGGGGCATTTATTTCGTCTCCAGCAAAAACGCATTGCGTAATTTCCAAATCATCTAAGTTGGCATTTGGTCTTGTAATCGGATAAACGCGAATGATTTTTCCTTTTTGAGGGTGTTCAATCACGGGAGCTCCCATGATTTTCAATCCTTGAATCGTCATGTGACTCATCTCTACCTTAATGCCATACATGCCACCTCCAAAAGGGTCCTTAACGCCCATCCAATCGTCGGATAAGGGCATGGTGTGGATTAATGTGGGCATAGATCCCGCATTCCAATTGGGGTCATCTGGTAAAACCTCTGCTCTAATGGTTAATCTAGCCTGTTTGGTAAAGTTGCGCTTCGTTGGATGAAATGTAGAGGGTTCCATCAGCGCATATACGCCTTGAGAAAGGTAAATGGTTACCGGATTTTCTCCTTCACTTGAATTAACCAATTTGGATGCGGCAACTAAACTTCTTAGTGGGCGTTCTTTAGAACCATCGTTGGAATCATTGCCAACATTCGGATTTACATAAATGGAAGAAATCGATTGTGCCCAAACTTGGTGGCTCAAAATCAATAAAAGAAGGATCGATTTAAATGTTATTTTCATTTTGCCTAATAATTGTGATTAATAAAGACAAAAATGACAAATCAAATTCGAAGCATGATGATACTTTTGGTCCTTATCATGATACATTGGGCTTCACCACTCCTAAAAATATCTGTTAAAAGTTATGGTAGCACATAAACAAAAAAGCCGATCAGAAATGATCGGCTTGCTCCCTTAATAGGTGGAATGTTGCTGCCATTTTCTTCTTACAAAGACCTTTTGACTTAATTTTAAATTCATTTGAGAAGTATTTTAATCACATTCCGACAAGAAGCTAATGCTTACATCCTGCTTACTTTTTTCCCAACTTGCCATTGATTTTGGCCGTGAAACAAAGGAGGAATTTGTAGATAAAGAGGAATAAAGACTAAAGTATTTGCTGTTCGGGTTTGTTTTTTTACTCTCAACCCACTGTATTGTAGCGGCAACATCACCTAAGTCTTTGGTCAAATAAATAGTAAACGGCTTTAAGTCAAATTTATATAGGCCCACAAATCCATCTCTAATTTCGAAAACAATTTCTTTAGGTAGGATTAATTCCGTCGGTATCCCATCGACTATTTTATAAAAGTTCAGCCTAAATTTTAAACTAGCAAATTCATTTGAACTAATCTGCATCTGAAGTTCATTAAGAAAACAATCTCGTTTATTTTTAAGTAAAATACCTGCTTCTTTACCCAATCTGTCATCCACCTCCTTCTCATAAAAGGTATAAAAATTATAATGCATTAAGCCAAGACCTTTGCCATTTCGTCCCAAAATTTTCTCGGTTAACTTTCTTGACTTAACAACGACTTCTTGCAGGGTATTTGAAACGGGCGACAACTGAATATCCGACATAGGGTTAAGCAATTGAGCGATTGGATACTTGACGGTTCGATAACCAACGTGTGAAAAAATGATAGAATCACTTGCAGCGTAGTTCCCTGAAAATCTTAGTTGGTATTGCCCATTTTCATTCGAAACGGTACCAATGTTTTTTTGAAAAATACCAATGTTAACGTACGGAATCACTTGCTTTGTCTCGGCATCAATGATTCGGCCCTTTGCTATCTTATCTTGAGCATCTACTATATTGGATATGCCACTTAACAGTAATGCTAACATTACAAATCTAACCATCTTTTAAAATCTAAATTATCATAATAACGAGTCAAATATACTAACTCGTATGTTGCTTGTATAAAAAGTTGCAACCACAAATAATATCCCTTTAACGATTGTGGACGTGGTTTTTAAACAAAAAAAGAGGTCGAAATGACCTCTTTTTGATTTTCGCTCCCCTTTTCGACGAAAGATGCAACTATAATACGATGATTGAGTATGTGACTATCAGGAAATTAAAGTGTTAAAATCCTAAATAACTTATTAAGATAAAATATTGGATAAAACAATAAGAATAGATTTGGTATCCACCAACCCAAATCAAAATCATTATGATATATCCAAAATGCAATGGCCATTAGTCCCGAACAAAAAGTCAGAAACAAAGAACCTAAAGCGAAAAATACCCAGTGGTTTGAATTATTCCTATATAGTCTAATTGTATTTAGACCAGATATTGAGATTAACATATCAATTGGAAAGAAAGACCAATTCCAATCTACTAATATTGAATTTGTATAGTCTTTATAAAGAAATGTAGGGGGCAATAAATGTAAGTAGGTAATAGCCCAATATATAATAAAGGCAATATCAACGATAAAGAAAATAATAAATAACCCTTTGGGAGCTGACTTCATTTATTTTTTTATTAAAATTAAACAAAAAGATGCAACTACTCTAACTCACTGACGGGCAAAGAAAAAGGCGACATTTCTGTCGCCTTGTGCACTTTTGCTCCCTTACTAGGTGGAATGTTGCTGCCGTTTTCAAGCGTATCTGGCACATGCGTATCTTTTAAAAAATTAAGCCCGGTTTAGTTCCGTGAATTCTTTGTCAAAAGTCCATCCAGTTACGAAGATTGTTATCATATTATTTTCGTTGATAGGTGCTAGTGGTTTGTGTGCCGTTTACGTCCGTAAAATTAAACGTAAAAAGACCTGATGCGTTCCAGCTGTAGTTAACAGAGCCTGTTTTTGTGCCAATT
>JBDKLP010000028.1:0-27309 GCA_039795575.1 Bacteroidota bacterium | reverse complement strand
TAGTGTTTGCGTTTTTTTGACGCCAAACTTTCAACTTTAAATTCAAATTATTGTGTGCCATATTATTAGATTAAACTGGTAGTTAAATTTGTTAAGATTATTTGTAGTTACGTTGAGAAGGTTTGATGACTTCATACTTTAATTCTTCTTTATGTAATTCCCACTCATGCTCAGCCTTCGCTTCCCATGCAGCAACGTACATATAGTTTTCGTCATCTCTTAATGCCTCACCATCTGGTGTTTGGTATTCTTCTCTAAAGTGACCACCACAACTTTCATTTCTGTTTAATGCATCAATACACATTAACTCGCCTAATTCTATAAAGTCCGCAACACGGTTTGCTTTATCTAATTCAGGGTTGTATTCGTTAATTTCTCCAGGGATTCTTACATCACTCCAGAATTCTTTTTTCAATGCTTGAACTTCGGCAATAGCTTGCTTTAAACCCTCAGCGTTTCTTGCCATACCACATTTGTCCCAGATAATTTTACCCAAGCGTTTGTGGAAGCTTTCAACTGATTGCTTACCATTGATGTTTTTTAATTTAGCAATACGATCTGCAACTGCTTTTTCTGCAGCTTCAAATGCAGGATGTGAGGTTGGGATAGGTGCGTTGTAAATCTCATCCGCTAAATTGTTTCCTAAAGTGTAAGGAATTACAAAGTATCCATCCGCTAAACCTTGCATCAAAGCAGATGCTCCTAAACGGTTAGCACCATGATCGCTAAAGTTAGCTTCACCTAATGCATATAATCCTGGAACATTGGTTTGTAATTCATAGTCAACCCATAGGCCACCCATTGTATAGTGTACCGCAGGGTAAATACGCATTGGTACTTCGTATGGATTTTCTCCAGTGATTTTTGCGTACATGTCAAATAAGTTACCGTATTTCTCTTTCACCACTTCCTTACCCATTACGATAATATCTTCCTTGCTTGCATTGTTTAAACCTTGCTTGCTTGCTTCTATCTTACCATATCTTTCAATTGCAGCTGCATAATCTAAATATACCGCTTGCTTTGAAGTACCTACACCGTATCCTGCATCACATCTTTCTTTTGCAGCACGAGACGCAACGTCACGTGGTACTAAGTTTCCGAATGCTGGATAACGACGCTCTAAATAATAATCTCTTTCTTCTTCAGGAATTTCATTTGGTTTACGCGTATCGCCTTTTGCTTTTGGAACCCAGATACGTCCGTCATTTCTTAATGACTCAGACATCAATGTTAATTTAGACTGATGATCACCAGAAACTGGAATACAAGTAGGGTGAATTTGAGTGAAACATGGGTTTGCAAAATAAGCACCTTGCTTATGCGCTTTCCATGCAGCAGTTACATTTGAACCCATTGCATTGGTTGATAAATAAAATACGTTACCGTATCCACCAGTACATAATAATACTGCGTATCCAAAATGTTTTTCTAATGCTCCAGTAATTAAATTACGAGCAATAATTCCTTTTGCTTTACCATCAATTTTAACCACATCTAACATCTCGTGACGAGCATACATCGTTACATTACCTAATGCAACCTGACGCTCTAAGGCTTGGTAAGCACCAATTAACAATTGCTGACCAGTTTGACCTGCAGCATAAAAAGTTCTTTGTACTTGTGTACCACCAAAGCTACGATTGCTCAATAATCCACCGTACTCACGTGCAAATGGAACACCTTGTGCAACGCATTGGTCAATGATATTACCACTCACTTCTGCTAAACGATGAACGTTTGCTTCACGTGCACGGTAGTCACCACCTTTGATCGTATCATAAAATAATCTAAACACGCTATCACCATCATTTTGATAGTTTTT
Organism: Bacteroidota bacterium; assembly: GCA_039795575.1. Lineage (GTDB taxonomy): Bacteria > Bacteroidota > Bacteroidia > Chitinophagales > Chitinophagaceae > Sediminibacterium. Next base: position 25,484 of record JBDKLP010000028.1, on the reverse strand, counting down.
AGCTGCGTTAATTCCGCCTTGTGCAGCGATACTGTGTGCACGGCGTGGGCTATCTTGAAAGCAAAATGCTTTTACTTTATATCCTAATTCTCCTAATGAAGCGGCAGCACTTGCACCAGCTAAGCCAGTACCTACTACGATCACTTCCATTTTACGTTTATTAGCAGGGTTCACTAGTTTACAGTGACCTTTATAGTCTACCCATTTATCGTCTAAGTTTCCTGCAGGTATTTTTGAGTTTAACATATTGAATCTTTTATCTAAAGTGTAGAATTATTGTTTGAGTTTTATTTCACTAGGTTAAAATAAAAACTAATTGGCATCATTGCAAAAGCCAATGGAATTAAAATCGCGAAACCATATCCGATTGAACTAATTAAAGCATGATATCTTCTATTGTGCACTCCAATTGTTTTGAATGCACTTTGGAATCCATGTGCTAAGTGATAAGCAAGTGATCCACATGCTAACACATATAATAAAACTACTAATGGATTTTGAAACACAACTTGCATTTCGGCATATAAATTATGATACTCTGTACCATTCAATTCAAATGTTTTTAAACCTTGAATATTGCCAACTCCACCTAATCTACTTGGTGTCCAAAAATGGTAGATATGCATAATTAAAAACATTAAAAGTAAAGTACCTAATAATGCCATACTTCGGCTATACCATTTACTTCCTTTAGCATAATTTACTGCATAACCAACTGATCTTTTACTTCTGTTTTCAAGCGTTAACATATACCCTTGAATGATATGTAAAAAGATGCCAAGAAAAAGGCCAATTTCTAATACACGTGGCACAACAAAACTGCCCATAAAGTGTGCAGCTTTATTAAACATTAATCCATTGTCGTTAGCCCATATACAAGCATTTAAGCCTGCGTGAACTACTAAAAATAGAATTAAGAAAATGCCTGTGAAAGCCATTACTAATTTTTTCCCTACCGAGGAGGTGAACATGTGTTTGAAGCTCATATAGTTAATGATTTAAAAATCGCTGCAAAAGTAAGCAGGAATTTAATACTAGCTATCAAACGTTTGAATGATTTTAAGCAGTAATTCGAAATACCTTAACAATATGTGCATTTATATAAGTTATTGACCATTTGCATAAAAAAATTCAGCAAATCGCTATTTGGCCTATTTTTACTTCATGATAAAAGTGTTGGGCATATTATGGAATAGTTTCAAAATGGCTTTACAAGAGCTAAAAGTGAATAAATTAAGGACTTTTCTATCCTTATTTGGTATCACCATTGGAATATTTTGCATTATTGGGGTTTTGGCAACCATTGACAGTTTAAAAACTAAGATTAGCAACGATTTATCTGGTCTAGGCAATAACACTATTTTCATCGACAAATGGGATTATAACGGAGGCCCTGAGTATCCTTGGTGGAAATTTGTAAAAAGACCATCCATGAAGATAAATGAGATGGAATTTGTTCAAAAAAGGTCTTCATTGGCATCTAATATTGCTTTTTTTGTTTCCACAAGTGCTACTTTTTCTTATGAAGAAAACAATTTAAAGGGAGTTAATTTATATGGGGTCACAGGGGATTTTAATAAAATTCAAACCTTTAATATTGGGACCGGCAGGTATTTTAATGAAACTGATTTTACTCGTGGGGTGCCTTATGCCGTAATTGGTAATAAAGTAGCCGAAGAGTTATATGGAAAGCCCGAAAAGGCATTAGGAAAAACCATTACTTATGGTGGAAGAAGATTGCAGGTAGTTGGTATTGTTGAAAAGCAGGGTAGCTCAATGATTGGTGGTTTTGACTATGATAAAACGGTGATTGTACCTTATGGATATTATGCTTCCATTTTTAATCCAGATCAAAATAATCCATATATCATGGTGCAGGCAAAACCTGGTATTCCTTCCAAGGCTTTGCAGGATGAATTAAATGGAATTATGCGTCAATTAAGAAAATTAAGTCCTACACAGGAAGATAATTTTACTTGTAATGACGTAGCCCAATTTAAGGATCAAATTGAAAGTGTATTTGGCGCTATAAATCAAGGTGGCTGGGCCATTGCGGGCTTGTCGTTATTAGTTGGTGCGTTTGGGGTTGCCAATATTATGTTCGTAACGGTAAGAGAGAGAACTAGTCAAATTGGTCTTAAAAAGGCAATTGGAGCAAAAAGCAGTACTATATTATATGAATTCCTTTTAGAAAGTGCATTCCTATGTATCATAGGTGGACTTGTTGGACTTTTCTTGGTTTGGCTACTCACAGTAGCACTCGGGGCAGTACTTCCATTCCCAATCTTTATAGCTCCAGGTATCGTATTTCTTGCCTTAAGCATCTGTATTATTTTGGGAGTAATTTCTGGAATTATTCCAGCTTCCATTGCCGCTAAAATGAATCCGGTTGAAGCAATTAGAACAAAGTAATTAGGTGATTTTCTGCTTTACTAATTTTAAACTCAGTGTTTTAATTAACTTCGCGCTGTGTCTACAAAACCAATCACGATATTAGCAATCGAGTCCTCTTGCGACGAAACAGCGGCATCCGTAATTTTAGATGGCAAAATACTTTCTAATTATATTGCCAATCAAGCTGTTCATGAAAAATATGGTGGCGTTGTTCCCGAATTAGCTAGCCGAGCGCATATGGAAAATATCGTGCCTGTTGTAGATGAGTCGCTAAAAACTGCTTTTCCTAATTTATCACATACTGAAAGATTAGCACAATTAGATGCCATTGCATTTACACAAGCGCCAGGTTTAATTGGTTCATTATTAGTGGGTGCGCAATTTGCAAAATCATTAGCACTTACTCTTGGAAAACCCTTGATATCAGTACATCATATGCAAGCACATGTGTTGGCAAATTTGATTGATGACATCAAGCCAAGCTTTCCGTTTTTATGTTTAACAGTAAGTGGAGGCCATACTCAAATTGTTCAATGTAATAGCCCTGCCGATTTAGTGATCCTTGGTGAAACCATTGATGATGCAGCGGGTGAGGCCTTTGATAAAATTTCTAAAATATTGGGGTTGCCTTATCCAGGTGGACCTGTATTGGATAAATTGGCGCAACAAGGAAACCCAAAAGCATTTGAATTTGCAAAGCCACAAGTACCTGAATTAAACTATTCATTTAGTGGATTAAAAACCAGTGTTTTATATTTTATACAAAAGCAAGACCCCGGATTTATTCAAGACAATTTAAATGATTTATGTGCTTCTGTTCAATATACCATTGTTGAAATTTTAATGAAAAAATTAAAGAAGGCGATTCAGCAGACTGGCATACGTGAAATATGTATTGCTGGTGGGGTGAGTGCCAATTCTGGCTTAAGAGCAGGGGTTCAGGAACTTGGGAAAAAGACACAATCAAAAGTGTACCTTCCTAAGTTTGAATTTTGCACCGACAATGCAGCTATGATTGCAATTACAGCACATTATAAATACTTGGCTGGGGCATTTGACAATCTTTCGGTGTCAGCAACAGCTCGTTCTAATTGGTAAGCTTAATTTGCTTAACTTTGCGACCTCAAATTAATGTACATATATGATTAGTGCTAGAAACATTACTTTATCCTTTGGTAAAAGGGTCTTGTTTGATGAAGTGAATATTAGCTTCACCAAAGGAAACTGCTATGGTATTATTGGTGCCAATGGAGCAGGAAAGTCAACATTTCTTAAAATATTAAGTGGAGAAATTGAACCAACAAAAGGTTCAGTGGAAATTACGCCAGGGGAGCGTATGTCATTCTTAAAGCAAAACCAATTTGAGTTTGATGAGCAAACTGTTTTAAATACGGTAATGCAAGGGCACAAGCGTATGTGGGATGTAATGCATGCCAAAGATGCTTTGTATGCAAAAGAAGATTTTACAGAAGAAGATGGATTAAAAGCAGGGGAGTTAGAAGCTGAATTTGGTGAAATGGGTGGATACGAAGCAGAGAGCAATGCTGCTAGTTTATTAAGTGACTTAGGGGTGAAGGAAGATATGCATCAGTCATTAATGAAGGATATTCCAAGTAACTTTAAATTGCGTGTATTATTAGCGCAATCATTATTCGGGAATCCTGATATTTTATTACTGGATGAGCCTACCAACGGTTTGGATATTGAAACCATTGGTTGGTTAGAAAACTTTTTAGCAGACTACGAAAATATTGTATTGGTAGTGAGTCACGACCGTCACTTTTTAGATACGGTATGTACACACGTTTCAGATGTGGATCGTTCAAAGATCAAAACATTTAGTGGTAACTATTCATTCTGGTATGAGTCATCTCAATTGATGGCGCGTCAAATGAGTGATAAGAATAAAAAGAACGAAGAAAAGCGTGCAGCATTATTGGACTTTATTGCTCGTTTCTCTGCGAATGCAAGTAAGAGTAAGCAAGCAACTTCTCGTAAAAAAGCTTTAGAGAAATTAACAATCGAAGAAATAGAGCCATCTAATAGAAAGTACCCTGGTATTATCTTTCAGCCATTGCGTGAAGTGGGAAATCAAATTTTAAATGTAGAGCGTTTGCAAAAACAAGTAGACGGTCGTACCTTATTTAAAGACGTTACTTTTTCAGTAAGCAAAAACGATAAGATTGCATTTTTAAGTAAGGATCCATTAGCAGTTACTTACTTTTTTGAAATCATCAACGAAGCAGGTCAAGCAGATAGTGGAACTTTTGAATGGGGAACTACGATCACCAAGGCTTATTTGCCAATGGAGCACAATGAGGAGTTTGTTAAGCCTTTAACTTTAATGGATTGGTTAAGACAATTTGTTCCTTCACATGTTACTGATGCCGACGAGCCATTTATCAGAGGTTTCTTAGGTAAAATGTTATTTAGCGGGGACGATGTAATGAAAAAAACGGACGTTTTAAGTGGAGGAGAGAAAGTAAGATGTATGGTTAGTAAAATGATGCTTCAAAATCCGAACGTGGTGGTATTGGATCAGCCTACGAATCACTTGGACTTAGAAAGTATTCAAAGCTTTAACGAAGGTTGTCAAAACTACCCAGGTATCGTGTTGATGACTTCTCATGACCATACCTTTATGCAAACCGTAGCAAACAGGGTGATAGAATTAACGCCAAAAGGAATCATTGACCGCTTAATGACCTTTGACGAATATATGGAAGACAAAAGAGTACAGGAATTAAGGACGGAAATGTATGCTTAAGGATTTTGGAAGGAATATAATGCTAAGATTTTCAATGTTTTAGCAATATTTAGACCAATTTCAGCGTTTAGAATAAAAAAACTTAAAAAAAATGGGATAGTAAGGGATATTTAGTTACCTTTGCCGTCCGTAAAAAATTATTTCTCATGGCTAGAGTATGTCAGATAACAGGAAAGAAACCGATGACTGGAAACAGCGTATCGCATTCTAATATCAAAACTAAACGTCGTTTTCTTCCAAATTTGCAAAAGAAGCGTTTCTTTTATGCAGAAGAAGATCGTTGGATTACCTTAAAAGTATCTACTGATGCTTTAAGAACAATCAACAAAAATGGTTTAGGCGCAGTTGTTAAAGAATTAAGAGCAGCAGGCGAAAAAATCTAAGTAATTAAGTAATTTAAGTATAATAATATACCATCATGGCACGTAAAGGAAACAGAGTTCAAGTAATATTAGAGTGCACAGAGCATAAGACTTCTGGCATGGCTGGAACTAGTCGTTATATTACAACTAAGAACAAAAAGAACACCCCAGATCGTTTGGAGTTCAAAAAGTATAACCCAATTTTGAAAAAAGTAACTGTTCACAAAGAAATTAAATAATCATGGCAAAAGCAGCATCTAAAAACTCGAAAGTAAAGGATCTTAAGGCTTCTGCTGAAGCTAAAAACTGGACAAAAGTAATTAAAGCTATTCGTAGCCCTAAAACAGGTGCGTATACTTTTAAAGAAAACATTGTTCACAAAGATAAAGTAACTGAATTCTTAGCAACTAAGTAATTTCAGAATTTACTTTTCGTAACTGAAAATATTGAAAGCTTTCCTAATAGGAAGGCTTTTTTTATAATCCATAGTTTGTCCATATTAGCATTGATAATTCCTTAAATTTGTAGTATGAGTTTTTTAGGAAAATTATTTGGCAAAAAAGAGAAAGAAACATTAGACCAAGGTTTAGAAAAAACCAAACAAGGTTTCTTTGAACGTATTTCAAAAGTAATTATTGGTAAAACTTCCGTTGACGATGAAGTACTAGATCAATTAGAGGAAGCTTTGATTGGTGCAGATGTAGGTGTGGACACTACTTTGGCCATTATTGAACAAATTCAAGCCCGGGTTAAGAAAGAAAAATATGTTTCTACTAATGAACTCAACACCATGCTGCAAAGCGAAATTGCCAATTTATTGGTAGATGCGCCTATAGATCAAATGGGTTTTGTACCACCTGCGAATAAAAAGCCATATGTAATTTTAGTGGTAGGTGTAAACGGTGTTGGTAAAACCACCACCATTGGAAAATTAGCGCATCATTATAAAGAAGCAGGTAATGAAGTAGTATTGGGTGCTGCAGATACTTTTAGAGCCGCTGCGGTAGATCAATTAACCATTTGGAGTGAAAGAGTTGGCGTTCCCATTATAAAACAAAATATGGGTTCCGATCCAAGTGCTGTTGCCTTTGATACCATTCAATCGGCCATTGCTAAAAATGCCGATGTGGTATTGATTGATACTGCTGGAAGATTGCATAATAAAGCACATTTAATGGATGAGTTGAATAAAATTAAAAGGGTGATTCAAAAACAATTGCCTGATGCACCACATGAAGTATTGTTGGTATTAGATGGATCTACTGGTCAAAATGCATTGGAACAAGCCAAGCAATTTATGGCAGTAACCAATGTGAATGCCTTAGCAATTACCAAATTAGATGGTACTGCAAAAGGTGGTGTAGTACTTGCCATTGCACATCAATGTAAAATACCTGTTAAGTATATTGGCGTGGGCGAACAAATCAATGACTTGTTGTTATTTGACAAAACTGAATTTGTAGATTCCTTATTTAGCCTATTGAAAAACTAGGTATTTTCTGAACAAGCTTTTTATTCTAGTATTCTATAATTGTAAAGTAGCGTTTGCTAAAATGTGTACCTTACTCCAATACCAGCCCATCCACTCTCAAAATAACTAGCGCCTACAAAATTGAAAGAGGGTTGCCAGTCCACACTCAAATTGAGAGGTGCATTTTTTACTTTATAGTCCAAGCCAATAATGCCATCTACGCCTAAAGCAATGCCAGCTGGATGGTTGGGATTACGTAATTTCCAAGTGTCATTCCATAAACCCAAGTGACCACCATATCCAACATACCAAGTAAGTTGTTCATTGCCCTCAATAGGCATATATTTTTCATATAAGGCGGTAGCCCTAAATCCATCCAAAGTAAAATAACCCAACAACTCATAAGCTTTATTTGATCGTATAAACTGCTTATAGCTTATCGCACTTGGGTACATTTTAACTCCAATGGCACGTTTATAGGGTTCAGCATATAAATGTGTATTTCTATTTACAACAGAATCTAAAGTGAAATCCTGTGCATTGCCATAAATATTGCTAATTACCAATAACAGGGACAATAACAGTTGCTTTATATTCATATTCTTAAAGTTTTATACTGGCGAAATTAGGACTTTTGTAAAAAATGACTGTTTATTAAATGCTAAAATTTGGTTAGGTTTGTATTATGTTAAGCTTCCAAGAATTATCGGCACAATTCAATGCCCGATTCAATACTGCACATTTCCCTGCTACTCCCGAAAGCTTGTATGCACCGGGAGAATATTTCTTACAAATTGGCGGCAAAAGAATCCGTCCCGTAATGTGTTTGTTGGGAAATGAATTGTTTAGCGAACTTCATGAAGATGCATTTAAAGTAGCTAGGGCTATTGAACTTTTTCACAATTTTACTTTGGTGCATGACGATATGATGGATGAAGCGCATTTACGTAGAGGAATGCCCACTGTTCATACAAAATACGATCCCAACACTGCTTTATTAGTGGGAGATGTAATGTTGATTCGTGCGTATGAATTTCTACAAGAAATTCAACCTAATTATCTGTCAAAAATTTTGCAACTATTCAATAAAACAGCTAGAGAGGTTTGTGAAGGGCAGCAGTTAGATATGGATTTTGCTAAAATGAATCATGTGAGCTTGGATCAATACATACATATGATTACACTTAAAACTTCGGTATTACTTGCAGCTTCATTGGAACTGGGTGCAATTATTGGAGGGGCTGGTGAAAACAATTGTCATCATTTATATGAGTTCGGGAAAAAATTGGGCATTGCTTTTCAAATACAGGATGATTATTTAGATGCTTATGGGGATGCAGCCGATTTTGGAAAAGAAGTGGGTGGTGATATCAAACAAAATAAAAAAACATTTTTATTGTTACATGCATTGGCTGTTGCCAATGCTGAACAACTTGCTCAATTAGAGGACTTGCTTCAAAACAATGCAGAAGATAAAGTACAAAAAGTTTTAGCCATTTTCAATGATTGCGGCGTAGCTGCATGGGCCGATAATTTAAAAGCAAAATATATGGCCGAAGCTTTTGAGCATTTAGAATCAATAGCAGTGGTATCTTCTCGCAAACAGCCATTAGTAGACTTGGCTAACTATTTAATGAACAGAAATAAATAATCCATTAGAATGAGTTTATTCAGAAAAAAATCAATTGATAAAATTGTACAGGATGCCGAATTGGGGATGAGCGATGGGCACAGTGCTAGTGGATTAAAAAAAGAATTGGGTGTAAAGGACTTGACTTTTATGGGCATTGCAGCCGTAGTAGGTGCAGGAATATTCTCAACAATTGGCACAGCTGCATTTCATGGTGGGCCAGGGATTTCGCTATTGTTTGTGATTACAGCTGTAACATGTGGATTTAGTGCGCTCTGTTATGCCGAATTTGCAAGCAGGGTACCCATTGCAGGTAGTGCTTATACTTATGCTTATGTCACTTTCGGGGAATTGATAGCTTGGATTATTGGTTGGGCATTAATTTTAGAATATGCAATTGGTAATATTGTAGTGGCCATTAGTTGGAGTGGTTATTTTGTGAATTTATTAGAAGGATTCCATATTCATTTGCCAGGCTGGCTTTCTACCAATTATGAACAAGCAGAACAAGGATATGCCGAAGCCTTAACTCATTTAAAGGCGGGTGGTACCCCTGAAAATTTTAGCAAGTTGGCGCGTATTGGATACGATGCCATCACCAATGCACCCATGATTGGAAATTGGAAACTAATTTTGAATGTACCTGCATTAATCATTGTGGTACTGATTACCGCCTTGGTATATCGAGGTATTAAGGAGAGTAAAAAAAGTACGAATGCTATGGTGATTTTTAAAATTTGCATCATCGTAGGTATTATCATTTTGGGTTTTTTTTATGTAGATACGGCTAATTGGGCTCCTTTTATGCCCAACGGATTTAAAGGTGTATTGGCTGGCGTTTCGGCTGTTTTTTATGCCTATATCGGTTTTGATGCCATCTCTACTACAGCTGAGGAATGTAAAAATCCCCAACGGGATTTGCCAAGAGGTATGATTTATTCCTTGTTGATTTGTACAGTATTATATATTTTAATTGCATTGGTATTAACGGGAATGGTGAACTATTCGGAATTAAAGGTGGATGATCCATTGGCATTTGTATTTGAGAAATTGGGCCTTCACAAAATTGGATATATTATTTCTATTAGTGCTGTGGTGGCTACAACTAGTGTATTATTGGTATTTCAATTAGGGCAACCACGTATCTGGATGAGTATGAGTCGGGATGGGTTGTTGCCTAAAAAATTCTCCAATGTGCATCCTAAATTTGGCACCCCTGCATTTGCCACCATTGTAACCGGCATTTTTGTAGGAATTCCTTCCTTGTTTATGTCCATTAGCAGAATGACCGACTTGACAAGCATTGGTACTTTATTTGCTTTTGTATTGGTTTGTTTTGGAGTTTTGGTATTACCAAAAATGTCGGAGGGAACTAAAAAACAAGCATTTAGATTGCCTTATATCAATGGGCAATTAATCATACCCATTCTTGCTGGCTTGTTTATATATTTTGGAAAAGAAAGAATACAGGCTGCATTAAGTGCAATGGGTACCGAAGGATATCAGGAAATATTGTATCTGGTATTTGTTTTTATTTTGATCCTTGTAGCATTGTTTAGCTTTATTCGAAAGTACTCTGTAATTCCAATTATCGGAGCCATGTGTTGTTTATATTTGATGATTGAAATTCCTCCTGTGAGCTGGTTATGGTTTTTCATTTGGATGGGTATTGGACTGGTGTTGTATTCATTTTATGGACGTAAGCATTCTAAATTAAGTGATGTCGCTTAGCGCATTGCTTCGTATTCGCATTTAAATTAATTTTTGTGAAGTATCAAGTTGGGGATGAAATATTAGTGTTGCATAGTAATGAGGAAGGCCGCATTATTGAAATTATGAACGATAAAATGGTCATGATTGAAGTACGTGGGGTAAAGTTTCCGGCTTATATGGATCAAATAGATTTTCCTTATTTTAAGCGATTTACGGAAAAGAAATTATTTCCTCAAAAAGTTGCACCACAAAAAATTTATGTGGATCAAATACCAAAAGAGAAAGTACAAAAAAATGATAGTAAGGAGGAAGAAGGCGTTTGGTTAAATATCATTCCCAAATTCTGTTTGGATGATTTTAACGATGAAGTGGTGGATAGTTTAAAAATCTACCTTTCTAATCGTAATAGAGTAAGTTATAATTTTATTTATGATCAAGCATTCGGAGGCGATAGTAATTTCTCTATTGAATCTACTATAGCACCATTTACAGATTTTTATATTCATGATATTTCTTTTGCTTCAGTAAATGACAGTCCAAGTTTTGCGGTTGATTTTTCTTTAACAGAACCCCATAAAAAAAAGGCAGATCATTTTGAGACGCAAATAAAAATTAAGCCAAAGCAGCTTTTTCAGAAAATTGAGGTATTGAAAGAGGACAATCAAGCAACTATTTCTTATCCATTATTTGAAACCTATCCCGATAAAGCAGAGGATAACCATATTGCTATTGATATATTGCGCAATGCAGGATTTAAAGTTTATGATGCTTCAAAAATCAAACAAAATATACAACAGGCGCGTTCGGTAATTGATTTGCATATTGAGAAAATAATGGATCGACACAGCCATTTAAGCAATGCCGAAATTCTTCATTTTCAATTAGAAGAATTTGAAAAGTGGTTTGAATTGGCAAGACTCAATCATTTGCCTTCAATGATTATTATACATGGAGTTGGCAAAGGCAAACTCAAGGCTGAGATACATGATTTACTTAAGGTAAAGCCTGGTGTAAAACGCTTTATTAATCAATATTCCGACTTTTACGGATACGGCGCTACTGAAGTGTTTTTTGAATATTAGTATTATCCCCAATATCATAATTCATTACCTTTGTGTTACTACAAACCCGAGCTATCGTGGCAAGCAATTGCCAAGGAAAGTCCGGACAGCATAGAGTAACCCACCGGTGAATAGCCGGCGTTCTCGCAAGAGGGCAGAGAAAGTGCCACAGAAAATAACTACCTCGCAAGGGGAAAAGGTGAAAACGTGAGGTAAGAGCTCACGAACAAGGCAAGTAATTGTTTTGTAGGGTAAACCTTGGGTGCTGTAATGCCACGTATAGGAGCGTTTGAGAGCGACTCGTTCAAGTTCCAGGGTAGGCAGCATGACTTCATCAGTAATGGTGAGGCTAGATAAATGATAGTTTAGAAACAGAATCCGGCTTATGAGGCTTGTAGTACTTTTATTATTGAACCTATTAAATAATGCATCTTTTGTGGATGCTCAATACTGATCATGACGATAGAACAAATTAAGCGCATGAAGGACCAGGTTACTGTCCTGAGGAGGTTTCTTTGACGTTGACAATCGTATTCAAAAAGTAGATCAGGATAAACAAATGTCCTTATCCCCTGGTTTTTGGGATGACAATACACGTGCTACGGGTATTATGAAGGAAATAAAGATGAATGAATATTGGATTCATCTTTATCAAAATGTTGCATCCAGTGTGGAAGATTTTTCAGTTTTATTTGAATTTTGGAAAGCGGGTGATGCCACAGAGGAGGAAACCAAAGCGGCATATGAAACAGCAATCTTGCAAATTGAAGAAGCTGAATTTAAAAGCACTTTAAATAAGCCCGAAGATGAACTTCCTGCCATTTTACAAATCAATCCAGGTGCTGGTGGTACGGAGAGTCAGGATTGGGCAGAGATGTTACTACGTATGTATACCATGTATGGAGAAAAACAGGGTTGGACTGTAAGTTCCTTGGATTATCAAGAAGGTGATGGAGCTGGCATTAAATCGGCCACCTTACAATTTGATGGCCCATTTGCTTATGGTTTTTTAAAAGCAGAATCCGGTGTACATCGTTTAGTACGTATTTCTCCTTTTGATAGCAATGCACGCCGACATACTAGTTTTGCTTCGGTATATGTATATCCTTTAATTGACGATAGTATTGAAATTACAGTAAGTCCAGCAGATATTGAATGGGAATTTTATAGAAGTGGAGGTAAGGGAGGACAAAACGTAAACAAAGTTGAAACTGCTGTGCGTTTAAAGCATATTCCTTCAGGGATTATTGTAGAATGTCAACAATCACGTACTCAAGGTGAGAATCGCGAAATTGCCATGAAAATGCTAAAGAGTAGGTTGTATGAGGAAGAAATGCGAAAAAAACAAGAAGCATTAAATGCAAGCAATTCCAACAAGAAAAAAATTGAATGGGGTAGTCAAATACGTTCCTATGTATTCCATCCTTATAAAATGATCAAAGATCATCGTACTGATTTTGAAGTAGGAAATGTTGGACCTGTTATGGATGGAGAAATAGATGGTTTTATTAAAGCCTATTTAATGTCGTCGGCTGCTGATTCGTCGAATGTGCTGGATTGATTATAGGTGAAAGGATATCATACTTGGATTTAGGCCTTAAGGCTTCCTGCCAATTGAATCCTCTAAGTTTTATTTCTTCCTTGGGCGTTTGGCCAATTGGTGTCATTTTACCTTGAAGCTGATTGATAAATAATACTTTGTTGGCTTCGCCATTTTCAAAATTGATTTCAATAATTTGAGCACTGGAATGGTTTACGCCAATAAAATCTTTTTGATTGTCTAATGCGAAATAAATATTTTCAGCACTGCCCTTCATTTGCATCTTGCTTAAATTGCCCTCCTTGAACCAAGCATTTAATCGAATACCTTTTAATTGGTTGAAATATTGAGTGGTATCTATTTTACTCATCGCATAGGCATTTTCAAGCACTTTTAAATGTTCAGGATTTTTATTTGCAATAAACAAATAAATGGTGTCTCCTGAAATTTGATTGTTATTAGACCATACAATTGGTTTATTTAGCAAGCGAATGGTTGAATCTGAAAGAGCATAGAACAAGCTATCGCATTTTGCTTGCAAAGAGTCGGAATAAATTTTTACATTATGGAAGGCTTCGAAATATTTATTTAAACTACTATCTTTTATTTTTCCCACACTGTCTCTTGCTTTGGGAAGAGGTTTGTTTAAGTCCGTTAATTTAGCGGAATACAAAGTATCTGCCGATACGTATAGGGTATCTTTTTGTTGCTTAATAAGTAGGATAGGCAATTCAGTTGCTAACAAAATACTTTTAGGACGATTGGTTTTGATATTGTTGGCCATTAAATCAAAACTCAAGCTATCCTTGGATTGATACACTGCATTGCCTCTAAATTCTCCCAATCCTAATGAATCATCAATTGCCATTTCATCGGCAATGAATGTATAAGTGCTGTCATCAATAGAACTGCGTTCATACAAATAGCCTTTTCTAGTACCGGTATTATAATTTCCATTACTAGTTCGAATGATTCTTGCTCCAGAAATGATTTTAGTAGGACTAATAAAATTAGCTAACTGTGAATAAGTATTGTATTCTAAAGTATCGGTAGTGATATTAGTTTCTGGATCTTTTACAATTACTTTATTCCTGAATATTACATCGCGCGTAACCCCATAATAGTATCCCTCTTTGCTAGTAAGTGTAGTTTTGTTGCGCACCAATTTTCCGCCTTTTTTAAAGCTTCCTATTTTAACGGATACATCATAGTCTAATGAATCAGTGGTTAAAACCCCTTTGCCATCGGTTAACTTTACATGTTTCCTTAAGTATGCCTTCTTAGTATTGCCAATGTATTTTAAATAGTCGGCATAAGTATGAACGCTATCGGCATCGTTAATATGAATGTTGCCAAATCCTTCTAAAGTATTTAACGTGCTATTTAAAATTAAACTATCTCCAAACAACAAAGTTCTTCCTTGTTTAATTTTTACATGCCCAACAAGGATTAAAAAATCCATGCTGTCTTTTTTCTTTACATTGTAAGTTTCAGCAGATAGAAATTCAATTAATTTTGAATTGCTGTCAATAGGCGCATTGGTTCCACCCAAGGTTTGTTGAGCTTTGGTTGTTTGTGCAACTATAAGGAATAATAAAAGGAGATAGCCAATTTTTTTCATTAGTCTACGGTATCTGCGATGGGCTTGATTAATGGTTTTGACTTGTCTTTCTTGCCAAATACAGAAATGTTTACATAACGCTTAGGATGTACTTTTACATCATCAACTAAGGTGTTGATGCTTTTGATAGTGCCTTGTAATTGTGTGTAAATCGCTGGGTCATTTAATAATTTGGCCGCAGAACCGTTGCCTGTGTTTAATTTATGAAGGGTAGTGGCTAGTTCAGCTACTGCCAATTGTATACCTTGAATAGTTTTATATAAATCAGCATCTTTAATTTGCTTGCTTGCAGTATCTAAATTGCTAATAATATTGTTGATTTTTTTATTGTTGTCATTTAAGTTCTTGGTAAATGAATTCAAATTATCGGCAGTTTGTGCAATGGATCCATTTTGCTTTTGCAACATACCTTCAATAGATTCCATTGATTGATTAAGGTGTTCAGTTGTAGTGCTAAGATTTGCCAAGATGGTTTGAAAATTGGCTTTATTTTGTTCGTTCAATACTGTATTTAAATTGGTAAGGACTTGCTCCAAGGCAGTAATTGTTTTTTTGGTTTGCTCCCCCAATGGAGAAAGGGTGTTCATTAAATCGCCCAATAAACTTGCTGCTGGCGCTGTTTTTATAGTGTCTTCTGATTTTAAATAAGTTTTGGCGTCGCCTAATACAATACTAATACTATTGGTACCTAATGGATTGTCTTGTATAGTTGCTACAGAATTTGTTGGGATTTTATACTCCTGATTCAATTTAATAGACACTATTATATGAGAAAGGTCGGCAGATTGATTTTCAATTTCAAAAACGGTACCTACTTGAAAACCATTTACAATTACCGGGTTGGAAACTATTAAACCCTTGGTGTCGGTATATTTAGCGTAAAGAAAATTGCCCGATTTAAAAATCGTTTTTCCTTTTAAGAAATTGAATCCTAAAATAATTAAAGTAATGGCGATAATGGTAAGTGCGCCTACTTTGGTTTCATTAGATACCTTCATTGGAATGGGTTAAATATACTAAGCCAAAATTACCTAAAATTATTGGCTAATTGGCATTCGTCTTTTTTTGATTCTCTAAGGAATTCTTGTATCTAATTAGCGATTTGGTAATTACCTGACAAATTTGATCCTGTCCTTCCTCGCTATTCAAGTAATCTTCATCCTCAGGATTGGAAATAAACCCCGTTTCCACTAAAACAGCAGGCATTTGAACCGCAGCCAATACCCAAATTCCTTTTTGTCTTTGTTTGGCTTCGCGACTTAATCGGCCAGCATTTTTAAATTCTTCTTCAATGGTTAAAGCTAAACTTGCAGCTCTTTGAAAATATTGTTGTGTTAAAAGGCTAGCCATCATAGATCTGGTAGGATCGGCTGCATTCAATTCATTGATTTGTCTTTCCGACTCAGAATCGAGTTTTTCTACCACATCATCTACTGCATCATTGGCCATTTCTTTTCTTTGATCCGACTTCGCAACATTATAAATAAAGGTTTCTGTACCCCTTGCCGAACTTGGGGTATAAGTAACTTTATACAAAGGCACTTCTACTGAAACCTTTCTTTTTTTGCCATTCTTTTTAACTGTTTTGGTCTTAGTCGTATGCCCAATGATTTCTCTATTTCTACTTGGGTCGGCGGAATTGGTATGAATACAAATAAACAAATCGCCCTTTGCAGCATTGGCAATTTTAGCTTTTTCTACAACAGAATTAAAGATATCTGTAGTTCTAGTTAATACTACTTCCACGTCAGGCACGGAAGCTCTAATATAATCGGCCAATTTCAAGGAAATGGCTAAAGAAACCGCCGCCTCGGTAGAATATCTGCCATTGGCACCTGGATCGGTACCACCATGACCCGGGTCAATTACGATACGTTTTAATGTTTTTGCTGGGCTTTGAGCCATCAAAATTCCTGCTGGCGCCATCAAACAGGCAAAAAATGCTAAAGTAATTGCTAAAATCAGTCTATTTTGCTTCATAATCAGTTCCTTAATGCTGTTTTAGTTTAAATTTGCAGCAGTGATACATCTAGGATACAAATTTAACGTAAAATACAGGCTTTGTATTGTGAAAAGCGTCTTTTTGCTATTATTAACAATAGTTTTAATGCCTTTATGCGCTACAGCACAAGTTCCATCAGCTTTAAAGGTTCAAAAAGTTGCTAAAAATGCTGTCAAAACTGATTTGAAAAGCAATTTGCAAGATAGTAGCCAGTCCTTAATGATAAAAGATACCCTTAAGCCTGTAAAAACACTTAGAATGTCTAAGGATAGTTTAGAAGCTGCGGTTAGTTATGATGCGTTGGATTCGGGTGTAATGCTAATGAAATCCAAAACTTTTATATTATATGGTAGTGCAAGGACGGTATATAAATCTTCACAATTAGAGGCAGCCAATATTGTTTATGATCAACAAAGTCAAAATATTAGTGCTTATGGTGCCAAAGATACTACTGGCAACCCTTTAAGCAATCCTAAGTTTAAGGAAGGGACAATGGTTTCGGTGAATGATTCTATATTTTTCAATATGAAGTCAGGAAGAGGTTTGACTAAAAACACCAATTTCCAACAGGGTGAAATTTATATCAATGCCAATACCATGAAAAAAGTGAGTAAGGACGAGGCATTTGCATGGAAGGCAAAATTCACTACTTGTAATTTAGATGATCCCCATTTTGCATTTGTGACCAATAAACTTAAAATAGTTTCTGAAAAAGTAGGGGTGTCTGGGCCTATTCATCCTGAATTTGAAGGGGTGCCTGTTCCTATTGAAATGCCTTTTGCTATATTTCCACTTACTCGTGGAAAACATTCGGGTTTTTTGCCACCTGCTTATACTTCGAGTGAGGATTTTGGTATTGGTTTAGAAGGATTAGGATTCTATAAAATTTTGAGTGACAATACCGATGCAACCATTCGTACTAATATTTATTCCTATGGTGGTTGGAGTGCCAATTTGAATACTAAATATATTAAAAGGTATAAGTACTTAGGCAATTTCAATTTGACTTTGCAGAACACGCATATTCTTAATAGAAACACAGCCATACTTGATGAATTTACAGGTGGTCAAACCTTTATGTTGAATTGGAGTCATCAAATGGATAATCGTGCTTTGCCAGGAACCAATTTTTCGGCGAATGTAAACTTTGGAAGTTCCAAGTTCAATTCCTATTTATTAAATAACCCTTATCAAAACTATCAAAACCGACTGAGCTCCTCTATTTCTTATTCTAAAACATGGGACAATAAGTATAATCTTTCTGTGAATATCAACCATAGCCAAAATACCAACTCCAAAACAGTGAATGTAAGTTTGCCCAATATTAATTTTAATATGCTTACTGTGTATCCTTTCCAAAAAAAGGATCAAATTGGCGCTGGAAAATGGTATGAAAAAATAGGCATTGGTTATAATGGTGCTTTCCAAAACCAGGTTAGCTTTTATGACACGGCCATGAATTTTCAAAAAATTCTGGATACGATGCAGTGGGGTGCTACCCATAGCATTCCTATTTCGGTATCTCTTCCTTCATTAGGACCGGTAACAGTTACCCCTTCGGTAAGTTTTGAAGACAAGTGGTTTGGCCAGTCCAGCTTTATGCAATGGAATAGTAAATTGAATAAAGTAGACACTACTATTACAAGAGGTTTTTATAATGCTGCACATGTGACTTTTGGTTTAAGTACTGCAAGTAGGATTTTTGGAACATATAAAATAAATGGAAAAGATATTGTAGCCATTCGTCATGAAATTAGACCTACTATTTCTTTTAATTATACACCTGACTTAGCAGCAGCTTATCATTATACTGCACAAGTGGATTCCATGGGAAGAAGATATCGTTTCTCTAAATTTGATGGAAGTGGTATGGGAGGCGCATATTCAGAAGGTACATTTGGAGGTATTGGTTTTGGGGTGGACAATTTATTAGAAATGAAATTACGTGATCACCAAGACACAAGTGCTACTGCATTCAAAAAAATTAAACTAATTGAAGGTTTTGGTTTCAATTCCAATTTTAACTTTTTAGCAGATAGTTTTCAATTAGGCAATTTTAATTTTTATGCGCGTACGCTTTTGTTTAATAAAGTAAATATTACCTCTTC
Organism: Bacteroidota bacterium; assembly: GCA_039795575.1. Taxonomy (GTDB): domain Bacteria; phylum Bacteroidota; class Bacteroidia; order Chitinophagales; family Chitinophagaceae; genus Sediminibacterium. The sequence continues at coordinate 6,815 of JBDKLP010000028.1, read as the reverse complement.
CTTTACTTTAGATCCCTATGCAACCGACAAACAAGGATTTAGAGTGAACAAATTGGATATGGATCTTAGTAAATTCAAATTTGGCAATATAACCAATGGGGGCATTTCTTTTTCTACCTCTTTTAAAAGTAAATCTACAAAAGAAGGAGATGCAAAAAAGAAAGACATTCCTATGGATCCATTTATGACGCCCGACGAACAAATGCGACAATTGCAGTATGTGAAAGCGAATCCTGCAGAGTTTACCGATTTTACAATTCCATGGACTTTGACTTTGTCTTATTCACTTAATTTTAGTAGGGTTATGAAACCTGATTATTCAGGCTTCAGGACTCAGTTATATTCTTCTATGAATTTTTCGGGTGATTTTAGTTTAACACCCAAGTGGAAATTAGGTGCAACAGGTTATTTGGATGTAGCTAAAATGAATATTCAGCAAATGAGTATGTTTATAACAAGAGAAATGCATTGTTGGCAAATGGCAATTAATGTCACTCCCATTGGCATGTACAAATCTTTCAATATTACAGTGAATCCTAAATCAGGTATTCTACGAGATCTTAAAATTAATCGTAGTCGTACCTTCTCTAATTCTACTTATTAATCGTTTTTTTTGGTTCGTTGGCTAGATAATGTTCAGCCATAATATCATATACCAATTGCTTTAAGGAATCAATGGTATGCCCTTGTGGCATAATTGCAGGTAAAATATGCATACTGATTTTACCTGGTTTAAAATACATGCTAGGTTTAGATGGCAACATGTTTTTGGTATTTAACAATACAATGGGTACGATTGGTTTTTGAGTCTCCACTGCCAATTTAAATGCACCGTCAAAAAATGATTTTAAAGGGGCACTTGTAGTGTTTCTTGTTCCTTCTGGATAAATTAACATGTCTAGTCCGTGATTCAACACCATTTTCATTTGCTCAAAACTTGCCTGACGACTACGTGGGTCTTTCCTGTCTACAAGTACCGTCCCAAATGTATAAATCCATCCAAATATGGGCACGTAAGAAAAAGATTTTTTCGCAATTGTTTTATTGGCTCTTGGTAAAAAAGGAAAACTTATAGGGATGTCCAATAAACTATTGTGATTGCATACAATAACAGCATTTTCTAATCCATCGAAGTTTTCTTTTCCTTGTATTGAAAAACGAATACCTGATAAGAGCATAAAGCTGCCCATCCACAATTGAGACATTAATCGATGCCATCTTGTTTTATAAGGATCTGGCAAAAATGCACAAGGGATATAAAACCACATATAGATAAACATGGTTCCAACAAACATAAGTAATGCCCAAAAGGCGAGTATTCTAGCAATTATTTTTTTTATCAAGCGCATAGTTTAGCAATTTGTTATGGCATCCAATCGATGGGATCAAGATGGTGTTCTATTAAATATTTATTGGTGTCGCTAAAATGTTTTGAACCGAAAAATCCATTATGCGCACTAAACGGTGAAGGGTGTGCGGCTTTTAGGACTTTGTGTTTAGTAGCATCAATCAAAACTTGTTTTTGCTGGGCAAAGTTACCCCATAATAGAAATACAATATTGGTTTTCTCTTTAGAAATAATTTGAATTACGTCATCGGTAAAATCTGTCCAACCAATTTTACTATGGCTTGCAGGTTCATTAGCCCTTACTGTTAGAACTGCATTTAATAATAAAACACCTTGTTGGGCCCATTTTGTTAAATTACCTGATGTAGGGATGGGCATGCCAATATCCTTGTTCAGCTCCTTAAATATATTCACTAAGGATGGGGGAATTTTAACCCCATCAGGTACAGAAAAACTTAAGCCCATGGCTTGATTTGCATTATGATAAGGATCTTGTCCTAATATAACCACTTTAACTTTGTCAAATGGAGTTTGTTTAAAAGCATTGAATATTAAATTCCCTTTTGGATAAAGGGTGCTATTCAGCGCTTTTTCTGTTTTTAAATGGGCTGTAATTTGAGAAAAATAAGGCTTGTTAAATAAAGGCGCAAGTACCTTTTTCCAGCTTTCTTCAATTTTTACTTCCATTTATTCCCATTTTTATAGCTAAAATATATTAATCTTATCTTATTGATGGTTTTTTCCATATCAATAATCAAATGCTTTCTTGTTATACTGTTTATATTGGTGAAAATGGGGAATGTTATTCTGTAATTACTTATTTGTTCAATGGCAAGATCACCAAAGGAGGGAATCAAGGCCAAACGAATAGCGAACCTTGATTTTGCAAAGCTTGACATGGGTAATTGAGCTATGGCTTTGTTTAATACCATTTTTTGATATTGATATATAGACGCTATATCTGAGATTGTACCACTCGTATTAGCGAAAGTTTGAATTCCTTCCTTACTATCTTTAAACGTATCGTACAAATCATTGGTCATTTGAATCAATCCACCTAAAGCATACCAACATTTATCTACTTCATTACTGATTGGGTCTTGCATATAATGTCGGCACATTAATAAACTATATCCTCCTTTTTCAAGCGTGATTTCAATAATTTCGCCTAACTGAATTTGGGTGCAAAATTGTTTACTTGATTTTTTTTGAGCAATATGTATTTGGTGTATGGTTTCCCAGTATTTAGTTTTATCAGGAACTTCGTTTAATAGGGTTAGATGTAAATGAATCAATACTTTTTCATGGAAGTCTTGGGTATTTACTTTTTCAGGGTGGTAAAACATTTCATTTAGTGCATCCTCGTCAATTTTTTTACTGTCTATCAATTCATCATAAATCGCAGTCATTAATAAATATTGAGTATTTAATAATTGCTCCTTTTTGGTAATTGATCTATTGTACAATTGAACAAAAACTTCATTTACAAAATGTAATAGTACAGATTGAAATTTGACCACTTTGTTGAATAGCGCAGCATCGAACTTTCCTTGATATTCCTTTTCAAGTTTCTTAAGATAGGAAATACCCATTTTCTTTGTTTGACGCAATTTAAACATGCCCATTAGGACATGCCCTAGCATAAAACAAATAAAATAGATAGGGTACATAGTACTTTGATTTATACCCTAAAATAAGGCTTTATTTCTGATCTAGTATAAATACATAGCTATAACGATTCTCTAGCTGATCCTCTTTGGCATTAAATATGTCATTGCAATCTTTTAAAAGCTCTTTTTCACCTACTGTTTTAAGGATTACCATGTTGTTCGATATTGCATTTAAGGTTTTGAATACGCGCTTTCCCCTTCTTTGTGACAATGTTTCGTTGTATTCGTCGGGCCCATTACAGTCGGATGCGGATACAATTACAATTTTCTTGCCATGTATGCGTTTTACGCGCTCAATTAGCTGATAATAGGTAGTTAAGTCTTTTTGTACAATGAAGGCTTGATTATACGGATGGTGTAATACCGCAAAATCTTTTGTAAGTTTCATTAAAGAGTCTACAGTTTTTGCAAATACACGTCCCATTGAGGCACGTTCTTTTGCAAGTAAAGCAGCTTCTTTTTCTTGCTTTGCAGCCAATTCTTTTTCTGTCAATGGTATATAAATTGTTGAAGCTTGTTTAATATACTGCCCATTGTTATTTTTGTAATCGTTGGAATTGATGGCTTGTTCATAAGGTTTATTATTTCCATCAAAAGTTAAAATTGAATAATTTCTGTTAGGACGCATTTTAAAAGTATAGGCCGAATGCTGGTCAAGAATAGCGCTATCAATTATTTGTACTCTTCCTAATTCATCTTTCTGCGTTAGGTATATTGTTTTACCAATAGCTTGAGCACTATCTATGTTTACATTACCAGTCATGTTAATGTAAACTTGTTCATGATCAAATGCGAAAATATCATCACTGCCATTTCTATTCGAACTAAAAAAACCTGTTTTGCCTATGATGGATAATCCTAAATCATCTTTGTCGCTATTGATTGGATAACCCATATTCTTAATTGATAATTCGCCTCTGGCATCTTTATAAATTCTAAAAATATCCAAACCTCCTAAACCTGGATGCCCATTACTGCTAAAAAACAATGTGCCATCATAAAAACTTGGGAATAATTCATTGCCTGTAGTGTTAATGTCTTGACCTGCATTGGTGGTTGCTTTCCAAGAACCGTCCTCGTTTTTGTCTACATAATAGATATCAGTACCTCCAAGCCCAGTAGGCTCATCGGTAACATAGTAAAGTCTTCTTCCATCAGGCGTAACAGCAGGGTGGAAGTAATTGTAATTTGGGTTGTTAAAGAATAATCTTTTACCTGGCGTCCATGCTCCATTTTCAAAATTGCTTTCCCAGATTTCCAACATATAGCCATTTCTGGCTTTTTTGCCATTGCGTGTATAGTAAGCAGTTGTTCCATCTGCTGTAAAGGTAATCGCTCCCACATTGTATCGATCATCAAATTGTTTTGAAAACAATTGAACCGTAGTGTCTACCTTATACATAGTAGGGATATAACCATAGCTGCTAATCATTTTTCGATTATCATTGCTTGACTCCCTCATTTTTTCGGCATATCCTACCTGTTTGTCTTTCCAATTTACATTTGGAAGGGTATCAGTACGTAATTCTTTAATACTAGGGATATAATATAGTTTAGAATAACTTGCGCCATCCCAAGCAAATTCTGGAGAGAGGATTTGTTTTATTTTATTGGTATGTTTTTTCTTGACATTGGTAGATGCAATTCTATTGGATTCAAATATAAGTCCATCTTTAAATGGGACAGCATTGAATTCGTTGTAAATAGTATTTAGTTTGGTAGGGTATATTTTGTAGTCTAAAGAATCAGAATAATATTTTGAAGTATTACTAAAACCATACAACCTAGCATCTGACAACAATGTTTTATTTTGCTCAACAATTCTCTCGTATTCATTTTTTGCAAGCGAATAATTTCCAGTCATCGCATACAACTCTGCTAATACATTCTCCACTCCATATTTAGTTTGCCCTGCAATTTGGTAATACTTGACTGCACTATCAAACTGGTTTACCATTTTATATGCTTCACCTAATTTTTTATAAACAATACTATCTTTTCCACCTTTTACGATATAGGTTTTGTATAAAGGAATCGCATATGCGTATCTTTGTTTGTTGGCTTCGATATTTGCCAATTTTAATATTCTTGAAGCTTTTCTTTGAGCATTTGCTTGGAAAATACTCATTATAAAAATTAGGATATATAAAATACGTTTCATAAATCTATATGGTTTCGGTGGCTATATTAATTAAAAGTATCTAGTGGATTTGATTTTAGCTTTGTTATTGCTAAATTCATATCTCAATAAAATCTCGTGAGATCCGTTGTTGTAATATTTTAGCGGGGAGATGGTTATGTCATATGCATATCCAATTTTCAAAGACTCATTTGCTTGCAATTCTAACATGCCAATTACAGCGTCGCCAGTGCGGTAAGACACTCCAATGCCAACAATGTCTTTTAACCATACATTGGTATTAAAGTCGGCTTGTAATGGAGATCCACTCACTGCCTTTAGTAATGTTGATGGCTTTATTTTTACATCATCATTCACATTGACTACAAATCCAGTGGTGAAATACAAATGCGTATTGTTTACTTTTTGAATGCCTGAATTCATTGCATCAAATGCGCTTACTCTAGATTTTAAAACATTGGGTATAGATATACCTGCATAAAAATTATTGGTATTATAGTAAATTCCTAAACCCACATCGGGTAACCATTTGTTTAAATTTGCATAGAATGCAGGATCGTTAGGAGTGAACCTTCCCTGAACATTCATCAAATCAATACGGTAATTCATTAATCCTAAGCTTAATCCAGCCGACAAAGTTCCTCTTTGTGAAACCTGCAAATGGGTAGACAACATAAAGTTTGCACCTGATGCTTTTTCTACACCTAAACGATCGTCATAAAATTGAATTCCCCATCCAGCTTTATTGGCATTGGTTGATCCATCTAGACTTAACGATGTAGTTTGTGGCGCTCCTTGTAAACCAGCCCATTGTCTTCTTTGAAAGAAATTTAAATTCGTAGCTTCTCTATTTCCTGCATATGCCGGATTTATACTTAACATATTGAACATATATTGAGAATACATCGGTTCGGTTTGTGCTTGAAGCTTTGTTATGGACAAGATGAAACATCCTGCTATAATATATAATTTTTTCATGCTCATTTTTTTCAATGCTACTATTTAACAATGGTTAAACTTCCGCTTAATTTATAAGTTTTTTGATCATTAGTGGTGACCGTTACAGCGTAAAAATAAGTACCTTCTGGAATATCAGTACCTAAGAAATTATTTTGTCCTTTCCCTTTCCAGTCGTTCATGTAATCTTCACTTTGGAATACTTCATTTCCCCATCTATTAAATACGCGTACCGCAATTTTTGTACCATAAGGTCTTTCGATGATCCAATTGTCATCAATGCCATCGTTATTAGGAGAAAATCCACCTGCAACTATTACATCCAATTTTGGAATCACAAAATTTGTTGCCAAACGATTGATGGTATTGGTTGGATTTTGTATTGGATCATTGGACGTAATGGTAAATGTGCCAAAATTGGTATTTACTGTAGCATTGGCACTATTAATGTAGTTGCCATCTATGCCAGTTCCTTTTACAAGTATGCTTAATTGAATGGTATCTTGTTTGTTATTAAGAAGTATTACATTGTTGTTTAATAAATTAATATCTGTTACACCATTATAACTAGGATTTACATTTAAGTAACCAGTATTAGATTTAGAAACAACAGTGAAGTCGATATTATTACCGAATACATTATATAAATTATCTCTTAGTACAATATTGTTCAAGATTTCACCACTATTGTTAGATACTA
>JBDKLP010000027.1:0-39847 GCA_039795575.1 Bacteroidota bacterium | reverse complement strand
TTAAATACGCAAGCTTGCTCTTTGTATTCATAGCACAACTTAATTTTGCACAAACCGGTATCGGTACGACCACGCCAAACGCTTCTGCAAAGTTAGATGTGTATTCCACTAATAAAGGTTTTTTACCGCCACGTGTTACGCTAACAAGTGCCACAGATGCAACCACAATCACATCTCCAGCTGAGGGCTTATTGGTTTATAATTTAGGATCAGTAGGATTGCAAGCAGGCTATTATTATTGGAATGGTGCGAACTGGGCAACCATCGCAACAGCAACATCTGCTGGAAATGGTGTAACTGCTTCAAACATGGTTAACTTATATAGTAAAGGGTATTCGAATGCAACTGCAGACAGTACGATTGCAAATGCAACAGGTTACAAATTCACAGTGCCAGTTTCAGGTAGGTACTTATTTGATTTTTCTTGTTCAGGATTTAGTAATGCAACAATTACATTTAAAGTTAGGCAAGGAACCACTGATTTAGGAACAGACGCCCAAACAAGTTATAATAATTCAGTGCATGTAGAGTACAATGGAAAAATCGAAGTGAATTTACAAGCAGGGGTAACCTATAATGTATATGTGACTACTACAGGAAATAGGGATGCAGGTGATTATGATCGGGTTTATTATAAATTGGTTGCAGGTAATTTACCCGTAACTGGACAAACTGTTGAATATGGTATTGTGAAATACACCGGAAATGAAACGGGTGCTTTAACAACTGGGTCTATTGTTTCATTTGATGCAACTGCTTCTGGAAATTTAAGTTGGAGTGCAAATAAATTTACTTTAAAAGCAAATAAAACTTATGAATTAGAATCCTATTTGTCTATTTATCAATCAGCAGGTGGTGTTGCAGGTGTTTTTCAAATTTATGATTATACAAATAGTACACCACTGGCCAATGGTTTTTATATTTCTATAAATGGTGCGGGATCGTATAATCCAAATGGCAATGGTCCTATGAGAGCCATAGTTACTCCAACATCAGATATTGCTGTTGGAATAAAATTTGTTTCCTATTATGGTTCAGGGTCGCCGGGTTTAATTGGAAGTACTAATTATGTTGGCACAAATGCAGCAGCCAATCAGTGTTATTTTATGGTAAAGCAAATAGGATCTTCTGCAATCGTAGACCCTTGGGTACTTTCTGGGACAAATGCGTATAATATAACTGGAAATGTTGGTATTGGAACTAATTCTCCTACTGTTAGTTTAGAGGTTGCTGGAAATGCTAAAGTAAGTGGTATTTTAAATGCCGGTGGAAATGCCCTTCCTAATAGTGCAGGTGTAAACGGCCAAGCACTTACTACAAATGGAAGTGGAACTGCTTCTTGGAATCCAGTTCCTCCAACAGGGGTTGTTTCAGCTTATGCAGGAAGCGTTGCTCCATTAGGTTATTTATTATGCGATGGTTCTGCGGTAAATAGAACCACTTATTCAGCCTTATATGCAATCATTGGTACTACATATGGTATAGGAGATGGAAGTACTACTTTTAATGTTCCTGATTTAAGGGGTAGGGTGCCTGTTGGAAAAAATACAGGAACCTTTTCAAGTTTAGGTTTAACTGGTGGGGAAGAATCACATACCATGACCGTAAATGAAATGCCTGCTCATAAACATACTACATCAGTCAATTCAGCTGTAGATCCTTCAGCGATTGGTGGTTATGCTCCATCTTCACAGTCTATGTTTTTTGGAACTGACCGTGCTGGGACAACCGCGAATTGGAGCACAGCCATGCAAAATACAGGGGGAGGACAAGCATTTAATAATTTACAACCTTATGTAGTACTCAACTACATAATTAAATATTAAAAGATTATTATAAATCTAACTAGCGCTTTAACGCTCCAACGTTACTTGAGAATATTTTAACTGCAATTGCCAAAAGAATTACGCCAAAGAATTTACGAACTGCCAGTAAGCCACCTGGTCCTAATAAGCGTTCGATCCAGTTTAGGGATTTTAATACAATGTATATAATGGCTAGGTTTACGACAATGCCTAATAAAATATAAATCTCTTCAAAGTTTGCTTTAAGTGACATGATGGTGGTAAGTGTTCCACTTCCTGCAATAATTGGGAAGGCAATAGGCACAACGGTTCCTGAGTGTCCGTTTTTGTCGCCTTTAAAAATTTCATGTCCTAACACCATTTCCAAACCCAATAAAAAAATCACAATCGATCCGCCTACGGCAAAGGATTTTACATCCAATCCCAATACACTTAAAAAAGGCTTTCCTAAAAACAAAAAGGCAACCATCAAACCTCCTGATATTAAAGTTACTTGCGTAGATTTAATGACCCCGGCTTTTTCCTTCATTGAAATTAATAAAGGAATTGATCCCACAATATCAATTACAGCAAACAAAGTAAAAATAACTGTTACAAGTTCATTAAAATTAAATTGCATAAAAAAGGCTTTGTATGAAGATACAAAGCCTTTTTTAGATTTATACTATTTTTGCTTGAATATAAATAGAGCAAATTTGATTAGTGCAATCGAATACCTATCATAATCATCCTACCCATGGTATGGTATCCATTGATTTCCTGAAAACGATCATTGCCCAAGTTTTGTCCATCTGCGAACAAGTTCCAGTTATGATTTAATTGGTAATTAACATGTGCATTTACTAAAGTATAGTAATCAAGTTTTACATCGGGTGCTGCATAGCCGCCTACGTCATAACGCTTGCTGGTATACCTTGCACTTACACTTAAACTTAATTTTTTAGTTGCTTTATAGTTCCATGTTAGACCACCTGTGTGCTTTGGACGTTTTAATAAATAATTATACGTGATGGTGTCAGTAGTAGTGATTCTATTTTGGTTGGTTTCCTGACCATTCATTAAAGTATAATTGGCGCTAAAGCTATGTGCAGGACTTGCCTTCCAATTCAATTCTAATTCAATTCCATTTACTCTTTGTTGGATGAAATTGAAAAAATTATAATCAATATAATTGTAATCAATTCCATTGTTAATGGTTCGATTGTAATAAACAGCGCGCGCAAATACATCATTGGTTTTGTGTTCAATTCCAATTTCAGAACTGATTGAAGTTTCAGGTGCCAATGCGCTATTGTAACTTAATTGATATAAGGACGGGGCTTTGTATCCACTTGAAATACTTGCTATTAAACGATTGTGCTCATTCAATTTATAAGAAGGGCTTGCTGTAAAAGTTTGATTGCTTCCATAACGAGAATGATTGTTTTGACGGCCACCTAATTCAAATAACCAATTATTATTGTTGGAACGAATAATAATTGAACTATAAAATGCATGTTGGTATTGGAAAGTATCTTTGAAATTTTCAGTATAGGGGCCATAATCACTGATGGATAAATAATCTTGTTTATAAGATCCATATCTAAAATCTGTTCCAATAATCCATTGTACATTCTTTGAGATAGATCTAGCATAAAATGCATCCGCAAAATGGGATTTGCCCCAGTACTGGTTCTGTTCAAAAATAGTATGCGTTCTGTCTGCGCTATCGTTTAAATAATTTCTATCCTGAGTAGCATACTGGTATTGAAATTGGAAACGGGTAGTTGCTTTTTTATAATTCAATACAAGACCAGACATTTGAGTAGCGTTATTAAAGTATTCGTCTTTATCATCCTTAAATGCAGCATAATCTACATCTGCTTTATATGCAGTTTTGCGCGTATATGCTTTTATGCCCCAGTTGTTATTGAGTTCATAGTTTACATTTAAGAACCAGCTATTGTTTTTGTAACCATCTTTATCAAATGTGCCCGTGTTATTTTGGTCAATTGCTGAGGAGTATCCTTTCGCAGCTTGGTTTTCAAATCCAATGGTGTAGCTTAATTTTTTAAACTTCTTTGTTCTTTGTAAAGAAAACTTTCTTGTTCCATAAGTACCCAAGCTAAAAGCGCCTGACCATAATTTTTGGCTTGGATTTTTAGTAATGATATTGATCACGCCGCCCATTGCATCGGATCCATATAAAGTACTTTGTGCACCTTTTAATATTTCTACTCTTTCAACTTGATTCAGTGGTACTAAATTCAAATCAAACTCATTACTAATCATAGAAGGATCGCCCACAGGCACACCATCAATCATCACTAAGGTTCTTCCACTTGAAGCTCCACGCATGTAAATACTTGGAACAGTTCCTGCATTGCTTAAAGCGCCTGGTAAGTACAAACTTGCTTGTTCGTTTAAAATTTCAGAAAGGGTTCGTCCTGCGTTTGCTTGAATTTGGGCAGCGGTAATTACAGTGACTACTTTACCTGTTGAATTTTGCTTTTGCTCTATTTTGTTGGCGGTGACAATAACATCCTCTAAGGTTGTTGTTTTTCCTTGAATGTTGTTTTTAGAAACTGTGTCTTTTTGCCCAAAGAGAAGGGTGGAAGCGATTAAGCTTACCGAGAGCGTGATTAATTTTTTGCTCATTGTTTTGTTTTTTGTTGTTAACAATGAGCTTCCTGGAAAAAAGAACCATAATTGATTGAGGAACATATAAATAATTAGCGTGCTAACTACTTTTTAAATGCACCCACAATGTTTTTACAATCCTGCTTTTTACCCGAAAGCTGTTGGTTATAATTTAACTAGGCAGGTCTTCTGGCTTATTCTTAACAATGCATCCTTCCCAAATTGCTTCAGTGGATTTTGCATTGCCTACCTTGCGGCAAAGAAATTACAGCTACGGGAATAGCTCCAGCATTTACTGGATTCCCTTTTAATCATTTTCATGAACCTAATTCTATCACAAACATATTAATAATATATAGGCATGTTGTTTTTAATTATCAACCCTTTGTTGAAAACTAAGCCAATTTTAATATATTTATCCTTAACAAAACGGGTACACCCAATGAAAGAAAAGCAAGGCATTAATTTTTTTAGTTTAACCATGATTGTGGTAAGTTTAGTAATAGGCATGGGGATTTTTAAAACACCTGCAACAATTGCTGCTAAATCGGGAACTGAATTGATCTTTTTTAGTGCATGGATTATTGGTGGTGTCATTGCTTTGTTTGGCGCATTAACCTATGCCGAAATTGGACAACGTTTGCCAGTGATGGGGGGATATTATAAAGTGTTTGCTCATTGTTACCACCCTGGTGTAGGATTTACCATTAATGTGCTCATCCTAATTAGTAATGCAGCTTCTTTGGCTGTTGTAGCTTTAATTGGAGCCGACTATGTGAGTGATTTATTATTTGGTCATCCTTCAAGTACCTTGTTCAATGTGGGTGTGGCTTCCTTATCGGTAGGTCTTTTTTATATAGTCAATTTGCTGGGTTTAAAGACCAGTAGTCGCACTCAAAATGTATTGATGATTGTAAAAATTAGTTTGATCTTATTATTGATATCTTCTTTATTTAAAGGCGTGACCGTTCCTACTCATGGTGTGAACGAAGGAACCATTAGAGTGTATGATGGACATAATGGAGGGGTATTATTATTAGTGAGTTTGGTTTCAGTGTTCTTTACTTATGGAGGGTATCAACAAACCATTAATTTTGGATCCGAAGTAAAATCTGCAAAAACCATGCAGCGCGGAATTGTATTGGGTATTTTTATTGTTTTGTTTTTATACCTTGCCATCAACTATACTTATATTCAAGTAATTGGGTTTGACAATATGAAAAATGCAAATGCTATTGGATCCTTATTGTTTGAAGCTTGGTTTGGTAGCTATGGTGCTAAAGTTTTTGATTTCGCCATGGTATTAAGTGTATTGGCTTATGTGAATGTGATTTTAATGAGCAATCCAAGAGTGATGTTTGCTATGAGTGAGGACAAAGTGTTGCCTAAAATTTTTCAAAGCAAACATCCTAAAACAGAAGCCCTGGTACCTGGTTTAACTGTATTTGCCATCACCACCATTTTAGTTACTTTTTTTGGAAAGGGAGTAGATGATGTATTGAGTTTTAGCATCTTTTTAGATTGCATGGGCATGAGTACTTCGGCAGCTACCTTATTCATTTTAAGACGCAAAGGGCAGGGTGATACTGCAGTTACTGGTGCATTAAAAAAATGGACTCCCATCCTGGCTTCCATTTTTGTATTGGCTTATGCATTTGTAGCGGTAGCTGTAGTCATTGATAAGCCTTATGCCGCTCTCACTGCAGTTTGCTTAATTGTTACCGTTTTATGCATTTATAGAATTAAATACTACAAAAAATAAGCAAATAGGGTGTGTTTTGAGGTTTTGACCGCCTTTTATCTATTAAAATACCTATTTAGCAAGGATGCTTTTCCGTTTGTCTAAAAATTAGACAAGTAGGCGGTATTATGCTATTTTTGTTTAGTTATAATGCGTTTTAAAACTATCACATGAAATACATATTATCATTATTATTAATAAGTTTGTCTTTGGGCTTAGCAGCGCAGGAATCCATGCAATGGGATTTAAAAACCTGCGTGGAGTATGCCAAACAACACAATATTTCCTTGCAACAAGCAGATGTGCAAGCCCGACTTGCTAAATTGCAAGCAAGCATGGCTAAAAATAGCCAATTGCCTACCATGAATGGTTCTACAGGAATGGGTTTGAGATTTGGTCGATCTATTGACCCCACTACCAATGGTTTTACCAACACTCAATTTTTGTATAATAATTTTGGATTGAGTGGAGGAGTGCAAATTTTTAATGCTGGTAAATTGCATAATGCAGCCGATGCGGCGCAATATAGTTGGCAGGCTTCTGAAGCCGATAAGCAAGCTACTTCCAATGATGTTTCTTTAAGTGTAGCTACTTATTATTTACAAGTATTGTCTGCGATTGAACAAGCAGAAATTGCAAAAATTCAAATTAGTCAAACCAATGAGCAATTGGCAGCTACTAAAAAAAGAGTAGAAGTAGGTTTATTGCCGGAATTGAATTTATTAGAATTAGAAACTCAATTGGCGAACGATAGTAGTAATTATATCTCCGCATTTGCGAATGTTGGACAAAGTAAATTATTGTTAAAAGCTTTGTTGAACCTTGATGCTAGTAAGCCTTTTGATATTCAAGTACAAGCAGTGGATCAAATTAAATTGCAATCCTTTGCCGACTTGCAGCCCGAGTATGTTTTTAATATTGCCTCTCAAAATTTACCCAATGTAAAAGCGTCAGAGTGGCGTGTGAAAGCGGCGGCTAAAAATCAAAATGTTGCAAAAGCAGGTTTTTATCCTACTTTAAGTTTTGGGTATAATTTAAGCACCAATTTTTCTAATGTGTTTAGTTATGTGAGTAGTTATAATTTGACTGGTTATACTACACCCAATGCCTCTACTCCATTTGTAAGTATTGGAAGTACAAAATACTATATGCAAAGTCCAATATATACGCCTGTAACTACTAATAGGAATTGGAGTAATATTTGGAACGGTTGGAACGATCAAATGAGCAATAATTTTGGACAAAGTGTTGGATTGCAAATGTCTATTCCTATTTTCAATGGCAACCAAGCTAAAATTGCTTATCAGCAAGCAAAATTAAATTACCGTGTTGCTAATTTACAGGCCGAAAATACCCAGCTTAAATTAAAGCAAGATATTTTTACTGCTTATTCGAATGCAGTAGTGGCATTTAACAAATTAACAGCCACTAAAAAAGCTTTGACTTCGGCAGAAAAAACCTTTGAATTTGCCAATAAGCGTTATGAATTAGGTTTGTTAGGTACAATTGAATTGTTAAACAATCAAAACAATTTCCTAAAGGCAAAAGTGAATTTCAAAGCAGCGCAATATGAATATGTTTTCAGAATTAAATTGCTTGAATTCTATAAAGGAGAGGCATTGTCATTATAATCATTAGTTTTAAAAACAGCGAATATGAATAAGAAATTAATTTGGGTATTGGTAAGTTTAGTAGCAGTAATTGTATTGCTTGTAGGCTTAAAAAAAGCGGGTGTAATTGGTAAAGAACAAGGGGAGGAAGTGACTTCCGAAAAAGTGCAGTTGCGTACCATTACCGAGTCGGTAAATGCAAGTGGTAAAGTGTATCCCGAAGTGGAAGTAAAAGTGAGTCCAGATATTTCTGGAGAGGTGGTGAACTTGTTTGTGGAAGAAGGCGACAAGGTAACTAAAGGACAAGTATTGGCTAAAATTTATGCTGATATATATGCTTCTCAAAAAGACCAAGCTACTGCTACTGTAAATCAGTTTCAGGCACAATATGAAAATATTAAAGCTTCTTTAGGTGGATTAAAAACCAGCTATGAGAATACGAAAACAACTTATGAGCGTTATAAAAAATTGTTAGCAGATAAAATTGTTTCCAAAGCCGAATTCGAGCAAACAGAACAAGCTTATCGTGCTGCTGAATCAAGTTATAATAGTGCATTACAATCCATTAAAAGTGGTGCTGCACAAATCCAAGGTGTGCGTGCTCAATTATCACGTGCCGAAAAAGATCTTGCACGTACAACTATTACTGCTCCTATGGACGGTATTGTGAGTTCAATGAGTGTTAAAAAAGGAGAACGCGTGGTGGGTACTGCACAAATGGCGGGTACCGAAATGATGCGTGTTGCCGATATGAAAAGCATCGAAGTAAGAGTGGATGTAGGCGAGAATGATATTACCAAGGTTAAAATTGGTGATACAGCTTTGGTAGAAGTAGATGCCTATAACAACAGAAAGTTTAAAGGGGTAGTATATAAAATTGCCAACCCTGTAACGGCTGCAGCAGCCACTGCAGTGGCTAGCACCGAAGTGGCTAATTATAAAGTGCATATTCGTTTAGATCCAACTAGCTATGAAGATTTAATTAAAGAAAATAGCAAGTTCCCTTTCCGTCCAGGCATGACTGCTAGTGCAGATATTCAAACTAAGTCAAAAAGAAATGTAATTTCTGTTCCATTGAATGCAGTCACAACACGAGATAAGGAAGGTAATGGTAAAGACACTAAGGTTTCTACAAATGCCAATGATAAAAAAGAGGAAGCGCCTAGTTCTAAAAACGATGAAGTGAATGAAGTGGTATTTGTTTTGCAAAAAGACAGCAAAGTGAAAATGGTGAAAGTAAAAACTGACATTCAAGACTTAAATTATATTGAAGTTGCTGGCTTAAAAGTGGGTGATGAAGTGATTACTGGCCCTTATAGCACGGTTAGCAAGTCATTAAAAGATGGCAAGTTGGTAAAAGTGGTTACCAAAGACAAGTTGTATGAAGAAAAAAAGTAAGCAATTACATTAGTTGATACAAAAGAGGTGCATCTAAAAAATGCGCCTCTTTTTTTAGGTTTCCCTATATTTGTACTATGAGTTCAAAAACGATTGGCATAATTGGAAGTGGAAGTTGGGCAACAGCTATCGCTAAAATTGTTACGGACAATGGGCATAGTATTCATTGGTGGGTGAGGCAGGCAAGTAATATTGAATACTTTCAAAAGCGCCACCACAATCCGCATTATTTAAGAAACGCTTATTTTGATGTTAACCGAATTCAATTTTCGGATGATGTTGCACAAGTAGTAGCTGGTTCAGATATCATCATCATTGCAGTTCCGTCTATTCATATTGAAGTATCATTAGCAGGTTTGAGTAAAGAGGCCTTCAATGGGAAAAAAGTAGTTTCTGCGGTGAAAGGAGTGTTGCCAAAATTGAATATTTTATTGAACGATTATTTAGCGCAACAATTTGGATTGCCTTTGGTTCAATATTTTACATTATTGGGGCCAAGTCATGCCGAGGAAGTGGCTGCTGAGCAATTATCTTATTTAACATTTTCGGGCATCAATCAGGATGCAACAAAGCATATTGCAGATTGTTTCCAATCGGAATATATCAATACCATTGTGAACAATGATGTGATTGGAGTGCAATATGCAGGGGTGGCTAAAAATATTTATGCTTTGGGTGCAGGTATTGCACATGGCCTTGAATATGGGGACAATTTTTTAAGTGTGTATATTGCTAATGCGGCTAGTGAGATGAAAAAGTTACTCAAAGCCATCATGCATAAAACTGGTAAATCCTGCGAGGAGGTGAACTACAATGCATCGGTATATTTGGGTGATTTGTTGGTGACTTGTTATTCCTTGCATAGTAGAAATAGAACTTTTGGCAATATGATTGGTAAGGGCTATTCAGTGCGTGCCGCCGAATTGGAAATGAATATGGTTGCGGAAGGCTATAATGCTTGTAAATGTATTATGGCTATTCACGAAAATTTAGAAGTGGAATTGCCAATTATTACAGCCGTGTATAAAATACTTTGGGAAGGTGCCGATCCCGCAAGTTCCTTTAAGCAAATTGAACAAATCTTAATTTAAGACACAATAAAATAGTCACTAGCAATGCCGTCGGCTAAGAACCTTGCTTGTTTTGCAATGGCGAAGCCGCTTGGTGTTAGGTATATTTTTCCTTCGGCAATTTGTAAGTCCAAAATGCTTTGGGTATGCGCTATATAGGCTTCCCCAAATTGTTTTTCAATCGCTTTCCAACTTACACCTTCTAATAATCTCAGTGAAATCATCATGTATTCATTATATCTGGTAGCGAGATCAAGATTTTCCAATTCAAAGGGTACATTTTTCGCTTGAATGGACTGAATATATAAATGATTATTGGCGATATTCCATTGCCTTGAATATTGGTTATAAGAATGAGCTGATGGCCCTAGTCCTAAATAAGGCACTCCTTTCCAATAATTGCTATTGTGTTTGCTGCGAAAATTTGATTTGGCAAAATTGGAAATTTCATAATGTTCAAACTGTGCATTTTCCAATTTATTTACGATGATATCAAAATGTCTTGCTTGCTTTTCTGTGTCTATCTGCTCCATTTTGTTTTTTTCAATCATGGCATGCAGTGCGGTCTTTTCTTCAACAGTGAGCGCATAGCATGAGATATGTGGAATTTGATATCCGTTTAAAATTTCAATATCTTTTATTAAATCTCCATCACTTAAGTGTGGTGTACCATAAATTAAATCGGTACTTATATTATGAATGCCCGCAGCTTGAGCATATTCAATGGCGAGGTGAGATTGTTTCGCTTCATGCGCTCGGTTCATCCAGCTTAGTGCATTAGGTTGAAAACTTTGAATGCCAATACTTAAGCGATTCACACCTATATTTTTCCATTCCTGGGTATTGATTGAATTGATATCATCGGGATTGGCTTCCAAGGTAAATTCTATTTCCTTATCAAATTGAAAATTGGCCTGTAAGGCTTGGACAATGCGTTCTAATTGTTGTCCATTCAATAAAGATGGAGTGCCTCCTCCAAAATAAAGGGTTTGTACAGGTTGGTGTAAGTAGTTTTTTTGTAATTGTATTTCTTGGATCAATGCATCTACAAAGGGGTCAATGTATTTTGTTTGTGTTGAAAAGTGAAAATTACAGTAATGGCAGGCTTTTTTACAAAAAGGGATGTGAATATAAATGCCCGACATAGTAGGTGATTGAATAACAAAGCTAACTATTAGTTAGTAATTTCGTAGGAGTAACTTATTTTTGCATCGATGAACGCTTATATTAAACGCGCAATACTGTCCCTAATTGGTATCATTATGCTTTCGGCATTTGTACAAAAGGATACGACGATCAACAACACGCGTATTGTGCCAATAGGAGTAGATTCTTTGGCGAAAAAAGATACTTTATGGATTCAATATATTCCTGTATTACCTAAAACCTATCTTAAGTCAGATGCTTGGTTTATTGAATCTTTGTACAATAACAAGGCAGATACTCATATTAATATTCTAAAAGATTATAAAAATTACTATGCACTAAAGAGTAATGCGTTTAAACTTTACCAAAAGCATACTGCAAATGTTAATGATGGTGCGTTGATTTATAAGATTGAACAAAGGTATTCTTTGCCTGACAAGGACATATTGTTCTATTTGGTAATTGGATTGTTATTGTTTTATGGGCTTATTAATTTTATATACCCTCAATACTTTCCCAAGCTGTTTAGTCAGTTTAGTCAATCCTCTTTAAGGATGTTGCAAAATAGGGAGCAGTTATTGCAAAACAGTGTTGCATCATTGGTTTTGAATATGAGTTTTGTGTTGAGCTTTTCCTTAATGACCACCCTGCTCATCTTTATCAACCATTTATTACCCATCTCCTTTTGGGAAGTATATTTATACATTTGTTTGTTTTTTGCTTGTCTATACTTTGGAAAATTTATTTGCTTAACCCTTATGGGCTATATTTTCAATGCCAGGGATTTGATGGGTACTTATGTTTTTGTAGTATTTATGATTAATAAGGTATTGGGCATATTATTACTCCCATTTATTGCCATTTTGGCCTTTGCCAAGCCCGCTTACTATTCAATAGCAATAGGGGCTGCGGCCATTTTGACTATTTTACTTTTTTTATATAGATATTTGTTTTCATTAACGTCTGTTAGGAACAAATTACATATATCTTCCTTCCATTTTTTTCTTTACCTTTGTGCTTTCGAAATACTCCCATTGTTAATCTTGTATAAGTTTATTGTACAGTATTTGGGAGGGACCTTTTAAAGTAGAAAGTGTAAAAAATGGCAAAAGTAAAAAGTGTAGAAAAAAAGTCGACGACCACAAAGTCCATTCCTAAAATTTTTATTTCACAAGCGCGTCCCGAAAGCGAAAAGTCCCCTTATTTTGATTTAGAGCGCAAGTATAAAGTGGAGTTGCACTTTCATCCTTTGATTGAACTGGTTTCCATTCCTGCGAAAGAATTTAGAAAATCTAAAATTGATATTGCAGCATATAGTGCTGTAATTTTCACAAGCAAAAATGCAATTGATCATTTTTTTAGAACCTGTGATGAATTAAAAGTAAACATTAGTCAGGAGACAAAGTATTTTTGTATTACCGAGTCTGTTGCATTGTATTTGCAAAAGTTTATCATGTACCGTAAGCGCAAAGTATTTTTTGGGGCAGATGGGTCTACTAAAAAGTTATTGGATGTACTTAACAAGCATAAGGGCAACGAAAGATTCTTATATGTTTGTAGTGAAAACCAACAAGATAACGAGATTGTAAATTGGTTAAAAGACCATTCTTGTCAATATGATATGGCTTATATGTATCGCTCGGTGAGTAGTGATGTAAAAGCAGTATTTGAGCAACATGATTTCGAGGTAATTTGCTTGTTTACACCAAGTGGATTAAAAAGTATGTTTGAAAATAAACCCGATTTTAAACAAAATGGTACAGCCATTTGTGCTTTTGGATCCAATACCTGTAAAGCAGTAGAGGATGCAGGGTTAACTTTACATATTAAAGTGCCAAGCCCTCAAACCCCAAGTATGATTGCAGGTTTGGATTTATACCTAAATACACAATTGGGCAAAAAGAAATAAATTGCATTCTATGAATGCAGCCCCAAGATTTACCAATGATTTGATTCATGAAACAAGTCCTTACTTGTTGCAACATGCCCATAATCCAGTACAATGGATTCCCTGGTCGGCACAGGTATTTGAAAAAGCCAAGCAACTCAATAGGCCTATTTTATTAAGTATTGGTTATGCAGCTTGTCATTGGTGTCATGTCATGGAACGTGAAAGTTTCGAGTCGGAGGAAGTTGCTGCATATATGAATGCCCATTTTGTGAATGTGAAAGTAGATCGTGAAGAACGACCCGATGTGGATCATTTATACATGGATGCGTTGCAAGCTATGACCGGATCGGGCGGTTGGCCCTTGAATATTTTTTTATTGTCCGATGGGAAACCTTTTTATGGTGGCACTTATTTTCCTCCCATACCCATGCATAATCGCGCTTCATGGATGGATGTTTTAAAAGGAGTAAAAGAGGCATATGAAAATAATTTAGAAAAATTAACCGAACAGGGTAATCAGTTAACAAAGCATTTAGTACAAACCAATATTGGAAAACCATTGGATGTATCACCAAATGATGCAATTGCGACCAAGGAAGAAATTGAAATCATTGCCCATCGCATTATGCAATCTGCCGACAAGGACTGGGGTGGTTTCGGAAATGCCCCCAAATTTCCACAAACTTTTGCTTTACAGGTGTTGCTTAGGCATTATCATTTTTTTGGTGAAGAAAGTTCATTGAATCATGTCCGATTAACACTCGATAAAATGATTCAAGGGGGTATTTATGATCATATAGGGGGTGGGTTTTCCCGATACAGTACCGATGCGCAATGGCAGGCGCCTCATTTTGAAAAAATGCTCTATGATAATGCACTTTTGTTAAGTGTTTTGTCGGAGGCTTATCAAATCACAAAGCAAGATTCTTATAAAATCGTGATGGAACAAACCATCCATTTTTTGAATACCATATTAAGTAATGGGGAGGGGGTTTTCTATGCAGCATTGGATGCGGATAGTGAAGGGGTAGAGGGTAAATTTTATACTTGGAAATATGAAGAGTTGAAGCAGTTACTCCCTGTTAATTTAATAAATGATTTTTGTAATTACTATCAAGTAAGTGAAGCTGGTAATTGGGAACATACCAATATTTTATGGACTCAGCAGGATTTTATGCAAAGTGAAACCAAGGCATTTGTCAATGCAAAAAATATTTTGCACCAAGCAAGAATGCAACGTATTCCTCCTGCATTGGACCATAAAATTATTCTGTCTTGGAACAATTTGATGGTGGTGGCTTTGTGTAAATCTTATGCAGCACTAGGTGTTGAAACCTATCAACAGCAAGCCATCCAGGCAATGCATTGGATAGAGTCAAATATGTTCAATGCTACTGAAAATTATTTTTATCATAGTTGCACTAATGGACAAGCTAAAAACTTTGCATTTTTAGAGGACTATGCAACCATCATACAAGCCTATATTCATTTACAAGAAATAACTGGAGAATCTAGTTATTTATACAAAGCAAAAGCTTGGACTGAATATGTAATTGCACATTTTAGTGATGAGGAAAATCTGTTGTTTTACTTTACGCCTAATTATCAAAAAGATGTATTGGTGAGAAAAAAAGAAACCTATGATGGGGCGCAACCTAGTGGCAATGCATTAATGTCTTATCAATTACTGTATTTAGGAAGTCAATTTTCTAATTCAGCATGGACAGAAAGGGGTAGGCAAATGGTGGGTGCCATGCGTAAAATCCTACTTCAACACCCTTCATCATTTAGTATATGGGCTCAGTCCTTTATGGTGATTGCTATGGACTTTACGGTACTCCTTGGTGTAGGATCCGAAGTGAAAAAAGCCATTCCATTGGTTAACAAGCACTTTATCCCCCTTAAAATGCAGGTTTTTATCCCAAAGACCGACCCGGCATTAACTTGGACCAAAGGCAAAGAACTATTTGAAAATCAGTACTTTATATGTAAATATGGGGTCTGTGCAGCACCTATTGCCCAGCTAAGCGATTATTTAGCAAATATCTAACAACTTATATCTTAATTTGCGACCCCGGCTTGGATACATTTTCGTAACTTTATCCATCCTAAAACGGGAAAGCAAATACTTACGTAAAGCAATTAAAATCAAAATATTATGTCCCTGACAAAGGCAGGGACGGCATAAAAAATAATTATGGTTAACAAATTGAATAAAATCCAATTTAAGTTCCCGCTGATGTTCCTTTCGGTAGTCATCTGCTCTTTGTTATTTTTTGCATTTGAGTCTAATAAAAAAGACAAACCTGCAAGATTTAGATCAGATGCTCAAATGGTAAATATCCCAGGAGGTGCTTTTTACATGGGGGCCAGCGATGAGCAAATTGACATGGCCTTGATGAATAGAAAAAAGTTAGTTTCTATTCAAAGTTTTTGGATGGATCGTACAGAAATCACCAATGAGCAATACCGCAGGTTCGTAAATTATGTGACCGACTCTCTAAAGTTCATGGCATTGTATGGTGGAGGCATTAGTGCAACAGAAGATACTGTAAACATTGATTGGAACAAGGTTTCCAAAATCAATATTAAAAGTAAAGCTGTATTGGAAAAGTTAAATGAATTGTTATTGTCTCCCGACAATCGAATTCAAGGAAAAATTGATATTGATCCTACTAAATTGATTTACCGTTATTCTTTTGTTGACTTGAAAGCGGCTGCAAAAGCATCTAAAGGTTTGGAATTACCCATTAGCAATTTTATAGTGACTGAAACGCAACCTATTTATCCAGATTCTTTGGTGTGGATGCGTGATTTCTCTTATTCTTACAATGAGCCTCAAACAAGAATGTATTTTTCACATGCGTCTTACAATGATTATCCAGTAGTAGGTGTAACCTGGAAACAAGCGACCGCTTTTTGTTATTGGAGAACAGAACATAGTGATTATTATCAAGGACGTCCTGGAAGGAAAGATCAAAAGATTGACGGAATTTATCGTTTGCCAACAGAGGCAGAATGGGAATATGCAGCAAGAGGCAATTCAAAAATTAACGCAATGTTCCCTTGGGGTTCACCATATACTAGAACTAAAGAAGGCAGATTAATGGCCAACTTTAAACCAGGTAGAGGTGATTATTTTGGTGGAGATAATAAAATTGATAATATCTACACCACCAAAGTAAAAAGCTTTACTGAAAATGGTTACAAGCTTTTTGACATGGCGGGTAATGTAGCAGAGTGGACCAGTTCCGTATATTATGAAGGAAGTAGCAATTTCACTGGTGACTTTAGTCCCGATGTACAATATAATGCAAAAGAGAATGACCCTGTGTTAATGAAGCGTAAAGTAGTAAGAGGGGGTTCTTGGAAAGACATCGCTTACAACTGTCAAGTAAGTACACGTAATTACGAATATCAAGATACTGCTAAATCTTATATTGGATTTAGATGCGTATTATCTATGGCTCCTCGTGCTACTTATTAATTTAAAAACAATTATAATTTATAACTTTCAGCAATGGCAAAACAAATCTCAGAAAAAACAAACGTAATCATCAATTTCGTAATCTCTTTAGGGGCTGCAGTAGTAATTATTGGTGCATTAGCTAAAATCATTCACTTGTCTTGGGCTAACTACGCATTGGTAGTTGGGTTGTTAACCGAGGCCTTGATTTTCGTAATTTATGCATTCTTGCCTCCTCCTCCAGTAGATCACGGTGGAACAGTAGGTGTTGATGTAGATACAACTGAGTTGGTACATGCTTTAAATAGAGTTGAAAAAACAGTAGCTGATGTTTCAACCAATTTGGGGTTAATTAATAGTTCAACGGAAGGTTTGAAAAATTTGAATCATCAATTTTTAGCAATGAGTAAAACCATTGAAGAGCTAAATCATTTTTACGGCAATTTGAAAGACTTGTCTGCATCTATGTCTAATTCAACATCTGAGGCTTTAAGAACCAAAGAGCAATTAACTGCTTTGGCGGATAACCTTACGAAATTGAATCAGGTTTATGGTAATATGATTCACGCAATTCAAGGAAAATAAGGGAGTCTTTATCCTATTCACTCATTTTATAAAATATAGTATAAATGGCATTACCTAAAGAGCCTAGGCAAAAAATGATCAACATTATGTATTTAGTGTTGACCGCCCTTTTGGCATTGAATGTGTCAAGTGAGATTTTAAATGCATTCAAAACAATTGATCAAAGTTTGAACAATGCTAATAGCATTATCCAAAAAAAGAACGAAGACATTTATAAGTCTTTGAATAATAAATTAAATGATCCTAAAACCCACGAGCAAGCCGCTATATGGGCGCCAAAAGCCGAAAAAGCACATAGTTTAGCAGATGATTTAATTAAAGAAATTGATGGATTAAAAGTTGAGTTGAAAAAAGAGTCAGGATTGAAATTGGTAGACGGAAAGGAGAAATTCAATGAAGATAAT
Organism: Bacteroidota bacterium; assembly: GCA_039795575.1. Classification (GTDB taxonomy): domain Bacteria; phylum Bacteroidota; class Bacteroidia; order Chitinophagales; family Chitinophagaceae; genus Sediminibacterium. The sequence goes on along the minus strand of JBDKLP010000027.1, from coordinate 22,112 downwards.
TTAGAGGCAGCAACTAGATTGTTTGTTGAGTCTAAAGGTGGTGCAGGTTCTAGAGGAGCCGATTTGTTCAATAAATTAAAAAAGTTTAAACAGGACTTGTCAGACTTGGATCCTAAAATTGCTGAAAAAGTAATACCTAATTTATCATTGGATTTAAGCATTCCAGCCAGTGAAAATCAAGTGGCTAATAAAGATTGGGGGTATGCTTATTTTAATATGACACCAACTATTGCTGCCATTACTATTTTAACTAAGTTCCAAAATGACATTCGCAATAGTGAAGCACAAGTAGCTGCATTTTGTCATCAACAAATTGGTGCTGTGGAATTGGTATACGATCAGTTCAATGCATTTGCTGCAAGTAATTCACAATATTTAATGAGCGGTGAAGAATTAGTAATCACCGCGGGTGTAGGTGCATTCAGTAGTGCTGCAAAACCAACCATCTCAATTGATGGTAGTGTAGTGCCGGTAACTGCAGATGGCTCTGCTGTATATAAAACAGTTGCTGGCAATACTCCTGGCGAAAACACAAAGCGCGTAAAAATCTCTTTCTTAAAACCAAATGGTGAAACTGCTGTTGTAGAGAAAGATGTGAAATATACTGTTGGAACCCCTTCTGGATTAGTAGTGTCCACTGATAAAACTAGAGTATTCTATAAAGGATTAGACAATCCATTAAGTATTACAGGAGGTGGTGGTGCAGAAAAAGTAAATGTAACAGTAGAAGGTGCAGGTGCAACAATCAGAAAAGCAGGAGCCGGCCAATACATTATTAACTGTACCCAACTAGGGCAAGCAGTGGTAAATGTAAACGATGGCAAAAATGCTCAAAAAATTGTAATCCCTGTAAAACGCGTTCCAGATCCAATCGCCGTAATAGGTGGAAAAGCTGGAGGCAATATGCAAGCCAATGTATTTAGAGTACAATCGGGTGTAATTGCTGACTTAAGAGATTTTGTATTTGACGGCATTAAGTTCAATGTTGTTTCCTTTGTATTGGTTGCTACTGGCAAAGGTTTTGATGAACCCACATCGGTTGAAGTGAATGGTCCTGCCTTCACTGGTGCTGCTAAAAACTTACTTAAAAATTGTCAACCAGGCACAACCGTAATTATTGGTGATATTAAAGTAACAGAGCCAGGTGGAGGAACTAGAAAGTTAGATCAAACAATCACTTTTATATTAGAATAGGATATGAAAAACAAAATATTGCTACTCGTTTTTGTGGTTAGCTGCTTTGCTGCTAATAGCGCTTTTGCTCAATTTAGCAATAGCTCAAAAAAGAAAGCAACACCTACTACCATTAACAAGGATACCACTGTTTTACCTGTGGAACAGTCATCTGCTCCTGCAGTTAAAACAGTGAGTAATAATCCTGTTGTTGACCCCAATGTGAAGCCTTCGAAAATTGTAGACACTACAGCAGTTGGAAGCTTTAATTCAAAAGCAAAAAAGAGTTTGAGAAATAACTATGCATTTGCTACAGAATCAAAATCGAGAAAGGCAATCAATGAACGTGTGCCCCTAACTTATCAATCATTAAGAGAGGAAGATGCTTTGTTCAGTGAATTCGTTTGGGAAGAAATTGACGGAAGAGAAAAAATCAATCGTCCATTTATTTATCAGGCTTATGATGACAATGGAGATCAAAGATTCTTTGCGATCTTATTAAGAGCCCTTCAAGAAAAATTCGATGACGGCACTCCTAAGATCACTCCATTCTCTGCCGAAGGAGGTGACGATCGATTCACACAACCTATTTCAGAAGAGGAAGTAAATGCTATGTTAAAAGGTAGCTTGGATACGCAAATGGTACAAAATGCAAACAATCCAAACGTGTACGATACTTCGGTGTTTTACAATACTAAGTTAGCGCCAAGCCCTGATTCTATTTATACTTTCCGTTTAAAAGAACAATACATTTTTGATAGTAAAACAAGCAGAATGTATTGTAGAATTATTGGTATTGCACCCGTGGCAAGCGTGGTAGTGAACAATAAGCCCGCAAAGAAAACTTTATTCTGGTTGTATTATCCTGAATTAAGATCCATCTTAGCTAAGTATGAAGTGTACAATCCAAAAAACATTTCTAATAGAATTACTTGGGAAGAATTATTTGAAAGCAGGTATTTTAATGGATATGTTGTAAAATCAAGTATTGATAATTACAATGATAAAATGTTAAATGTGCTTTATAAGGATTCGAAAAGACGTTTGGAAGAAGGTGAGAAAATCAGACAAAAAATATTTGATTACGAACAAGATAGATGGGTGTATTAATCTATTAACTTATTCTTTCAAAGCCGCTAATAAAATAGCGGCTTTTTTTTCGCCAATCAAGCTAGCCAATAGGCTAGGATTTGCATGCTTTATTTTTAATACCGATTTAAAGTGCAATAGTAACAGCTCTTTGGTTTTTGGTCCAATGCCTTGAATATGGTCCAGTCCCGTTTCCAACGCGCCTTTGGAGCGTTTACTTCTGTGAAACTGGATACCAAAGCGGTGTACTTCGTCCCGAATGTTCACAATCAATTTATGCGCTTCACTATGCCAGTCCAAAATAATGGACTTACTATCGCCAGGGAAAAATACTTCTTCAATGTTTTTAGCTAGTCCTACTGTAGTTACTTGATCCTGAATACCTAATTCCGTTAAAGCCTCTAATGCAGCATTTAATTGTCCCTTGCCACCATCAATAATAACCAATTGGGGTAAGGGAAGCTTCTTTTCAATTACCGATCGGTACCTACGACCTACCGATTCCTTCATACTGGCAAAGTCATTGATGCCTAAGACGGTCTTTATATTGAATTTTCTATAATCCGATTTACTAGGCACTCCATTTTTAAAACATACCATTGCCGAAACGGGGTAGGCACCTTGGAAATTGGAGTTGTCAAAACATTCGATATGCGTTGGTAAAGCTTGTAAATGTAAAGCAGATTGTAATTGAGCCAACACTTCACTTTCAATGGGTTTTTCTACAGACACCAATGCTTGTTTATGTTTCCATTCTTTTAGTGCATAATTGGCATTTTTTTGAGAAAGCGCTAATAGCTGTTCTTTATCGCCCGCCAAGGGTATGGTATATTTTACTTCAAATACTTTTTCACTGAGTTCAAAAGGAACTATAATTTCTTTGGCCCTACTATTTAAGTTGGTTCTAAAATAATGAATGGCAAAGGCAAGTATGGTTTCAATGGATTCTTCCAATGGAACAGTTAAGGGCAACATATGTGTTTGAATTATTCTACCCCCTTCTACCATCAAATAGTTTACATAGGCTTGATCTGCCTCATGCGCAATACTAAAAACATCCATCGCATGTTGTTGCTTAATATAGATGACCGATTTTGTTTGATACTGTTCTAGCTCTTCGATTTTCTTTTTGGTGATGGCTGCTTTTTCAAACGCCAATTGTTCAGCCTCTTTGAGCATTTTATTTTTCAAATTGGCAATAACGGGTTTCACATTGCCTTTAAGTAAAAATTGTACTTGTTCAATGGACTCATTGTAAGCAGTTACACTTTGGAATCCTTGACAGGGGCCAAGGCAATTGCCTAAATGGTATTCTAAGCACACCTTGAATTTACCTTGCTCAATATTTTTAGGACTAAGGGGTAGGGTGCAGGTTCTTAGGGGAATGGTATGTTTAATATGATCAATGAGTTCTCTTACTGCCATTACGTTGGTAAAAGGACCAATATAAGTGCTGCCATCTTGAATTTTACGACGAGTTAAAAATACCCTAGGAAAGTTTTCCTTTTTGATAACAATATAGGGATAGGTTTTGTCGTCCTTTAAATTGATATTGTATTTGGGTTGGTAATTTTTAATGAGTTCGTTTTCCAAAATGAAAGCATCATGCTCGGAATTGACAATGGTAAACTGAATGTCCTTAATTTTTTGAACCAGCTCAATGGTTTTAAGCGTATGCTGGTGATTGGATAGGAAATAGGAACTTACCCGTTTACGAATATTCTTAGCCTTACCAACATACAAAAGCCTTCCGTTTTCATCAAAATATTGATAAATGCCGGGTTCCTGGGGAAGGCTTTCCTGTATTTTCTTAAATAGGGCTTTTTCCATGGTTTTTATGAAAGCACAAAAATACTTTATATTTTTGTGGTATGGAATTAACTGTCAATATACCCGCACTTCTATTTCCGGCGATTAGCTTAATTATGCTGGCTTATACCAATCGTTTTTTGGCATTGTCCAGCCGAGTAAGGGTTTTGCACGATAAATATCATACACAGGAGCAACGCCACTTAGTGTTTTCTCAAATCAAAAATTTAAGATACCGTCTTAAATTAATACGCAATATGCAAACCTATGGAGTCGCTTCCTTGTTATTTGCCATTGTTTCCATGTTTTTCATTTACATAGAATACCAGCGTGTAGCGCAATTTGTTTTTGCAGCAAGTTTGATTGCATTTTCTTGGTCCATTGTTTTATCCTTTATTGAAATTAGACTAAGCACAAAAGCCATTGAAATTGAATTGAGCGATATAGAAGGGCTCGAGGATCCTTCGGTAATGGAGTATTTGAAAAAGAAATTTGAACGTGACTAACTCGTTGATTTTCTTTCTCCAATTTGTTGTCTCCACATGGCATAATACAATCCTTTTTCCGCTAATAAGCTTTCGTGGTTTCCTTGCTCAATCACTTTTCCTTTTTCCAATACATAAATGCGGGTAGCATGAATAATGGTACTCAATCTGTGGGCAATCATAATGGTAATTTGCTCACGCTCAGTCGATAATTCACGTATCGTATCGGTAATGGACTCTTCGGTTAAACTATCTAAGCTGGACGTGGCTTCATCAAAAATTAATAAATGAGGATGCCTTAGTAAGGCTCTTGCTATTGACAATCTTTGTTTTTCTCCACCGCTTAATTTTAAACCACCTTCCCCAATCACTGTTGCCAAACCATTTCCGCCTTTGTCTAAAATATTAGTACAGCTCGATTTTTCTAAAGCGGTTAACATTTCTGCATCGGTTGCTTGAGGTGCAACAAATGCTAAGTTTTCTTTAATAGTGCCTGCAAACAATTGCGTGTCCTGAGTAACAAAACTAATTTGATTTCTTAGTTCGTTCATGTCAATTTGTTTGTTATTCACACCATTGATTCGTATTTGACCTTCTTGTGTTTGGTACAATCCTACAATCAATTTAACCAAGGTGCTTTTACCTGCTCCAGAGGGTCCTACAAATGCTATGGTTTCTCCCTTTTTGGCTTCAAAGCTAATATCATCCATTGCCTTGAAATTGGCAGTTTGGTGTTGAAATCCAACATGATCAAATGCCAAATGCTCAATATTGCCAATAGCTACCGCTTGTGCTGGGTTGATTTCAATTTCTTTTTTCATTAATGCATCAAAATTATTTAAGGAAGCCTCTGTTTCACGATAACTCATGATAATGCTTCCAATTTCTTGCAATGGACCAAAAATGAAAAAGCTATAAAATTGCAATGAAATTAATTGACCCACGGTAAGTATTTCTTTAAAAATTAACCACATTAAAGTAAAAGTGATTACCTGTCTTAAAAAATTTACCATGGTTCCTTGAATAAAACTTAAAGAACGAATGTTTTTTACTTTCTTTAATTCAAGTGCTAATATTTTATAGGTATTGTTGTTTAATCTGTCCACTTCCTGGTTGGTCAATCCTAAGCTCTTCACCAATTCTATATTGCGTAAACTTTCGGTGGTTGTACCAGCGAGGGTAGTGGTTTCCTTTACAATATTCTTTTGAATGGATTTAATACGTTTACTTAATAAATTGGTTACATAGGCAATGGTGCTCGCCCCTAAAATATAAATAGGCATAATAGACCAATGTAATTTGGTTGCATAAATGGAAATAAATACAATGCTTACTATTATTCCAAAAACTACATTTATAACATAACTAATAAATTTTTCACAATCCGCTCTCGCTTTTGTTAAGATAGACAAGGTTTCTCCGCTTCGTTGATCCTCAAATGCTTGATAAGGCAACTGCATAGAGTGTTTTAAGCCATCGGTAAATAAAGCGGCCCCAAATTTCTGGATAATTACATTCACCGTATAGTCTTGAAATGCTTTTGCAATTCTGCTCACCATGGCTGTACCCACCAACAACAATAATATTTCTCCAATCCCTTTTAAAAATTCGGGTTGTGTTCTTACATGTCCTAATGCATCCACAAAAGGAGTTTTGGCAAATTCGTCAATCAATCTTCCAAATAACATTGGGTCAAACATGGAAAATGTTTGATTTATGGCGGCTAACACAAAGCCAATAATCACAAGGCTTCTAAAAGGACGAATGTATTGAAATAGAATTTTCATAGTTATTATATGTAAGGCGTAAATATAAACAAACTCGCCCACTTATTACTAAGCGGGCGACAGTAGGTTGTGGAAAAGTTTATGATTTGTTTTCGTCGGCAAATAATTGATTGTATTGATCAATGCATGCGACCACTTCTTCAATTCCTTGCTTTTTTTCGGAACTGGTTACAAATCCTTGGGGCAAAAACGGCAATCTTTCTTTTAAGGTATCAAACATAGCTTGCACATTGCGAGCAACCACTCCTGGTTTTTCTTTATCGGCTTTGGTAAAAATAAGGGTGTAAGGAATTTCCCATTTCACCATTTGTTCAATAAATTCTAAATCTATTTTTTGTGGAGTATGTCTGCTGTCAATTAAAACAAATACACGATTCAAGTTAGGTCGCTTTCTTAAATAGTTTTCAATCATTTGCTCCCATCTTCTTCGGCTGCTTTGAGAAACTTTAGCAAAGCCATATCCAGGCAAGTCCACTATATACCATTTGTCCCAAGGGCCTTTTGCATTGGAACTTAATACCTCAAAATGATTAATGAGTTGTGTTTTGCCTGGGGTTCCTGATGTTTTTGCTAAACTCTTTTGATTACATAAAGCATTGATTATGGAGGATTTTCCTACATTGCTTCGGCCAATGAATGCATATTCGGGTTGATCGAGTTTAGGACATTGTTCATATCCAGGACTTGATATTAAATAAGTGGCTTTGTTAATTTTCATAGGTATACTGCTTATTTAGCAGCGGGTTGTTGGGGTCTTTTACTTTTCAAACTATCTGCTGGATAGTTGGCTTTTATGCTATCCATAACATTTTGACACCATTGAATTAATAGTGTTTTTTCAGATTCAGATAAAACTGCATTTTTATGGATGAGGGTGTATGAACTTAAAGGCATTTCACCTTCCTTAACTTGTTCAATTACTTCTTTTAATTTATGATTTTGCTTGCCAATTCGGTAAGAGGCAAATTCGTTAAAATTAATTTCTCCCTTTCCTTCCTCTACGTGATGATCTAGCCAAAATCCAAGCGGCTGAATGGACGCGTACCAAGGATAAACTGTTTTGTTGCTATGACAGTCTGCGCAAGCTTTCGTAACAATTGCTTTTACAGAATCAGACATTGGGTACAAAGTAGTAATGTCTTTTTCGGTATTGCCTGATACGTTTTTTGATGGTTTGACAAACTGAATTGCTATTACAATAATGAACAATCCAATTACTATTTTTTTAATCATAATTGTGGTTTACCTGTTTTGACAATTCGTATAAAGGTTAGTTTAATTCTTTGGACTTTTTACACCAATACTTTTCCTGTCATTTCTTTGGGTATTGCTATCTCCATCATATGCAAGATAGTAGGAGCGATGTCTCCTAATTTTCCTGGCTGGATGCTTCCTTTCCATTCCTTGTCAATAATAAAGAAGGGTACAAGATTAGTGGTATGTGCTGTATTAGGGCTGCCATCCTCATTGATCATGTAATCGGCATTACCATGGTCGGCTGTTAAGAAAATCGTGTATCCGTGATTCAAGCCCGCGGTTACAATTTGTTCCACACAGCTGTCTACGGTTTCTACGGCTTTAACTACAGCGCTAAATATACCAGTGTGCCCCACCATATCGGCGTTGGCAAAGTTCAAGCATACAAAATCGGGATTTTCGGCGTTGATTTCGGGTAATAATTTTTCTGTAAGTTCCTTTGCGCTCATTTCAGGTTGCAAATCATAAGTTGCCACTTTAGGAGAAGCTGCCATAATGCGAGATTCTCCTTCAAATGGTACTTCACGTCCGCCACTAAAGAAAAATGTAACGTGTGGATATTTTTCAGTCTCTGCAATACGAATTTGCTTTTTATGATTTTGTGCCAACACTTCGCCTAGCGTATTCACCAAATTATCATTTTCAAAAATGACATTTACTTTTTGGAAGGTCTCATCATATTTGGTGATTGTGGTATAGTGTAGATCCAGTTTTTTCATTCCAAATTCTGGAAAATCTTTTTGGGACAACACTTCTGTAATTTCTCTACAACGATCTGTTCTAAAATTAAAACAAAGCACTGCATCGCCAGATTGAATACTTGCAATTGGTGCGCCATTCTCTACAATAATGGTTGGCTTGATAAACTCGTCGGTAATTTCATTATTATAGTTGGCTTGGATGGCTTCTAATGCACTGTTTGCCGTAGGGCCTGCGGCATTCACCAAAGCATCATAAGCTAATTGCACTCTTTCCCATCTTTTATCTCTATCCATGGCATAATATCGGCCACTTACGGTTGCAATTTTTCCCACTGATTTTTTTAAATGGGTTTCTACATCTTTAACATAGCCTAATCCGCTTTTAGGATCGGTGTCACGACCATCGGTAAATGCATGAATAAACACTTTGCTTAATCCTTGTTGTTGACAAATATCGCAAATGGCTTTTAAATGCATGGTATGTGCGTGTACGCCGCCATCACTTACTAATCCTAATAAATGCAAGGGCTTATTATTTTCTTTTGCGTACTTTATGGATGCCAATAGGGTTGCATTGTTCGCCAATTCCCCGCTTTTTACAGCTACATTGATTCTTTGTAATTCTTGATATACAATACGGCCTGCACCTAAATTTAAATGTCCTACTTCGCTATTTCCCATTTGACCTTCGGGAAGTCCTACATCCTCTCCACAAGTGATTAAGGTAGAATGGGGGTACTGATTGTATAAACTACTTACAAAGGGTACATTTGCTTGTTGTATGGCATCGGATTTACTTACTTTGCCTAATCCCCAGCCATCCATAATTACGAGTATTACTTTTTTTGACATATTCTTCTTTTTTGGTACAGTGAAAGTCTATTTTTTTGCTAAATTGTAGCTTGAAACGAAGCTTTTAAGCCTGCTGCAAATTTAAGCAGTATTCATTAGAACTAAACGTAAAATATGAAACCCATACGTCAAATACTACTCCTTGTTATTTTTATATTGGCGAGTATGGGCCTAAAGGCGCAAAATGATACAGAGGCCCTTGTACAAAATTTACAAACAGCTAATTTTAATAACCTACTTTCCTACTGGGATGCACAGGTGGAAGTAAATTTGCCCGATTTTCAAGGACAGAAACCTTATGGTGCCAAAGAAGCCAATGAATTGTTACAGGCATTCTTTAATAAACGTAATATTTTAGGATTTGAAAAGAATGCAGAAAGAAAAGTGGGCAATACCCTTTATTTAACAGGCAAATTATTATCTGGCACTTTAAAGTACAATCTCACCCTATTATTACAAGCCAATAAAAAGGGATTTACCATTGTAAGTGTGCGCGTGAGTTAGTAAGTTTTAATTTGAATACATGAGTAAAAAAAATAAATCCCATTCCTCTCCTTTAGTATACAGCACCGATCCGAATTATAGTATTCAGGAGGAGGAAGATACTGTAGAAACCTTGGAGTCTGCTTTGCAACCATTAAGGGTAATATTGGAAACCAAACATCGTGCAGGTAAAACAGTTACCATTGTGTATGGATTTGAAGGCAAGGAGGAAGATATGAATGCTTTAGGGAAAGCCCTTAAAAATCATTGTGGGACAGGCGGATCTGTGAAAGATGGAGAAATTATTATTCAAGGAGATCACCGTCAAAAAGTATTTCAATACTTAAAGCAAAAAGGGTACAACAAGGCCAAATTGTAATCCCTAAAAATATATTTCCAAATTACACCTATTTTTTAAATCTCTCACCAAAGGGAACTGTTCTGCAATGCGCTCGTACTTTTGCTTGCTATTGAGTTTCATATGCAAAGGCACATCTTCCTGTTCAGATGCTTCTACCAATACATCAAATTGTATGGCACGATTTTGAAAAGTATTCCAAATGATTTCTAAAAAGCTCATTCTTTCTTGTTCCACAAATTTTTGTGCAGTTAAGGCGCCCACCGAAACGGTGAAATGTACATCATCCAAGATATTCAATTGTGCTACTTTAAATGTGCCCGATGATGCATGTTTGTCATTGGCTTCTAAATAAATCGCATACTCATCCCAACATTTTTTGAGTGTTTCCATGTTCAATGGAATCGATTCTTTCACTTCCTCAATTTCATATTCCTTGCCATATTTTTGCTGTAATACTGCTAACAAGTTCTTCTTTGGTCCTCCAGTGCTATTGTCTGTTGGAATAGGTATAGGAATCTTTGGGCTTGATTCAGGTTTTTGAGTAACAGGTCCCTTTGTAATTGCTTGAGCACTTGCTGCAATGTTTGTATTTGAAGTGCTTGAAGAATTTGAATCAAGTGTACTACTTGAAGTTGGCGCAGTGTTTGTTGCAGTTGTATTCGTTGAACTTGAGGCAGATGCTGGAGTAGCTTTGGTTGGAGCATGGGTTTCAATTACCAATTTTGCTTCCGAGTTCACCACCATATTACTTAAAGGCATTATTTTCTTTAAGCGAATAGGATAGTGTGCATCAACTAGTTTTTTTTTTACTATTTGGCTGTCTTCCAAACTTAACTCAATGGCTTGTGCTAAAAAATTCAGTTTAATAAGGGCCATTTCCACATGCAATCGCTTGTTACGGGCCATTTTAAATTGAATCTCTGCTTCGTTCAATATATTTAAAGCGCTTACTAGGTAAGGAGTGCTTATTTGTTTGGCAGTTGAGATGTATTGATCTCTCCATCCTTCAATGGATTCTAATAATACAGCGCTTGCAGGGTCCTTGCATACCAATAAGTTTCGGATAAAACTAGCAAGACCATATAAGACCATATCTCCCTCAAATCCTTTTTGATTAATCTCATCATACAACAACATCGCTTTTGTTAAATCTTGTGATGTTAAGTATTCCAATAATTTAAAAAAGTATTCTTCGTCTAAAATATTTAAATGTTCTAAAGTGTTTTTGTAGGTTAATTCACCATTGGAAAAACTCACAATCTTATCCAAAATACTTAAAGCGTCACGCATACAGCCCTCGCTTTTTTGGGCAATTAATTGCAATGCATTTCTCTCTGCTTTGATTTGTTCTTTGCCAATAATTTCTTCCAAATGTTCAACGGTGTCATTGGAAGTAATGCGTTTGAAATCAAAAATTTGACATCTACTTAAAATGGTCGGTAAAATTTTATGTTTCTCAGTAGTTGCTAAAATAAATATCGCATAGGGTGGTGGTTCCTCCAATGTTTTTAAAAATGCGTTGAATGCACTTGCACTTAACATGTGTACCTCATCCACAATATATACTTTGTATTTTCCTGCCTGAGGTGCAAAACGTACCTGTTCTACTAAAGATCGAATATCATCCACTGAATTGTTGCTGGCCGCATCCAATTCATGAATATTTAGGCTAGCCCCTTTTTCAAAAGAGGTACAACTGTCACATTCATTACAAGCTTCGCCCTCCTTGGTGATATTGGTGCAATTAATTGTTTTAGCTAAAATACGGGCACATGTAGTTTTACCTACCCCTCTTGGACCACAAAACAAAAAGGCATGCGCCAAATGATTGTTTAAAATGGCATTTTTTAAGGTTGTCGTAATATGAGACTGTCCCACCACTGTATTAAAGTTTTGGGGCCTGTATTTTCGAGCAGAAACAACAAAATTATCCATAGTAGACGCGCAATATACACAATATCCCCTTATAATTTATTGGCCATTTATGCACATTTAAAGCGTGCTAAGGAATGTCTAAACGGGTTTATGCGCTTGTATTGTATTCCATTACTGGGTGGCGCTCAAACGGATGTACTTGGGGATTGAAAATATATCGATAAGTAACCATTCTGCGACTTGGTTGCGCGCCTAAACTTTTGTAAATATTCACCATTTTAGGATTCCAATCACCTGCCCAACCCATTTCGTATTCATGGTATTTTTTAAGGTCCCACAATAATAGAGCACTGGAATAGATTAAGTAACTATCAATACCCAAGGATTGGTATTTAGGAACCACTCCGAATGCCAGTCCAGTTAAACGTGTATTGGTTCCCCTCCATTTCATCCAAAGCAAATGTAGTTTTTGTATTAAGCCTAATTTGCCATTAAAATATTTAAAGTATTGATTCACGTCAGGTATATTGATAAACATCGCAATGGGTTCTTCTTTATAGTAGGCGAACCAAATTACTTGAGGATCCATTACAGGTTTTAGCGTGTTAAACAATTTCATGATTTGCTCAAAACTAATGGCCTTTGCTTCGCCATGCTGTGCCCACGCTGCATTGTAAATGGTCACAAAATCCTGCGCGTATTTTTCTAAATTATTTAAAGTCAAATGTTTTGCTTGGTAATCGACCTTGGCGTCAAATTTTTCAAAACGTTCTTTAAATCGCGGAGGTAGTTCGTCGAAAACATTCAATCGATAATAATATTGATTGTAATAATTTTCAAATCCATAATTGGTTAAGAGTTGCTCATAATAGTCGGGGTTGAAAGACATGCCATACATGGGCGCTTTATCAAAGCCTTCTACCATTAAGCCCCACCATTTATCTCTGTCTCCAAAATTAATAGGTCCATCCATTGCTTCCATACCTTGTTCGGCCAACCAATGCTTTGCGGTATCTAATAATAAATTGGCTACTGCTTGATCGTTGATGCAATCAAAAAAACCTACACATCCCACGGGATAGTCAGTTCCTTTATTAATGTATTTGGGATAATAAAACGCAGCAATTCTACCAACCGGCACGCCCATATTGTCTTGCACAATCCATCTTTTGGCATCCCCCTCCTTGAACAATTTATTTTTTTGAGGATTGAACACAGCTTCCACTTCGTTGTCCAATGGACGAATATAATGAGGGTTGCTTTGATTCACTACTGCGTTCAAATTTAGAAAGGCCTTCACCAATCCTGGGGTATCTACTGTTACGATGCGCATATTAGCAATTTAGAATTTTTTTAAGACACTCAATGCAAATAAACCAGCAGTTTCTGTTCTTAATCGGGTAGGGCCTAAATGAATGGCTTGGTATTGATGTGCTTCTGCATACTCAATTTCAGCTGGGCTAAAATCACCCTCTGGCCCAATCAATATAATACAGTCCTTACCCGCCTCTATACTTTTAACACTTGTTTTTTCGGTGGGTTCGCAATGTGCAATCCATTGCTGTTCCGCTTGATATTGTGCTATGAATGCCTTCAAGTCCATAGGGGCAGTTAAAATGGGAAGCCAAGCTTGTTGACTTTGTATCATGGCAGATTGCAAAATATTTTGCATTCTTTCCATCTTCATCCTTTCATGTATGGTGCGTTCACATAATAAAGGCACAATGGTATGTACGCCCATTTCGGTGGCTTTTTCAAATAACCATTCTAATCGGGTTGCATTTTTTAACAAGGAAATTGCAAGCACCATTTTTTGGGCACTTGGGTCCACTGTTTTTACATTGTTTATTTGTACTTGTGCATTTTTTTTATGTGCAACCAACAAATGTGCTTCAAAAATTTGCCCCATACCATTGGTTAAATCCAATCGATCTCTTTCCTTCATTCTCAATACTTGCACACAATGCTTGCTGGTTTCCTCGCTTAAATTATAAGCGCTTGCATTGCTTGTAACCAAGGGTTCATAAAAAAAAGGAACAGCCATATTCAATAAATTGTAGGATGCTTTGGGATTGAGAGCAAGTAATTAGAATGGACTTTCTTCGTTAAGGCCTTCGTCAAATTCCCCACCATTCATTTTACTACCTTGAATAAAGAAACGTCCACCATCTCCGCCCATTGCTGGATCATTAAAGCTGGAAGTGGGTTTGAAATTATTGGGTAAGCCTGGCAAACCTCCATCATCACCATCCCATTCTTCGAATCTTTGAATATCTAAACGGGCTCTTAGTTTCACTAAATCCAATGAACCATTTCTGTGCTTCGCAATTCTAATATGGGTTTCACCTTGTGTACTTTCGCCCATCTCGTTGCTCATTACCTCGTAGTATTCTGGACGATAAATAAACATAACCATATCAGCATCTTGTTCAATTGCACCCGATTCACGTAAGTCGCTCAACTGAGGCATCTTACTTTCTTTTCTGGTTTCTACCGCACGACTTAACTGAGACAATGCAATGATAGGAATTTGCAATTCTTTTGCTAAAGCCTTTAAGCTTCTTGAGATATTACTAATTTCTTGTTCACGATTTGAATTCCTATCACCTGAACCACTCATTAATTGCAAGTAGTCAATAATGATAATTTTTACATCGTGCTTGTTTACCAATCTTCGCGCTTTGGCCCTGAATTCAAAAATGTTCAATGCGGCGGTATCGTCAATATAAATGGGAGCTGTCTCTAATTTTTTAATACCCTTGCTATGCAATTGTTGGTATTCATAATCTTCCAATTTGCCTCGTGAAATTTTCTCCATTTTAATTTCACTCTCAGCACTTAAAATTCTTTGCACCAACTGTGCAGCACTCATCTCCAAACTGAAAAAGCCTACTGCCTGTGGTTTGGTAGGATGCATTGCTGCATTCCTTGCAAGGTTTAACGCAAACGCCGTTTTACCCACTGAAGGACGTGCGGCCAAAATAATTAAGTCGGTAGGTTGCCATCCGTAAGTGATTCTGTCTAAAGAATTGAATCCACTTGGCACACCCGAAATTTCATCTTTTTGTGTTCTAAGTTTATCAATTTTATTTACTGCATCGGCCAAGGCATTTTGAATATCCACGAAATTCTTTTTCAAGTAATTGTTCGTGATATTAAACATCTTGGTTTCACTATCGTCTAATAAATCAAATACATCGGTGCTGTCTTCGTAAGCATTGGCAATCACTTCGCCACTGATACGAATCAATTCTCTTTGAATAAATTTTTGTAAAACAATTCTTGCGTGTGCTTCAATATTGGCAGTAGAAACCACCACATTGGTTAATTTGGAAATATAATAAGCACCACCCACTAAATCCAACTGCTCTCTCTTTTTTAAAGCTTCTACTACTGTGAGCATATCAATGGGTTGATTTTCCATTTGTAATGCTTGCATGGTAGTAAAAATGATTTGGTGTGCATCACTGTAGAAACACTCAGGCTTCAACACTTCAGTTACTGTATCGAATGCACTTTTTTCCAAAAGGATGCCACCTAATACCGCCTCTTCCAATTCCTTTGCCTGAGGGGGGATTTTTCCATACATCATGGAACTTAATTCCACCGAACTGCTTTTTTTTCTACTTTTTGCGTTGGTATTTATATTAGGAATGGGCATATGAATTCACTGTTTTCTACTGCGAAAATGAGCCCTAAAAGGGAGATCATGAAATTTATTTTAAACTTTGTATAATCCACAAAAGCATCAACCGGCAATGCACAGTATTTTGGGGTTATTCACCTGTTTTGCACCTAAAAAATAGGGTTATTCACCTTTGGATAAACTAGGGGGCAAAAAAATGCTTATTTTTGAAGCCATACTTTAAAGTGCTTATATGACCATTAGTTACCATTGGCTGAGTGAATATTTACCAAAAACCATTAGCCCAGAAGAATTATCTACTATATTGACTTCTATTGGATTAGAAGTAGAATCCTTGGAAAAAATTGAAAATTTCAAAGGGGGTTTGTCTGGTTTAGTGGTAGGGGAAGTAGTGGAATTAAGCCAGCATCCCAATGCCGATAAATTAAAGTTGACAAAAGTAAACACAGGTGGTGAACGTCCTTTGCATATTGTGTGTGGTGCAAGTAATGTAGCATTAGGTCAAAAAGTAGTAGTGGCATCAGTGGGCACTACTATTTATCCCAAAAATGCCGAAGCGGGCATTACCATGAAGTTAGCAAAAATTAGAGGAGAAGAAAGTGAGGGAATGATTTGTGCCGAGGATGAAATTGGAATCAGTGAGGACCACGGGGGTATTATTGTATTAGATCCACAAGTTAAAGTAGGGACTCCGGTTGCTGAACTCTATGAATATTATCAGGATTGGATATATGAAATTGGTTTAACACCCAACAGGATGGATGCCATGAGTCATTATGGTGTAGCGAAAGATGTTTGTGCTTATTTGTCTTATCATGAAACTCCGGTTGCAGCAGTGAGTCCTTTTACAACAATGAGTAGTAAGGATGCAACTGTGAAGCCTTACAAAGTAATTATTGAAGATCAAAAAGCTTGTGCACGTTATAGTGGCTTGGTGATTGAGGGTGTGGAAGTGAAAGCTTCACCAAGTTGGCTAAAAAACAGGTTGCAAGCCATTGGAGTGCGCAGTATTAATAATATTGTAGACATCACGAATTATATTTTACATGAAACGGGTCAACCTTTGCATGCTTTTGATGCCCATCAAATAAAGGATGGCACCATTGTGGTAAAAAAATATCCAGCAGGTACTGCATTTTTGACTTTAGACGGGATAGAAAGAAAATTGGCAGCAAATGATTTAATGATAAGTGACACAGAAAAACCATTATGTATTGCAGGTGTGTTTGGTGGCTTAAAAAGTGGAGTATCAACAACGACAACTAATTTATTTTTAGAAAGTGCATGGTTTGAAAATATACATGTGCGTAAAACGTCATTAACCCATGGACTTAGAACCGATGCTGCTACTCGTTTTGAGAAGGGCGTGGATATTGCAGGCACTGTGAATGTATTAGAACGTGCTGCTAAAATGATTCAGGAAATAGCAGGTGGAAAATGTAGTGAAGTTGTGGATGTATATCCTAATCCTGCAGTGAAAAAAACGGTAGTACTAACTTATGCTTATTTGAAAAAATTAAGCGGTAAAAATTATCCTGCCGATAAAGTAAAAACCATTTTAACAAGCTTGGGTTTTGAATTGATTAAGGAAGCCACAGATAGTATCGAAGTGGCCGTGCCTTATCATAAACCAGATATTAGTTTGCCCGCTGATTTAGTAGAGGAAGTATTGCGTATCGATGGTTTGGATAATATCGAAATTCCTAGTTCCATTACAATGAGTCCTTCGATTGACCCCATGGAGCAAAAAGAAAAATTCAAAGAAAAAATTGCCAACTATTTAGTGGGACGAGGGTTTACTGAAATCTTGACCAATTCCATTACCAATAGCACTTATTTCACAGCCGAAACCTTGATGAGTTCGGTAAAGATGTTGAACAATTTAAGTGCCGAATTAGATGTAATGCGTCCAAGTATGTTGGAAACAGGATTGGAAACCATTGCTTATAATTTGAACCGACAAAATAATGCCATTTCGTTTTTTGAAATAGGCAAGGTCTATGGCAAATCCAACGCTGGTAAATATTATGAAACCGAGCAATTGGCCATTTATCTTTCTGGCAAACAACAGGCCGATGGTTGGAGAACCAAAGGGACAGAGCAAGATTATTTTATTGCCAAAGGAACCGCTCAGGCAATCATTGCATTGTTGGGTATTCAAGGAGTAATAGAAAAATCTAATGCAAGTGGATGGATCGAATTTGTTTGGAATAAAAAAACTATTGGCTATTTGGAAATGCAGGGCAATAAAAAACTGCAAGCTTTTGGTATTAAGCAACCAGTGTTCTATGTAAATTTTGATTTGAATGCTTTATTAAGTGCCTACCAGAGCAAACAAGTAGTATATAAAGAGGTTTCCAAATATCCTTCAGTAGAACGCGACCTTGCCTTGGTGATTGATAAAGCCACACCATTTGCATCCATCCAATCAAGTATTGCGGATGCTAAATTGAATGCATTAACGGCTACACGAGTGTTTGATATCTTTGAGAGTGATAAATTAGGAGCAGGTAAAAAATCGGTAGCTATTAATTTTGTTTTCAATGCGCCCGATAAAACATTGACCGATGTTGAAATTGACGCCATGATGAAAAAGCTAATAGAATTGTTTGAAAAAAATATTCAAGCTGAAATCAGAAAATAACTACATTCAATAATTCATTTCTAATCATAGCAACAATGGTTGACTTACATAATTCCATCGCACAATTGCAAGAAAAGCTAGCAGCTTTATTAAAGCAGTATGCTCATTTGGAAAAAGAAAATCAACAATTGAAATCAACAATTGAACAGCAATCTGCTCAAAACCAAGAATTGGAATTAAGTATTAAGCAAGGCCAGGCACAACTTACTGCAGCCCTTATGAATCAGGGTGCAGGCATGGACCCAGCCGAAAAAGCCATATTGGTCAAAAAAATTGACCAATATATTAAAGAAATAGACCACAGTATCAATAACCTGAATCCATAGTGCTTAAAGCGGATTCATTCCAAAATGTACCTTATGTCAGCCGAACAAAGCCCAGCTAAAGAAATGATTCCAGTGAATATTACCATTGCGGATCGTACCTATAGGGTGAGAATTGCACCTAAGGATGAAGAAGCTGTGCGTAAAACTGCAGCCATTATCAATCAAAAAATGGGAGAATTCAAAAATTTGTATGCTGGTAAGGATATGCAGGACTATATTTCCATGGTGCTTTTATGGTTTACTACCGAACAACAGTCCAATGGGCAGAACCTATATGAACTAGAAAGCCTTCAAAATCAAATAGATAGCCTAAGTGCCAGTATTGAAAAAGTGATTTCTGGGAACTAATTGACAGGTCCTCGGGCATTTTCCTCCAATCAATCTATTATTTCTTTATCTTCGTTGCAGAACCTTTGACGCATTGTATTTAATCGTAATGGGTTGTCTTGCAATATGCTATGCAAAGCCTAGTATTTAGTAAGGTCAACACAGGTGAATTGTAATGATAAACTGAAAAGGGCGCTAAGATTTTTTAAACAACAAGATTTTCACAATGGACCAATCAATATTATTGATCATCATCGGAGCTTCCTCATTAGTAGGTGGACTCTTGGTAGGCAAATTGGTTTTTGCCCGAAATACGAAAAAGCAAATTGAAGATGCCGAAGCGCAAGCAGCAAGTATATTAAAAGAAGCTGAATTAAGAGCTGAAACCATCAAAAAAGAGAAGCAATTAGAAGCAAAAGAACGTTTTGTACAATTGAAAGCCGATCATGATCGTGAGATTTTAGATCGTAATAAAAAAATTGGTGAAGCAGAAAACCGCATTAAGCAAAACGAACTGAATATCAATCAGAAAGTGGTTGCTTTGGACAAGCAAATCAAGGACAATGACGTGATTAAAGAAAAACTAAATCGCGAAATTGATTTAATCAATGTGAAGCGCACAGAACTTGAGAAGCACCAAGAAGAACATATTCGTCGATTAGAAAAAATAGCGAATTTAAGTGCCGAAGACGCTAAGCAACAATTAATTGAGAGCTTGAAGAATGAAGCCCAAACACAGGCTTTGTCTTTACAACAAGATATTATTGAGGATGCGAAACAAAAAGCAAATAAAGAAGCTAGAAAAATCATTATACAATCTATCCAACGTACAGCTGCCGAAGTAGCCATTGAAAATACGGTAACGGTATTTAATTTGGAATCAGATGAAATGAAAGGACAAATCATTGGTCGTGAAGGACGCAATATCCGTGCGATTGAAGCAGCAACAGGTGTAGATTTAATTGTAGATGATACACCAGAAGCCATTTTATTATCATCATTTGATCCATTGCGTCGTGAAATTGCGCGTTTATCCTTACAACGTTTAGTGGCAGATGGTCGTATACACCCAGCGCGTATTGAGGAAGTAGTTGAAAAAACACGTCGTCAACTAGAAGAGCAAATTGTTGAAATAGGAGAGCGTACCGTAATCGAATTAGGTATTCATGGTTTACATAAAGAGTTAATTAGAATCGTCGGTAAAATGCGTTTCCGTAGCTCTTATGGTCAAAACTTATTAATGCACTCTCGAGAAACGGCCAACTTATGTGGTATCATGGCAGCTGAATTAGGCATGAACCCTAAATTGGCGAAGAGAGCAGGTTTACTGCATGATATTGGTAAGGTACCTGATGAGGAGACAGAATTGAGTCACGCCTTATTAGGTGCTAAATTAGCCGAGAAATACGGTGAAAATCCTGCGGTAGTAAATGCCATTGGTGCGCACCATGATGAAATGGAAATGCAATATGTAATTTCTCCCATTATCCAAGCTTGTGACGCTATTAGCGGTGCAAGACCAGGAGCGAGAAGAGAGATTATGCAACAATATATTCAGAGAATCAAGGATTTAGAAAATTTAGCCATGAACTACCAAGGGGTAGAGAAAGCCTATGCGATCCAAGCAGGTCGTGAATTGAGAGTGATTGTGGAAGCCGAAAAGGTAACCGATCAGTCCTCAGACCAATTGAGCTTTGAAATTGCACAGAAAATACAGACCGAAATGACCTATCCTGGTCAAATTAAAGTGACTGTAATCCGTGAAAAGCGTGCCGTAAACATTGCCAGATAGGTAAAAATTGACCTAAAATGGCTGGATTTTAATATTTGATTGAAATAATTTGGATAATAGCAAGGGTAACCCTACCTTTGCCGTCCGCAAAAAACAAGAATTATGAGCGAAGCAGTAAAGTTCGTACACGAGCAATTGACAGCAAAAAAAGAATACCCAGCGTTTAAAGCTGGTGATAATATTACCGTAAACTACAAGATTGTAGAGGGTGGTAAAGAGCGTATCCAGTCTTTCCGTGGAGATGTTATCAAAACACAAGGAAATGGTGCAACTGCATCTTTCACTGTGCGTAAGATCTCTGATGGAGTAGGTGTTGAGCGTTTATTCCCTTTCTTATCTCCAAACATTGATTCAATCGTATTGAATAAGTCTGGTAAAGTACGTCGTGCTAAATTGTACTACTTACGTGATCGTAGTGGTAAGAGTGCTCGTATCAAGGAAAAAAGATTCTAGTATTCAAGAAGGGTCACCCTTTCTAACTAATATATTAACGGGCTCCATTTATGGGGTCCGTTTTTTTTTGCCCCTACTTTTTGTTAATTCATGTAAAATTGAGGTTTCTGTTTTATAATTACCGTACCTTTAAATTTCTAAATACAACATTATGGGAAACTTAGGATTTCAAGAATTATTAATCATTGGTGTAGTGATTTTAGTAATGTTTGGCGGAAGAAAAATTCCTGAATTTATGAAAGGATTAGGAAAAGGTATCCGTGAATTCAACGATGCTAAAAATAACGTGAAGAAAGAATTAGAAGACGGTATCAACGAAAAAGACGAGAAAGGAGCTAAGTAGTGTTTCGTTTTAATACAATTAAAGAATACCATGCTGCATTAGTAGCTGGTGAAACCTCTTGTATCCAAGCGGTTGATTTTTTCTTGGAACAAATCAATCAGCATCAACAACTCAATTCATTTTTAGAAGTATTTTCACAGGAGGCGACTTCGCGCGCAATGGAATTAGATACATTGCGTAAAGCTGGAAAGCCCTTAGGAAAATTACATGGAGTAGTGGTAGGTATCAAAGACGTGCTCTGTTACCATGGGCATAAAGTTACAGCTGCTTCTAAAATTTTAGAAAACTATACTGCTGTCTATTCTGCAACTGCTGTTCAAAGATTATTAGACGAAGGCGCCATAATCATAGGAAGGCAAAACTGTGATGAATTCGCCATGGGAAGCAGTAATGAAAATTCTGCTTTTGGTGCAGTGAAAAATGCACTTGATAAAGATCGTGTTCCAGGTGGTTCATCCGGTGGATCTGCTGTTGCAATTCAAGCGAATTTGTGCATGATTAGTTTGGGATCCGATACGGGCGGGTCTGTTCGTCAGCCTGCAGATTTTTGTGGAGTGATTGGATTGAAACCAAGTTATGGTCGTATTTCAAGATATGGACTTATTGCTTATGCTTCCTCTTTTGATCAAATAGGTATTTTCTCCCACACGGTTCAGGATGCCGCGTTGGTGTTGGAAGTAATTGCTGGAAAGGATGATTTTGATAGCAC